>DAOUGK010000169.1:0-2723 GCA_034429055.1 Anaerolineae bacterium | reverse complement strand
TCCTGAACCTCAACGACCTGGCTGCGACCGCGGCATTGGTCGGCGCGGCGCTGCGGCGGATCGAGCGCGGGCATCTGGCCCGCTAAGAAGGGGGAGACACTTGGAACCACTGGCGAAACGACTGGCCGAGGCGTTTGGCGTCTCGGGGTTTGAAGATGAGATTCGGGCCGCGATCCGCGACGAGATCGCCGGCCTGGCGGATTCGGTCGAGGTGGATACGCTCGGCAACCTGGTCGCGGTCCGCAAGGGGACCGGCGGCGGCAAGCGCGTGATGGTCGCCGCACACATGGACCAGATCGGCGTCATGGTGACGCACGTCGACGAGAAGGGCTTCATGCGCTTCGTCGCGGTGGGCGGAGTCTACCCGACGACCTGTTGGGGCGCGCAGGTGCGCTTCACCGACGGCACGGTCGGGACCATCGGGCTGGACGGCAAGGTCGACCGCCGCAAGGACCTGCCGGAGTTGCGCGATATGTATATCGACGTGGGTGCAACGAGCCGCGCCGAGGTGCAGCAGCGGGTCGGCGACGTAGCGCAGTTCTGGCCGAGCTTCAGCGCGCAGGGCAACGCCTGGTTCTCGCCCAACATGGATGACCGGGCGGGCTGCATCGCGCTGGCGCAACTGCTCAAGGACCTGCAGGGCGTCGAGATCAAGCACGACCTGTACGCCGTGTTCACGACGCAGGAGGAAGTGGGGGTGCGCGGGGCGCGCACGTCGGCCTATGCGGTCGATCCGGAGATCGCCATCGCGCTGGATGTGACGCTGACCGGCGACACGCCCTATCCCCGGCCGGTCATGGATGTGGCGATGGGCCGCGGGGTTGCGATCAAGGTGCAGGACTCGGGCATGATCAGCCACGTCGGGCTCAACCGGGCGCTCGTCGCCGTGGCCGAGGCGGAGGGCATCGCGTATCAGCTCGAGGTGCTGACCGGCGGCACGACCGACGCGTTCGCGATGCAGACCACGCGCGCCGGCGTCCCCGCGAGCTGCCTGTCGTTCCCCAGCCGCCACGTCCACACGCCGTCGCAGATCGTGGACCGCCGCGATGTGGAGGGTGCGGTCAAGCTGCTGGCAGGATTCCTCAAGCGGGACATCGAGCTTTAGTTTCTACCGCGGAAGACGCGGAGTACGCGGAAGCTGCCAAACAGGTAGTGTCTGTCGGAAAATGGCTGGGGCCGGTCTCTGACCGTGCCCCTCTGGCTCGGTGTGCTGTGGCGAAGCCACAGCCGAGACCGGCCAGAGCAGGCGGACACTAAACAGGGTCAGTCTTCCGTGTACTCCGCGTCTTCCGCGGTTAGCACGCCCGGCCGCGCGCTCGCGCGCCAGAGCGCGGCGACGAACAGGACGATTGCCAGCGCGGCCCCGGCACCTGCTCCCATGAGCCGGTCGGAGCGCCACAGGCGGGCCTCGGCTTCCAGGCGGCGCGTCGCACCGGCAGCCACTGCCCACCGCCGCGCCGGGCGCTCTGCCGTCAACGACACCGTGTAAGTGGTCCGGCTGCGCGTGCAGAAGGCTCGCCAGGCGGCGGCGTCGGCGGCCCACAGACGGGCCTGAACGCGGGCCAGCCGGTCATCACCTGCAGGCGCAGCGGCTGCCGCTGCCGCAGTGTCCAGCGCAGCGGCCCGGCCCTCGCAGGCGGCAGCGGCTGGTCCCAGGTCCACGTCCTCCCGATACAGCACCGCGTGCGCCAGGGGCAGCGCGTTGGCGTGCCAGGTCAGGACATCGGGCGCGAGCGCGGCCGCCAGCAGCGCCAGTTCCGGCTCCGCGGGCAGCGCGGCTCGCAGCCGTGCCTGCTGTGCCAGCAGATCAGCCGTGTCGCTGAACGGCAGGCGGAAGGTCAGCCGGTCGCCCGACGACTGGGTGTCTGCAATCCCAGCGAGGATAGCGGCGGCCTGGTCGAGCATCTGCTGAGCGGCGTCCGGTTCGCCGGCAGGCACGAGCCGCAGGTCGTAGATGCGCTCGCCGGGCGCAGTCGATACGGTCAGGAGCGCCTGTGCTGCCGCGGGCGGACTCGCATCCGGCCGGAAGGCAGCCTCGTCGCCGTAGGTCTCTCGCAGCAGCCGCCGGACTTCAGCCGCATCGCCCGCGGCTGCCGCCTGCTCTGCGAGGGTCAGGGTGTCCGGTGCGTCCTGTGCAGCCAGCGTTGAGCCGGACAGCGCGGTCAGTAGCACGGCCGTAAGCAGCAGGATTGGGACGAGACCGACGCTGTGCTGGAGTCGAGGCTTCAGCCGGTTTGGCAGTGAGCGTGCGTAGTCAGCCTGACCGGCTGAAGCCTCGACTCCGCCTAAATCTGAAATCGCTCTGCGTCCGCACAATGACTTGCGCAAAGCATTCGATTCTGGTATCCTCATGGCATTCGATTCATCTACCGACGAGGCCGCCCATGGTAAAGCTTCTGTTGAAGTGGGACATCAAGTCAGGGCAAGAGCAGCCATATTTCGAGTTCATCATGCAGGAGTTTGCCCCTGGGTTGATGCGCCTGGGCCTGCAACCCACGGAAGCGTGGTACACGGTCTACGGCAAGGGTCCGCAGATTCTCACCGGCGCCGTGACCGATGACCTGGAAACCATGAAGCAGATCCTCGATAGCGACGACTGGCGGGATCTGCGCGAGAAGCTCATGGCCTTCGTCGCGAATTTCAGCTACAAAGTCATCCAGGCGAGTGGACGTTTCCAGCTATAGGGATGTTCCCGCGCCCGTCAACAGCAGCGGCCCCAACCG
>DAOUGK010000168.1:0-3584 GCA_034429055.1 Anaerolineae bacterium | reverse complement strand
TCGTAGACGCAACGCCCCATATGCTCGGCAAACCCTCCGAACAGGAGCGGCGAGATGGCACCGACCGTACGGTGGGTGTCGAGATAGACTTGAGCGGACAATGCTGACATGGCTGACTCCTTTGTCAAGATAGCGGAAAGGTTTTTCCAACTGCGTGAGAGGCATTATAATACATAGACTCTTCCCATCAAACACCTCACCAAGGAGACGCTTTCAATGACTGAAGCCACAGCTCCCTACCTGAATCCTGACCTGCCCATCGAGCAGCGCGTGGATGACCTGATTGGCCGCATGACGTTGGCAGAGAAACTCAGCCAGATGTGCAATGCGTGCCCGCCGATCACCCGGCTGGGCATCCCGGCCTATGACTACTGGAGCGAGGCCCTGCACGGGGTGGCTCGCAACGGCCGCGCGACCGTGTTCCCGCAAGCTATCGGCATGGCCGCGACATGGAATCCTGAGCTGGTGCGGCGGGTCGCTTCGGCCATCGGCGACGAGGCGCGTGCCAAACACCACGAGGCGATGCGGCGCAACGGCGGGACGATGATCTACCAGGGTTTGACGTTTTGGTCGCCCAATATCAACATCTTCCGCGACCCGCGCTGGGGCCGCGGGCAGGAGACGTGGGGCGAGGATCCCGTGCTGACCGGAGAGATGGGTTCCGCGTTCGTGCGGGGGCTGCAGGGCGACGACCCGCGATATATGAAGGCCGCCGCATGTGCCAAGCACTATGCAGTCCATAGCGGACCCGAGAAGCTGCGCCACACCTTCGACGCAGTCGTCTCCAAGCGCGACCTGTATGGGACTTACCTCCCCGCGTTCCGCAAGCTCGTCGTCGATGCGCAGGTCGAGGCAGTCATGGGCGCGTACAACCGCACGAACGGCGAGGCGTGCTGCGCCAGCCAGACGCTGCTGGTGGACATCCTGCGCGGCAAATGGGGCTTCCAGGGGCATGTCGTCTCCGACTGTGGCGCCATCAACGACATCCACCAGGGGCACAAGCTCACGGCGGACGCGGCCGAAAGCTCGGCGCTGGCCGTGAAAGCGGGGTGCGACAACGCGTGTTTTTGTACCTACGAGAAGCTGGGCGAGGCCCTGGAGCGCGGCCTGCTGACCGAGGCGGATGTAGACCGCTCGCTGGCCCGCATGTATCGGACGCGCTTCAAGCTCGGCATGTTCGACCCGGCGGAGCGTGTGTCGTACGCAAACACGCCCATGAGCATTGTCGGCTGCGAGGAGCACCTCAAGCTGGCGCACGAGGCCGCGGTCCAGTCGGTTGTGCTACTTAAAAATAGAAACACCATCCTGCCCATCAAGCCGGATGCGAAGGTCATCACGGTCATTGGACCGGCGGCGGCGAACCTGGATGTGCTGCTGGGCAACTACCACGGCATGAATGCGGGCATGGTGACGCTGGTGGAGGGCATCGTCGCGCGTGCGCCGGAAGGCGTCAAGGTCGAGTACCGGCCCGGCTGCCAGTTCGCCACGCCGAATGCGACGGCGCACGATTGGTCCACCTACATGGCCGCGGCCAGCGACGTGACGATTGCCTGCGTGGGCCTGTCGCCGCTCATGGAAGGCGAAGAGGGTGACGCAATCATGACGCCGGAGAACGGCGACCGGACCGAAATCGAACTGCCCGAGTCGCAGGCCGCGTATGTCAAGAAGCTGTGCCTGGCGGGTGCGAAGGTCGTCCTCGTCATCACGGGCGGCGCGCCGGTTGCGCTGGGCGAACTGGCAGACATGGTGGAAGGCGTCGTGTACGTCTGGTATCCGGGCCAGCTCGGCGGCGCGGCGGTCGCGGACGTCCTGTTCGGCGATGTCGCGCCGTCCGGCAAGCTGCCGCTGACCTTCCCCAAGGCGACCGCAGACCTGCCGCCCTTCGAGGACTACAACATGGCGGGCCGCACCTATCGGTTTGCCACGGTCGAGCCGCTGTACCCGTTCGGCTTCGGGCTCAGCTACACGACATTCGCATACGAGGGGCTGGCGCTGGACCACGCCACGATTCGCAGCGGCGAGAGCGTGAGCGCGACGGTTACGGTCAGGAACACGGGCGACCGGGCCGCAGATGAGGTCGTGCAACTCTACGTCGCGGACCTGGAGGCGTCAGTGACGGTTGCGCAGCAGAGCCTGGTCGCGTTCCGCCGCATCCACCTCGCGCCGGGCGAGAGCCGGCAGGTGACGTTCACGGTGACGCCGGATATGCTGGAGCTGGTGAACGACGAGGGCGAGCGTGTGCTGGAGCCAGGTCGCTTCCGGCTGACTGCGGGCGGCAGCTCGCCGAGCGCGCGGGCGGCAGAGTTGGGCGCGGCGGCGCCTGCCGTTGCCGAACTGACCGTGATGGCCTGACGATCGCTCCGGCCTGCCTGGAAGCATGTACGTCGCGCTCCCAGGCAGGCCGCTCTCGACCCCGGGTGCATCCCATCATCCATCGGAGACGCGGCTGCATGACCCTGACCGACCTGGAACTCAGGCTGAAGTCCATCGAGTACCGGCAAACCGTCCTCCGCATCGTCAAGCAGGCGCGCGCGGGTCACACGGGCGGCGATCTGTCTGCCGTGGACATCCTCAATGTCCTGTATAACGACATCCTAAACGTCAGCCCCCCCACGATGACGCATCCCGACCGCGACCGTTTCTTGCAGAGCAAGGGGCACTGTGTCGAAGCGCTTTACACTGTGCTGGCCGACCGCGGGTTCTTCCCGGCGGCACAGCTCGACACGCTCTGCAGCTACGGCTCGCCCTTCATCGGCCATCCAACTCGCAGCGTGCCCGGCATCGAGCAGAACACAGGCGCGTTGGGCCACGGGCTGGCGGTTGCAACCGGCATGGCGCTGGCCGGGCGACTGGACGGCCGCGCGTACAAGGTCTTCGTGCTCATGGGCGATGGCGAGCTGGACGAAGGTTCGGTGTGGGAGGCTTCGTTGGCTGCCGTGCGTTACGGCCTCGACAACCTGACTGCCATCGTCGACCGCAACGGGCTGCAAATCACCGGGCCGACCGAGAAGGTCCTGCCGCTGGAGCCGCTGGCCGACAAGTTCCGGGCGTTCGGCTACGCCGTCGCGGACGTTGACGGCCACGACGTGCGCGCGTTGCGGGATGTGCTCCGTCGCGTGCCGCTCGAACCGGGCCGGCCGAGCCTCATTCTCGCGCACACGGTTAAGGGTAAGGGCGTGAGCTTCATCGAGCATGCCGCGAGCTGGCATCACCGGGTGCCCACCGATGCGGAGTACGCGGTAGCTCTGGCCGAGCTGGACCGGGCGCGGGACGAGTTGCAGGGGAGCTGAGATGGAACTGGGGCGACCGAATCTGGAAGTCTTTGCCGAGACGCTGCTGGAACTTGCGCGGGAGGACCGCGATGTGCTGGTTGTGACCAGCGACTCGCGCGGCTCGGGCAAGCTGGCTCCCTTCGCGGAGGCGCTGCCGGGACAGCTCATCGAAGTCGGTATCGCGGAGCAAAACGTGGTCGGGATCGCCGCGGGGCTGGCCTCAGCAGGGAAGCGTGTGTTTGCCGTCTCGCCGGCCTGCTTCCTGACGGCCCGTGCGTTCGAGCAGATCAAGGTGGACATCGCTTACTCCGA
>DAOUGK010000167.1:0-9062 GCA_034429055.1 Anaerolineae bacterium | reverse complement strand
TGGCCTGGATGTAGGGCTCCGTGTCGACGAAGACGCCCTTGATGGCAAGCTGGGCATAGCTCCAGTTTGCGCCGCAGTCCGGCGGCTCACCGGCTGCGATCGCGGTGGTGACGTTGGCCTCGGTAACGTTGCCCTTGTATTCGATCTTGATGTCTTTGCAGATTTCCTGGTACTCGGGCATCTTGTACCAGACTTCGTCCTGGAACAACTGGTTCATGTTGCCCCAGGCGACCCAGAGACGGACGGTCTTTTCACCTTCCGCCGCAGGGGCTGCGGTGGTGGCTTCGGGGGCCTCGGCGGCGGGCTGCTCCGCGGCGGGGGCGGCCGCGGGCTGTTGGGCGCTGGGGCCACACGCTGCGAGCAATGCGCCGCTGGACGCGACACCCGCGAGCTTGAGGAACTTGCGCCGGCTGATGATCTTCTCTTCCATGGGTGAACTACCTCCTTGTAATGGATACCGATGGTGATGATAAACTGATGACCGGGCCATGGCGGCTCGCAGGTACGCGAAAACGCGCCGGACTTGCGGGCGGGGCGAGGGACGTCTATAATCTGGGCCGGTTCAGTGGTAAAATAACATAGGAATGTTACATTGCCTACCTTCTGGCGGCTGAGAATGGGACTAAAAGCGGACATTATACCGGACATCGACCGGACATGCTGACACGCGATCAGTTCATCGAGCACTTGCGCGAGGCGCTTAATCACCTCTACGAGACGGACCGGCTGCGGCGCAGCCCGCTGGCCGCGCTGTTCGGCGTCGCCGGTCGCTTTGACACGGGCGCGGCGCTCCAGCGCGTCCTCGTGGAGGCCATCGCCAGCCTGAAGCCCGCAGCCGGCGAGCCATCTCAGTCGCCCGTCTGGCAGATCTACGAGCCGCTGTTCTACCGCTACGTCGAGCAGTTGAGCGCGGAGGAGGTCGCGGACCAGCTCGGCATCGGCACGCGCCATCTGCGCCGGTGGCAGAGCACCGCCCAGGAGACCCTGGCCGATGTGCTGTGGCAGCAGTACAACCTGGCGGAGCAGGCAGTCGCGGATGAGACGCCGGTCGCACCCGTCGCACTGCCGACCGAGGCGGACCTGCGCCAGGAGCTGGCCTGGCTGAAAGACGCGGCCGGCGCGAGGGCGACCGACCTGGCGGAGGCGCTGCCGCCGGTGCTGGACCTTGCGGGCCGTCTCGCAACGCGCTACGATGTAAGGCTGGCCGTGACCGTCGCGCCCGCGCTGCCGAAGGTGTGCGTCGTGCCCGCCGCGTTCCGCCAGGCGCTGATTAACCTGTTCAGCGTGGTGATTCCGCGGGCCGCGGGCGGCGAGGTGCTCTTCTCCGCCGCGCCTGCCGGGTGGGATGTCGAGCTGCGCATTGCGTGCAGCGAGTATGCTGCCGGCCCGCAGCCTCCGCAGCGCGATGAGACCGACAACCTCAACATGGCCGCGCAACTGGCCGAGCTGGGCGGCTACGGCTTCGCGCTCGCTGCTGACGCCCGTTGCTTCGACGCCCGGCTGTTGCTGCCCGCGCTCGAGCAGGTGCCGGTCCTGGCGGTGGACGACAGCGCCGACGCGCTGCAGCTCCTGGCGCGCTACGCCGCCGGCTCGCGTTACCGTCTGGTCGGCACGCGCGACCCGGCGGCCGCCATCGCGCTGGCCGAGAAGCTCGCGCCGCGTATCATCCTCTTGGATGTCATGATGCCCGAGGTCGACGGCTGGGAACTGCTCGGCCGCCTCACGTCGCACCCCGTGACCGCCGACATCCCGGTCGTCGTCTGTACGATCCTCGCCCAGCGCGACCTCGCCCTTCTTATGGGCGCCAGCACCTTCCTCCGCAAGCCGTTCACGCGCGGCGAGCTGGTGGCAGTTCTGGATGAGCTGATGACCAGGAATGAGTCAGGAGTGACCAGTAACGAGTGACGAGTAACGAGTGACGAGTGACCAGTAACGAGTGAGCAGCGTTTATGCCCATTGCTGTTACTTGTTACTCGTTACTCGTTACTCGTTACTCATTACTCATTACTCATTACTCATTCTCCCCACCTCCCGCGTACTTCCCCCCTCAACCGGGAATCCATCCCTCGACTTCGGGATATTCTCCGTGGTAGCCTGCTGATCGACCAACCAGGATCAGGAGGACTACCTTGAAGCGACCCCGTATACTGACACTCATCCTTGCTGTGATGCTCTGCAGCCTGCGCGGCGCGGCGCTGCCGGCCGCGGCCCCATATGCCATTGGCCTGCGGCCGGGCGCCGTCGTGCGGAGCGCCCAAGCCGGCGACCTCATCTACGTCGAGCAGAACCTGTCCAACAGCGTTGCCATCCACGGCAAAGGAGCTGCGTCTGGATCGATCGGCGTCTGGGGCGAAGGCGTGAACAACACGGGCGTTTACGGCTAAGAGTCTATCCGAAAAACCGCTGGGGCCGGTCTCCGACCGTG
The DNA here is from genome assembly GCA_034429055.1 of Anaerolineae bacterium. Lineage (GTDB taxonomy): Bacteria > Chloroflexota > Anaerolineae > CG2-30-64-16 > CG2-30-64-16 > MWBF01. Next base: position 6,637 of record DAOUGK010000167.1, on the reverse strand, counting down.
CCCCCTGGCTCGGTGTGCTGTGGCGAAGCCACAGCCGAGACCGGCCAGAGCAATTCTCCGATAGACACTAAGCCGGAGTGGGGCTGGCGTCTGGGGCAGAAGCTCCGGTGTGACGGGGCCTTGACTTGCTGCGGGCGCATGCCGCGCCGGAGGTTCTGGCGTTTGCGTTGCGTCTGGGGCTTGAGGGGCTTGCAGCTACGGCTCCCTGGGCGTCACAAGGACAGGCGCCTTCCGGCGGTGCACAGCACGGATCGTAAGGTTGTCAACAGTCGCGTGGAGCGAGTATAATCGCTTCGACCTCCTCGAGATTTACCAGAATCGCCTAGCAAGGAGTCACTTCATGTCTCGTGTGCACCTCGCTCACCCCGTTACAGTTCTGTGCTGCCTGGCGCTGCTTGCCCTTGCGCTCGGTGCGGCCTCCGCGCCGTTGGACGTTCGCGCAGCTGGTGTAGCCCCGGAAGTCTATGCCTCGCTGGCAGCCGCGCCCGACGGCCAGGCGCCATTCCTCGTGCGCTTCGCCGCGCGGGCTGATCTCGCGCAAGCTGAGACCATGCCCGACTGGATCGAGCGCGGCCGCCTGGTGATGGAGCGGCTGCAGGTCACGGCCCGGGCCAGTCAGGCGGATGTCCTGGCGCGGCTGGCTGCCCGGTCTCACCCCGGCCGCGTCAGCAGCGTGCAGGCGTTCTGGATCGCCAACGTGGTGGCCGTGACCGGAGACCGCGCGGCTGCCGAGTGGCTGGCGCGCCAGCCGGGTGTCGAGGCCGTCCTGCCCGAGCTGAAGCTGGACGCACCCGTGCCCGTGACCTCCACCGGCCCGGACGCCCCCGATTATACCTGGGGCATCGAAAAGATCGGCGCCGATCTGGTGTGGTCGGTCTATGGTGTGACGGGTGAGGGCGCCGTGATCGGCCTGGTGGACACCGGCGTCCAGTGGGACCATACGGCGCTGAAGGCGCAGTACCGCGGCTGGAACGGATCGACGGCGGATCACAATTACAACTGGTGGGACCCGGCCAACTTCTGCGGCGCGGCCGGCAGCCCGCCGTGTGACAGCGATAAGCATGGCACGCACACCACCGGCATCGCGGCCGGCGGCAACAGCGGATTGCAGGGGCCGATCGGCGTCGCGCCCGGCGCGAAATGGATCCATGCTGCGGGCTGCTGCGCCAGCAATGCATCGCTGCTCAGCTCGCTGCAGTGGATGGCGGCGCCCACCGACCTCTACGGCGCCAACCCCGACCCTGCCAGGCGGCCCAATGCCGTCAACAACTCCTGGGGCGGCCCCGGCGGCAGCCGGATCTTCTATGACGCGCTGGCCAACCTGCGCGCCTCCGGGATTGTGCCGGTGTTCTCGGCCGGCAACAACGGCAGCGCCTGCGGCACGCTGGGCTCGCCCGGCGACAACACGACCGCCTTCAACGTCGGCTCCACGAAGAGCAGCGACGCGATCTCCTCCTTCAGCAGCCGGGGTTCCAATCCGTTCACCGGCCTGCCCGATCCCGACGTGACGGCGCCCGGCGACAACATCTATTCCTCGGTGCCCGGCAACAGCTACACCATCTTCTCGGGCACATCGATGGCCGCTCCCCACGTTGCGGGCGCTGTGGCGCTCATCCTCTCGGCCGAGCCCGATCTGGTCGGCCGGGTGGACCAGGTGGAGGAGCTGCTGCGCAAGACGGCGGTCGAGCTGACCGGCAGCGAGACGTGCGGCGGCGTGCCCGGTTCGCAGGTGCCCAACAGCACCTTCGGCTGGGGACGCATCAACGTCAAAGCCGCAGTGGACTTCGTCTGGCAGGCGGGGACCCTGGGCGGTACGGTGACCGATGCCGTGACCGGGCTGCCCATCGCGGGCGCGACGGTCTCCATCACGCGCAGCGGCCACACGCTGACCCAGGTCACCGATGCCGCGGGCTACTATAGCTTCGTGGCCGGCGCCGGAACGTACGAGATGGCGGCGGGGGCATTCGGTTACGTCACGCAAAGTGCATCGGGTGTCAGCGTCACACAAGACGCAGCGACCACACAAACCTTCACCCTGAGCACGCTGGCTGCCGGCAGCATTTCCGGCGCCGTCACGCAGAGCGGCACCTCGACCCCGGTGGCGGGTGCGACCGTGGCGCTCAGCGGCACGAGCCTGTCGGCGACTACCGCCGCCAATGGGACGTACACGCTGGCGGATGTCCCCTTCGGCAGCTACACCGCCCGCATGACTTCCCCCGGCTTCGAGACCCTGACAGCCGGGGTGACAGTGAACGACGCCGAGACGCTGAACTTCAGCCCGACCGCAGCGGCTGATTACGTGGTGGGTGACGGCGGTGACACCTGCTCGGTCGAGTTCGCCTGGATCGACGCCACGGACGGTACGGCGCACAACCTGGGGGACGATATCTACACCGACGTGGCGCTGCCCTGGACGTTCACGTTTTACGGTGAGCACGAGGACTATGTGTACCTCAGCTCGAATGGTTTCGTGTCCTTCTACCAGGGATACAGCAAGTGGCACGGCATCGTCCCCTTCGAGGGCCCGCCCAACAACCAGATCATCGGCATGGGCGAGGACCTGAACCCGGCGAACGGCGCGCAAGGGGTGATCTACACCAAGAACCTGGGTGACGGCCGCTTCGTCATCGAGTATCACGCGGTGGAGCACTGGGCCAGCGGCGACCCGGAGACGTTTGAGATCATCCTGGACAATACGGATGACACCATCATCGTGCAGTATCAGACCGTGAGCTGGCCCGACTTCGCCAATGCCGGCATCGAGAATGCCGACGGCAGCCGCGGCATCCTCTACTCGTACGCTAACGAACCGCCGCTGACCGCGGGCCTCGCCGTGAAGTACACGCCGTTCTCCGGCCAGGCGCCCGCCTGCACCCCTGCGGCCGCACCGGCCATCTCGATCACCGACGCCTACAGCCCGGATGTGCGGTTGAGCTGGCCGCATCAGCCGCCGGACACCTCCTACCAGGTCTGGCGGGATACGTCGCCCCACTTCGAACCTGCAGCCGAGGGCACCCTGGTCGAAACGCTGACCGCCACAGGCGACCCCATGACCTACGATGATGCCGGCCGCATCGGTGACCCGGATGTGAACCACTTCTGGGTGGTGCGCGGTGTGGTGGCGGGCGGCGCCTCCGGGCCCTCAAACCGCGTCGGGGAATTCGATTTCGAGCTGACGCCGGGATCGGGCGGGTTGCGGTAGACTGGGCAGGCAGTCGGCCTGCGCCCCAGGCGCGCTGCCGCAACCATCGGCTATCCTCCCGGTGTTGCGCTTGGCGTCGCGCTCGGCGTTGCAGTGGGGATTGAGGGCGCGGCGGTTCCTGCACCGCTCGCAACCGAGGCGGACCTGCGCCAGGAACTGGCCTGGCTCAAGGATGCGTCCGGGGCAGCCGCGACCGACCTGGCCGAGGCGCTGCTGCCCGCGCTCGAGCAGGTGCCGGTCCTGGCGGTAGATGGCAGCGCGGACGCGCTGCAACTCCTGTCGCGCTACGCCGCCGGCTCGCGTTATCGCCTGGTCGGCACGCGTGACCCTGCAGCCGCCCTCGCGCTGGCAACGAGTGATCAGTAACGAGTAATGAGAAACGAGTAAACTGTCCTTCTTCCTCCTCACTCGTCCTAATTCTTAATTCTTCGTTTGTCCCCGCGGCGCGAGCGCCTCGCTCACCCCTGCCACGCAGCAGGCCAGGTCGCGCAGCGACAGACCGCCCGGCCGCGTGATCGTCACCTGGTTGCTCACGATCGGCTGCCCGCCGGGGTCGCGCGACGAGATGATGATGACCGGGATATCGCGCAGCTCGGGGTCTGCGTTCTTCTCGCGCAGCACGCGGTAGCCGTCCAGGCCGGGCAGGATCAGGTCCAGCAGCACTGCATCGGGCCGGCGCTGACGCAGCAGGTCCAGGCCGCGCTGCCCGTCGTTCGCGCGCCAGACGTGATACCCGCGCTCGCTCGACGACAGCACGCGCGTGAACAGCCGCAGGATCTCCGGTTCGTCGTCCACCAGCAGGATGTTGTGCACGTCCGGTCCAAGCTCGGCCAGCGCGGCGAGCAGCACCTCGCGCGTGATGGGCTTGACCAGATAGCGGACGACGCCCATATGCTGCGCGGCCTCGTCCTCTGCGGGCAGCGCACACAGGATGACCGGGGTGTTATAGGGCAGTCCGGCGAGTTCCTCAGCGGCCGGCTGGCCGTCGGGCAGCGAGGTCGCGTCGATGATGAGTGCGCGGGCCGGCGACCGCTCCAGCTCTCGGCGCCCTTCGGCCAGCGTCGCGGCCTGCACCACCTCCGCCTCGCCCAGAGCCTCGCGAAATCGTTGCACCAGCCGCGTGGCCGGCTCGACCATCACATAGCGCGGGGCCAGCGGGCCGAGCGGCGCTTTCGACTGGCGCGTGCGCTCCTCGTGGGTCTGGTAGGGGGTCAGCCAGCGGACACTGCCCGCCGTGTGCGCGGACAGGACCGACGCGGGCGTGTCCAGCGGCAGGGTGAAGCAGAAGCGGGTGCCCGGCCCGCCGTCAGATTCGCCGTCATCCGGCCCACGGCCGGCATGTGCGGGGCTCTCCAGCCACATCTTGCCCTCGTGCATCTCCACGAACCGCTTGCTGATGGTGAGGCCCAGACCCGTGCCGCCATGCTCCCGCCGCAGCGAGGCGTCCACCTGCTGGAACGGCTCGAACACGCGGCCCTGGTCCTCGGGGCGAATGCCGGGGCCGGAGTCCGAGACACAGACAGCGATGTGGCCCGCCTCAGTCCACGCGGTCACCTCGACGCCGCCTCGCTGCGTGAAACGGCCTGCATTGCTGATGAGGTTGAGCACCACCTGGCGGACGCGTGTGGCATCGCAGAAAACGGGCGGCAGGTCCGCCGGGATATGCGTGCGCAGGTACAGCCCCTTGGACTCGTACAGCGCGCGCACTGCGATGCACGCGGCCTCCACGATTTCGGGCAGCGACGCCCATTCCTTCGTCAGCACCATCCGGCCGGCCTCGACCTGGCTCAGGTTGAGCACGTCGTCGACCAGCCGGGCCAGGTGCTGGCTGTTGCGCTGGATCGCCGCGATGTCGGCCAGCAGCGCGGGCGGCACGTCCTGCCCATACACACGGGGCGCCTGTGTGATCATCTCGCTGAACCCGATGATCATGTTGAGCGGGGTGCGCAGCTCGTGGCTGACGTTGGCGACGAACTCCTCCTTCGTCCGCCGCGCGTCCTCGGCCACCTGGTACATCGCCTTCAGCCGGTCGGACAGCCGGGCCAGCTCCCGGTTCGCCTGCACCAGGTCCTCCTCGGTCTGCCGGAACTCGACGCGCTGGTTGCGCGCCTCCTCCAGCCGTTCCTGCGCCTGGTGGAAGCTGTAGATAGACCACTCGGTGACGGTGTGCAGCGCGCGCACGGCAGCCCAGCCCAACGCGCCGGTGATGAGGCCGCCGATGAGGATGCCCCGCGCGTGGCTGGCCGGGAGCGCCGCGCCTGCGTTGCCCAGGCTGAGCCACCAGACCACGGCCACGACCCCCACCTCTGCGACCGCTGCCGCGGGCCAGCCCAGCGTCACCGCGGCCAGCAGCGGGAAGAGCGCGTAGAAGAAGGCCAGCATCGGCTCCCGGAACTGGACGATGGCGAGCCAGAGCAGCGCCGCGAGCGCAACCTGCCAGACGATCACCGCCAGCAGCAGTTGCCGGTCGAGCAGCCACAGCACGACGACACCCGCCAGCGCGGCCAGCACGAGGATCGGGATCGCGGTCACGTCGAGGTCCGCGGGCGGCTTGACCCACCTCAGCGCCAGCGCCACGGCGAGCAGGCCCAGCGTCGCGATGACCAGCGTGCGCGCGGTGGAGCGCAGCAGCTCCTGCGCCGACCCGGCGAGCTGGGGGTCGGCCTGTTTGAGGGTAGGAGGTGAGTAGTACATGGCCCTGATTATACATCAGGGCCATGAGAGGCCAATGCGCTTTGTTTTACTTGCAGTTCGCCAATGTGTTGCCCACGTGGATGACGCCTCCATGACTTGCGGCGCCTGCTTGGATGGCTGTCCATACGTTGGCAGGTACGTCCGCCCCCGACCAGTCAGCGCCAGCATCGTTTGCTTCCTGAATGCACCTGGCAACCAGGCCGCTGACGAGCGGCGCCGCAAACGATGTGCCGGCCCAGTACCAGTAGTTCGTAGTGGATTTGGTTCCCAGGCTGACCAGACCGTAAGGGCCGCAACCCTGTGTCATGCTCGGTGTGGTGCAGTCTTGGAATGGCGGCTTACAATCGGTTGCGTTTGGCGCCTTGAGCCCTTCTCCGCCCGGCGCCAGCACGTCACCTGCATTGGAGAAGCAAGCCAACCCACCTGCAGGGACGCTGGCCGCTACGCCGATGGTGTTACCCCATTCAGCCGGTATGTCGGGTCCCTGCCCTCCGTCATTCTTGTTGTTGTTTGCATTGTTGCCCGCCGCCGCCACGACCACGACACCCAACTCTTTCGCCGCATTGAGCAGGTCTTGCAGGCTCCAGATCTCCGCAAAGTCCGTAGTCCACGCGCCGCACTGCTCCGGCCACGTGCCTTCGTCATACCAGTGCAGCCCCAGGCTCAGGTTCACTACTGAGTGATCTGGCTGGCCCGAACAGATGAAGCTCTTGATGGCCTCCATCAGCGTGAACAGGTCGC
>DAOUGK010000166.1:0-3077 GCA_034429055.1 Anaerolineae bacterium | reverse complement strand
GAGGTGCAGCGCCACCGTCCCGTTGGCGCACGCGATGCCGTAGCGCGTGCCCATCTTCTCCGCGAACAGCGCCTCGAAGCGGCGGATGTAGCTGCCCGCAGAGGAGATCCAGTTGGTCTCTACCGCGTCGGTGATGTATTTCAGTTCGTTGCCGCTCAGGGTCGGCTCGCACACGGGGATGATCGGTCGGCGCGGCTTCACGCCGAACTGCGGGATGGGGTTGACCGCCGCCTGCAGCACCGGTTCGGGGCCGGGGATGATTTCGGCCAGGTCGCCCAGTTCGTCAAAGGTCAGGTTGCGGGGTTGCAACATACGATTGCTCCTACTCGATTACTTTTGTGGCACAAAACGAACCGGTGTGGTGGCTTCAGCCGGTTAGCCTGGGTAAAGGTGTACCTGACCAAACCGGCTGAAGCCTCGACTCCTGCTACCTGCGTGCGATTGCCAGCCGCAGGATCGTCGTCACGTACTTCCGGCCGCGGCGAATGTAGTCGCGGAAGCTCGCGCCGGTCTTGGATTCGCCGCTCATGCGCGCACCGCAGGTATACGGGACCTCGACGACGCGGTAGCCGAGCCGCTGGGCGCGCGCCAGGAAGTCGATGCAGTACTCACCGTAATCCCCGCGCAGGGTCAGACGGTCGAACACCGCGCGGCGGGCCATGACAAACCCGCTCGTGTAATCGCGCACGCCGCGGCCCAGCAGCAGCGCGGCCGCCAGGTTGATGGTCACCGAGAAGGCGCGCGCCATGAAGCTGTGGCCCACGTCGCGGCCGCCGGGCACGTAACGCGAGCCGACCGCAATGTCTGCGCCCGCGTTCAGCCGCGCCAGCAACTGCGGAATGACCCCCGCGGGCATCGCCAGGTCGACGTCCATCCAGGACACGGCATCGGTGCGCGCCGCCTGGATGCCGGCCCGGATGGCGGAGGTCAGGCCGCGCTCGGTCTTGCGGTGCAGCAGCCGGACGCGCGGGTCACGCGCGGCGATCTCGGAGATCACCTGCCACGTGCCATCGGGCGAGTCGTCATCGACCACCAGGACCTCGACCGGCGTGTGGACATGGTGCAGGATATCCGAAATGAGCACGGGCACGTTCTCCCGCTCGTTGTACGTCGGGAGAATGACCGTCAGTGTGAGAGAGTCCTGTGACATCGGTTATCTCGTCCGCTGCGCCAGGCACAGCAACGACAGGCCGAACGGCAGGTTGCGCCGGGCCAGCCAACGGGCTTCGAGCGTCAGTGCAGCCAATAACAGGCGGTTGATCGGGCCGGGCATGGGCCGCATGTCATCCGAGCCGAGCCCGGTCGTCCGCCCCAGCAGCCGCGCCGCAATCGCAGGCACGAACAGCAGGCTGTTGGCATAGCTCACTCGGTGGATGCTGAATCCGGCCCCCTGTAACAGGACCGTCAACTCGCTGCGCCGGAAGCGCCGCGCCCCGCCCCAGAAGACATCGTGCGGCCCGTACAGCCACGGGTGTGCGGGCACGCGGATGACCAGCCGACCACCGGGCCGCAGCACGCGCCGCACCTCGCCGAGCGCCTGGTTGGGCACGACCGACCGCTGCTCCAGCACATCCAGCGCCAGCACCCAGTCGAACAGCCCGTCCGCAAAGGGGAGCTGCCCCGCATCCGCGCGCACCAGACGGCGGTCGGAGGTTGCTATCGCGTCGGGCGGGAAGTACAGGTCCGCACCGACGCCCCAGGCGCCCGCCGGCAGCTCGGCCAGTTCCTGCCCCGGCCCGCAGCCGATATCCAGCACGCGGCCCTGCACGCCGTCGGTAAAGGCCCACGTATTCGCGCGCATCCCCGCATGCCACCAGTGCGTGGGGCTCCGCGCCATCAGCAGGTCCCGAAAGTCGTCACTCACTCCGCAGTGTCCCGATGATGACGTGATCCTCGCCGCCCACCGTCACCCCGCGCCGGCCTCCCTGGGACGGGTCATATACGCCGATCTCGATCTGATACTCGCCCGGCGGCGCATCCGCCGGAAGCTGCCACTGGTACTCGTCCAGCACCAGGTCGCCCGCGGCCCACGTCGGCATCGCTGCGCTGCCCTGGCCGGGCCGCGCATCCTGCCCCGCCCACAGGATGCTGCCGTCCGCCCTGGCCGGGCCGAGCAGGTGCGTGAACACCGTCCAGTCCGTGGTGACGGGTGCATCGGCGCGCCACCACAGTTGGAGATACACTATCTGGCTGGGCTGATAGACGGTCCGATCGGTATCATAACCCAGCAGCGCAAAACCGGGCCAACTGGCAGCAGCGGCATCCACCGGGTTGCGCGGGCCGCGCGCGGGCGGCCGGCCGCCGTCCAGCCGGTAGGCGCGGGCATAGACCTGGCCCGCGCGATCGAGGAACTGGCGCACCTCGCGGCGGCCGGGATACAGTTCATCGAGCAGGCGCCAGCCGCGGAAATCCTCGTACTCGATGATGATGTAGGTCGCCGCACCCGTCCCCTGATCCGGCGCGACAAAGGCGTGCCGTCCGTCGAAGTGACGCACGGGTCGGCCCTCGCGCCATGCGAAGCCGAGCGTCGTGTCGCTGGCCGGGCGGGGGCTCACATACACGCGTTCATCCGGCGGCAGGCCGAGCACATACTGGCCGATCTCCCAGAGTCCCTGGTCATAAGCGTAGTACAGGACGGCGCTGCGGCCCCACGTGCCGAAGTAAGCGGTTGCGCTGTAGACCAGGCTGCCCACGAGGATGGCCGCGACGACCACCGCCCGGCCCGCGCGGCGCAGACGGTCCATGTCGGCGGCGATTTGCTCCGCGGGCACGCCGCTCCTCTGCAGCCGCGGGGGCACGGCCGCGGGCGCGGTCACCGGGTGGCTGCCCGCGCGGCCGAGGATGACGGCCAGACCCAGCCCGGAGGCGAACGCGACGAGCGGCGCCAGGCCCACGGCGCGGCGGAAGTGCGGCGCATAGTCGCTGAACACCGTGGGCACGAGCATCACGGCGAAGGCCAGCCACCACATCGCGCCGGTCAGCCGCCGGCCGCGCCAGGCCAGCCACACGACACCCAGCATGAAGGGGATGCTCATCAGCACGTCGAGGACCGGCAGGCCCGACACATTGCTGCGGGA
>DAOUGK010000165.1:0-3089 GCA_034429055.1 Anaerolineae bacterium | reverse complement strand
ACGCGACCCTTCCACATCGGCCCGCCATAGCGCACCTGCCACCATGCCGAGCGTGCGGAGATGATGGTCATCAGCACGGCGGACACGGGCATCAGCAGGGCATCGCGGCCGCGCTGGCCGGTGAAGCGGGCGGTGACTGCGCGCACGCCAATGCCCAGCGCGGTCAGCGCGAGCGGCCACCACGGCCACCCACGGCGATAAATCGCCGTACTACAAACGGACTCGTGGTTGGTAGTGGGGCGCTTCAGCGCCGCCTTGCCTGCAGGCGCCAGCAACCACGCGGGTGGGAACAGGAACACGAGCCAATGAAACAGCGTTGCCAGGCCCATGAAGACGAGCGAACTGCCATAGCCGGCCAGGATATTCTTGGCATACCCGTCGCGCACGGACGGCCAATCGATGTACATCCGGCACGCGACCAGTCCGTCGCCGTCGGCCATGCGCAGGCGCAGGTGCGCCGCCTTGATGCGCCGTGCAAATTTCACATCCTCCAGCACCTCACCCCGGATGGCTGCGTGCCCGCCGATCGCACTGTAAGCGGCGCGCCTGAAGGCAAGACACTGCCCGGTTGCCGCAGCGAACGGGGTCCAGGGCGCGTAGTGCGTCAGGAAGACGGGCAGATAGCCGATGACCACCAGCGACATGAGTGGGACGACCAGGCGCTCCGGCCAGCTTTCAGTCACCTGCGTCGGCCAGACCGTCAGCAGGTCCGCGTCCGTGCGGGTCTGCTCGGCTACAACCGCGGACAGTCCGCCGGGCAGCCAGAGCGTGTCGGCATCGGTGAAGACCAGCAGGTCGCCGCGCGCGGCCTGCGCCAACTGGTGACAGGCCCAGTTCTTGCCCGCCCAGCCGCACGGCAGGTCTGCGCCGGAGATGACGCGCAGCCGCGCGTCGCCGTGCCCGGCCGCGCGCGCCAGATCGCCCGTGCCGTCCGTCGAGTGGTCATCCAGCACGATCAGCTCGAAGCAGGGGTGATCCTGCGCCAGCAGCCGGGCCACCGTACCGCGGATGACCGGGGCCTCGTTGCGCGCGGGAACGAGCACCGAAACCAGCGGAGTTTCCATGACTGGTGGGTCAAAGCCCCGTTTCACACGGAAATACAGCTTGCTCTCGTTCAGCAGCCACCGCTCCAGCCGCGACACAGGATGCGCGAGCCGCGGGAAGAGCGCGAGGTTGCCCAACGTGATGCCCGTCATGCCGAGCAGCGCAGCCGTCGCAACGAGCGCAAGCAGCACCATCACACACCCTCCCGGTGGCCGCGCGCGGACCGCAGCCGGGGCGCATGGCGCAGGTCGGCGCGGTGCGTCCAGGCCAGGATGAGCAGGGTCGCGGCCCATGCGCCGACCAGCGGCCCCGTCGCGCCGGTCAGCAGCAGGAAGGCGAGCCAGACCAGCCAGGCGGCCATGACCGACCATCCCGAGTTGTCCTGTATCTTGTTGGCGGCCACCAGCGGCAGGGCCATGGCGAACGGGCCGAAGGGCACGGTCAGGCTGCTCCACGCGCCGAAAGTGACTGCGACCGCCTTGCCCCCGCGGAAACGCAGGAACGGCGAGAACGCGTGGCCGAGGATGGGCGCGACGATGACGGGGAGCAGCAGCCAGTCGTCCACCCGGAAGACATAATGCGCGAGAGCCACTGGAATTGCGCCCTTGAGCATGTCGAGGAAGATGACCAGTGCGCCGAGGCCGCGGTTGCCCGCGCGAATGACGTTCGTGCCGCCGGGGTTGCCGTCGCCATACTGCCGCGGGTCGCGGTGCAGCACGCGGCGCCCCAGCCACACCGAGAACGGGATGGCGCCGAGGAAGAATCCTACGACTGCCCAGAGACCTGCCACCTACTCCTCCAGCCCGACCGCCATGCAAGCGCCACGAACAACCCCATCCCCACGAAACCTGCGAGCGCGGGGCCATACAGTCCCCAGAACAGGATCAGCCCGACCGTCTCGATGAGCCAGGTCAGCGTGTAGATGACGAGAAGGGGTCGCGTGGGGAGTACGGGCGGCCGCGCCAGCGCGGTAATCAGCGCGGACACGGCCAGCCACCCCGCGTAGTTTACGAGCGGGATGCCGAAGTATTGCCCCGGCTGGTCCCACGTCCAGAGACCCCAATGGACCATCTGCGGGTCGAGGAACAGGTCCCACGCAGTGAACGCGAGCGCGCTGACGGCCACGAACAGCGGCCCCGACGCCCGGCCGGTGATGCGCTGGCTGACGGCCCACGCGGGCGGCAGCATCATCAGCCAGGCGAGCGGGATGAGCAGGGGCACGCCGAGCAACTGCGGCTGGAGCCGGTCGGTGTAGTGATACGCGCCGAAGGGGAAGCCGGTCTGCGAGCCGAGCGCCTCGGATGCCCAGGCCACGACCGCGACGGTTGCCACGATGAGCGCGGCGCGGCGGACGCCTCCGGCCCGGATGAGGAAGAAGATCGCCAGCCAGGCCTGCAGCAGCACCGTCAGGATGACGCCGGCGATCAGCCCGCCGCGGCCCACGATCCACTCGCCGATGGGCATGGCGAGCATCCCGGCGACCCAGGCGATGAGCAGCTTGCTCGCGTTTCCGTGCCAGTCCGCAGGCGCTATCAACGCCGATATCTGTGCCGTAATCGCTTTACGCATCGTGTGCAACAGCTTGCGTCCCGTGCTGTCCGGGCGGGTATCAGAATCGATCATCAGGTTCCTGCTTATCTGTCGGTCACTTCGGCTGCAAAGTCGAGCAGCGCCCGCTCGACATCAGGCCATGCGGAGTTGCCTGGCCGCATCAGGTCGTGCTCGCCGTCCACTTCCACGTAGCGGGCCCCGCGGGGCAGCCGCGCCAGGAGCTTGCGCGCACCGGCCGGCCGTGCCACGGTGTCGCGGCTGCCCTGGATGATCAGCACGGGCGGAGTGACCTGCGGTGCGGCTGCCAGCATGCGCCGCCCGGCCGTGCGTACCTGGTCGATGAGGGAGAGCGGCACGCGGAAGTCCCGCATCGCGGCCTGCACCTGCGGATCGCCCAGGTCCACATCCGGCATGAACCCGCGGATGCCCGCGGCCAGGCGCGGGTCGCTGAAGTCGGCCTTGCGCAGAGGCCGAAAGCCAACCGGCAGGAAGGG
>DAOUGK010000164.1:0-6520 GCA_034429055.1 Anaerolineae bacterium | reverse complement strand
ACGGCTTAAGGTACTTCACCTCAAGGCCGGGGCGCTGGCTCTTGTCCCAGTATTCCTTGCTGCCCAGGCGATAGAGGGTCACGCTCGTCTCGTTCTGCAGGCGGATGATCACGCCGTTGTTGCTGGCGGGATCCGCCACCCACTTCTGCACGAGCGGAGTGATGTCGAACTTCATATAGTTGCCCACATCGGTCTTGACGATGGGCAGGCTGGCAACGGCGGTGGGGTTGAAGTCACCGCCCCGGACGGTCCACGGGATCCGCCAGGTGGCCGTGTTCTCCACCCACGCCTTCGTCAGCTCGAAGACCTGCATGTCCGCCACGCTGCCGCCGCCGCTATACGCATTCACGTGGACCCACAGCACCGCCTCCTCGACCGGATAGTCGGGATTGATGCTGCTGACGTCGAAGCGCATGATGGTGCGGTTGACATCATTGTGGCCGACATAGAGCAGCGGGCTGGCGCCGTAGTTGCTCGTCTGCAGGCCGGAATGGATGAAGGTGTCGGCCGCGGCCGGGAAGATGGTCGTCACGGGTTCCGTGTAGACCTGGCCGACCGTGATGGTCGTCTCCGCGATGGTGTGCGTGCCGAGCGCATTGACGGCCTCGACGCGGACGGTGTACTCGCCGCCCTTGGCGTAGGTGTGGCCGGCGGTCGCGCTGGCGTAGTAGTTGGTGAACGGCGTGCCGTCACCGAAGTCCCAGCGGAACATGACGCCGTCGCCGCCGTAGGTGGAGTCCACCATCGCGGTGAAGTAGCTCACGTCACCGACCGGGTTGACATCCGCATCGATCGTCGCGGTCGCCGCGTCCCAGCCCCAGTTCAATGCCGCGCCCAGCAGGTCCTTGCGGGTGTTGAAGCCCGTGTCGCTGTTGACGCCTTCCAGGCCGAACGCGAAGTAGACGGCCTTGCCGATGTTGCTGACGCCGGGGCGTTCGAGGGTCACGTAATCGCGGTTCGCCAGCGCCACGTAGCCTTCTTCCACGTTGTTGCCGCCGACGCTGTACTTGAGCAGCGGGGTGATGGTGCAGAACGTGAAGTCAGGATCGGTGCAGTTGGCGCCGATTTCATCGACGTAGTAGTTGGTGCCGGTGCCGTCGCCGGTCGCGCTGATGTCGAAGCTCGTGTTGCTGAACGGCGTGTTAGGCACACCGGTGAGCAGTTGGGCCGAATCATCGAACACGACCTCGCCGTTCACGCTGTCCTGGAGGTAGCGCGCGCCGAGCGTCGCGCCGTAGAAGAACGGCGCACTCGTGCTGCTGCCGCCGGTCAGGGAGGCCAGGTCCTGGCCGAAGGCGATGATGTGGCCGCCGCCGTTCCAGTATTCGACCAGCCGGTTCATGTCCAGCGTGGTCGGCGGGGTCGGGACGGTGAAGCTGCCGTTGGGCCGGAAGTTATCGCCGCCCTGGTAGACGATGGCCTTGTACTGCGCCAGGTAGGCGGCATCCGGGATGCTGACCGGGTTGCCGGCCATCGCGTCCGCGTCCCACACATCGTAGGTGACGCCGAGCTCGTCCAGCGCGCCGGTGTAGAACGGCGTGTAGTCGTCGAGGCCGAGGCTGCTGGAGCCGTCATTGTCGATGACCAGCACTTCACCGAGCGCCGGCTTGACCTTGACGTTGTACGTGCCCGCATCGAGCGTCGCGTACGGCGTCACGTCCTTCCACGCTACGTTGAAGAAGGCCAGCCCATCGTTGACGAAGATGGAGACGGCCGGGGCATCCACGACGCTGTGCACGACGCGCACGCGCGCCTTGCCGGCCAGCGGGGCGGTCGGGTCGATGACATCCAGCACGACCTGGAGCTTCTTGCCGTCCGGGCCGACCAGCTTGCCCATCGCGTAGGCGGTGTAAATCTTGCCCGCCTCGAAATTGATGGCCGGGAGGGCCAGCGCGATGGTGTCCGTGCCGGCGACGCGCGCCTCCAGCTCATACGAGCCGGCGGGGAATGCGCCATCCTGCGCTTCCTTGAACGCGACATTGCCGAACAGCACCGCGCCGCCCTTCAGCGCGATGTCCACTGCCGGGGCATCCGGCGAGAGATGGACGAACCGGATCTTGAATTCGCCCGCGTTGGGTGCGGCGTTCAGCGCGGTGTCGTCGAGGACGACCGGCTGGATGCCGCCCGCGGCCAGCTCACCGGCCGCGATGACGCTGTAGTCCTTGCCCGCTTCGAGCGTCAGGTCGGCCTCGAAGACGGTCGGCTGAGGCGCGTAGACGACCCGCATCCAGGCGGGCATGTGCGCGTCATACATGGCGCCGTCCAGCAGGACGAAGCCCTGGTTGTCGCCCTCGCCCTTAGCGGCGGTCGTGTCCCATGTAACCGTGAGTGTAGCTGTCTCGCCGGGCGCGAGCGTGATGCTGGCCGGGCTGACGGTCATGCCGTCCACTGTGGTCAGCGAGCCAAAGCCCATGCCGGTGTACAGGGTCTTGACATCGTAGGTCTGGGCGCTCGCCGCGACGCTCGTCACCTTGACTTCGAGCGTCTTGGTCATGCCCATCGCCACGGGGCCGAAGCTCAGGCTCGGCGGGTCGAGGATGACGCCGGGGTTGGCGGCATTGGTCAGGTCCAGGCGGCCCGCGCCGATGTCGAGCGGCTGGGCGGGGGTGCCGTCCTGGTTGTAGATATCCATGTACTTCGAGGTGCTCATCAGCGCGGACTTGATCCAGGCCGGTGACCAGGCCGGGTGAATCTGCTTGAGGAGCGCGGCTGCGCCGGTGACATGCGGGGCAGCCATCGAGGTGCCGGAAGCCTGACCGAAGCCGAGATGGACCTGCTCGCCGCTGCCGAGGCCATAGCCCTGGGCCAGGATGTTGACGCCGGGCGCGGCAATGTCGGGCTTCAGCACGTTGCCGACGCCGGGCCCGCGTGAGGAGAAGCTGGCGACGATGTCAGGCGTGTTGCCGGCCTGGTACGCGACGGTGTCGAGGGCGAGTTGGGCGGCGTCGCCGTTCGCGGTATACCAGTTCACCAGCTTGACGCCGTTGGTGTTGCCGACGAGGACCGATGAAATCGTGACCTCGGCAGCGCCCGTGCCCGCGGCCATCGTGATGAGCGTATTGCCTGCGGAGGCCTGGTTGTAGATGACGACGAAGCTGGCGCCCGCATTCTGGGCGTTGAGCACCTTCAGGCTGAAGTTGCAGGTGCCGCGGCGGATGAGCGCGGCCTTGCCGGCGAAGGCGCCGGCGGGGAAGGCGCTGCAGCCTTCGATGTTGGCCGGGGCGACGACTTCTGCCGGCACGTAGCTGTACGGCCCAAGCAGGGTCCCGATCGGCAGCGGTGCGCCGAACTGCGCGGTGCCGTAGCCCATAAACTGCAAGTCTGCCGGAACCGGTTCGGGCGCCGTGACCTTCAAGCGGCCCGCGGCGTAGGTGCCCGTGGTGGTCGTCGCGGCGACGTTGATGTAGTCGTCCGACGGGTGATCGCCCGTGCCCTTGCCGGGGCCGGCGTTGCCGTTGGACATGCTGACGAAGATGCCCGCCTTGACGGCGTTGATCAGGGCCGTGTCGAGGGCGTCAAACTCGCCGCCCAGGCTGCCCGGCCCGCCGCCCCAGGAGTTGTTGAGGACGTCCGCGCCGTCCTTGACGATATCTTCCAGCGCCTTGATGCCTTCCGTGTTGTAGAAGGAACCGTCGTTCGTGATGCTGTTGTAGAAGACGCGATAGCTCATGATGTAGGCCCGAGGAGCCACACCGCTGAGCGTGACCGGATCGGCGCCGAGATAGCTGACCGTGACTTCATTGCCTGCCACGGTGGAGCTGGTGTGCGTACCGTGAGAAGTGCCCCGCGTGCCGGGCCAGACGTTCTCATCACCGGCTGACGGCGGATCCCAGGTGCGGAAATAGGCGCGGGCCACAATAATCTTGCCATTGGTGCCGCGGGTGTCGCCCTTGGGGAAGCCGGCCGGGTAGGTGTAGCCCGTACCGTCGAACATCGGCGCATCCTTGTGTGCGCCGCCGTCCATCGAGGCAAACTTGACGCCTGCGCCCGCATTCGACTTGCCGCCGATTGCGACGTTGTCCCAGGCGGCCGGTGCGTTGATCAGCGGGAGGCTGGCGTACATCTGCGGATCGTGCGCCCAGTCCTTCGAGACGCGCACAACGCCCGGCAGGCGGCGCAACTGGCGTTCGAGGGTTTGCAGGTCTGCGCCCTTGCCCGCATCGATCGATACGGCGTTGAGCAGGACCTGGTAGGTGGCCGGGACGGAAATGCCGTTCTCGTTGACGAAGGTTGCGACCTGGGCGCCCGGAATGGCCTGGGTCATGGTCGCGACGAACGCTTGCTGTTCGGCCTGCAACTGCTGGACGTATTGCTGAGCAGTGGGGGAATTGACGTCGATCTTGCCGCCGGCGCCGGAGATGGCTGCGCCCCCTTCATAAAGGGCCAGGGGCGGCGAGGCGAGTTCGACAATCAGGCGATGCGAGTAGCGCGGGGCGGCTGTCTGCTCACCGTCGGTGATGACTGCCTCTGCGCCAGCCGTGGCCGGCATAAGGAACATGCCCGCCAGCAGAACCACGATCATGAGGAGTGAAAACTTTCGACCCATTGCGCGGTGCCTTCCTTCCTTGTCAGTTCTAAGTGGTGCGGTACGAACGCTTGCTTATGCTCAATGCTGCGATCAGATGGCCGAGCATCGTATCACCGGTGCGCATCACCTCCTTGAAAGTGTTCGTGTCACTGTGCGATAGGGCACAGCGGGGCATATCGCGACAGCGCGATTATAGCGACATCAGGGATGAGTGTCAATAATTGAACACTACAATGACAAAGATTGTACGTCTGTTCAGTGATCAATCCTCCCATAGTAGACGGCCGCAGTTGCCGCAGTAAACGAGCGCGGCTTCGCTCCGCACCTCCGCCAGCTTGCTTGGCGGGATGGCCACCTTGCACGCGCTGCACTCGTCGCCGTCGATGCGCGCGACCGCGCGACCGCCGCGGCGCGGTCGCAGGTTGTCGTACACGGCCAGCAACGTAGGTGTGATGGCCTTGCGTGCAGCCGCCTGCCGGTTCAACAGCGCCGGGGCCTGGGCCCGGAGCTGGGCCTGCTCGCGCGTCAACGCAGTGTGCTGGGCCTGCCATTCCCCGGTCAGCCTGGCAAGCTCGGCCTGGGCCGCGGTGTGCTGCTGCGCGGCCTCGTCGGCCGCCAGCATGGCTTCCAGCAGGTGTTCCTCGGCGTCTGCGAGCTGGTGGCGGAGTTGCTGAACGTCGAGTTGCTCACTCTCCACCTGCCGCGAGCTGCGGGCCTGGCTGCTGTACAGCTTCTGCTCGCTGCGTTTGAGCTTGTCTGCGGCTTCCTGCTGAACGAGCTCGCGGTCGCGCTGGGCGGCGCGGGCGCGGTTGAGCGCGGCCTCCGCATCCGCGGCGGCCTGGCGCGCAGCCACCAGTGCGGCCGGCTCGCGCAGGCCCTCGGCAATCGCGTGCAGCCGGGCCCTGAGTGCATCCACGGCGAGGTCGATTTCGTTCAGGTGGGCAAGCTGGGCGATGGTGTCGGGCATGGGCGGGTCTCCGGTGATGGACGAGTGACGAGTAACGAGTGAACGCCGGTTGTCGGCCTACGCTGTCCGTCATTATACGCCAGTTGGCGGGGTAGCTCAAACGGGGATGGGCCAATCCAGATATAAGTGGAGTCGAGGCTTTAGCCGGTTTGGTGGTGTGCGTGCGCAGATAGCCTGACCGGCTAGAGCCTCGACTCCAAGCGTCTGTATGCAGCTACAGTTGGAACCCCTGCACAGCGTCGCGGAACTGGCGCGAACGGGCGGGCTGTGGTAAGATGTCTTGTAGTGTGTCGAGCGGCAGATGTTATTGATCCAGCAGCCAATCCCCCTGCGAGGTACACGCACTTGGCATCAACGGAACTCCGGGCGACTCTGGTGCTGCCCACCTACAATGAGCGCGAAAACCTGGCGGCTCTCGTGGCCGCGATTCAAGCGCTAGACCTGCCCATCCACATCATTGTCGTCGATGACAACTCGCCTGATGGCACCGGCGCGCTGGCGGATGAGCTGGCGGTCCAGTCGCCGCGCGTCTCGGTTATCCACCGCGCGGGCAAGCTCGGCCTGGGCACGGCTTACGTGGCGGGCTTCCGCCAGGCCATCGCGGATGGCGCGGATGTTATCCTGACGATGGACGCGGACTTTTCCCATCACCCGCGCTACCTGCCTGCAATGCTGGAGGCCAGCCGCCGGTATGACCTGGTCATCGGCTCGCGCTACGTGCGCGGGGGCGGGGTCGAGCACTGGGGGCCGGAGCGCAAGCTGTTGAGCTGGGGCGCGAACCGGCTCGCGCACCTCATCGTGGGGCTGCACGCGCGCGACTGCACCGCGGGCTTCCGCTGCTACCGGCGCAAGGTGCTGGAGACGGTGGACCCGGCCACGATCCGCGCGGACGGCTATTCCTATCTCATCGAGATGCTGTACCGGGTGCAGGAGCAGGGCTTCACCGTGGGCGAGGTCCCGATCATCTTTGCCGACCGGCGGCTCGGCCAGTCCAAGATTTCGCAGGGCGAGATTCTCAAGGCGGG
>DAOUGK010000163.1:0-10591 GCA_034429055.1 Anaerolineae bacterium | reverse complement strand
CCTCCCTGAGTTGTATCGCCGCCTCGTCGCGGTGTTGGACGGCGCGGGGCTGGACTGGGAATTGGTGCTCGTCAACGACGGCAGCCGGGATCGCTCGCCCCAGATCATGCGCGAGCTGCACGCGGCCGACCCGCGCGTCAAGGTGGTGGATTTCGCACGCAACTTCGGGCATCAGGTCGCCATCACCGCGGGCGCGGACTACGCCCAGGGCGACGCGGTGGTCATCATCGACGCGGACCTGCAGGACCCGCCGGAGGTCATCCTGAACCTGCTGGCGAAGTGGCGCGAGGGCTACGAGGTGATCTACGCGGTGCGCGCGGAGCGCAAGGGCGAGACATGGTTCAAGGAATTCACTGCGAAGGCGTTCTACCGCATTATCTACACGATTACGGATATCAATATCCCGATGGACACCGGCGACTTCCGCCTGATGGATCGCAAGGTGGTGGAGGCGCTGCGCACCATGCGCGAGAAGCACCGCTTCATGCGCGGCATGTCGGTGTGGGTGGGGTTCAAGCAGGTGGGCGTGGAGTACGTGCGCGCGGAGCGTTACGCGGGCGAGACGAAGTACCCGCTCAAGAAGATGCTCAAGTTCGCGCTGGATGGCATCACGTCGTTCTCGTACTTCCCGCTCCAGGTCGCAACCTACATCGGGTTCATTGCGGCGGCGCTGGCCGTCCTCGGCATCATCCTCACGGTCATCCTGCGGCTGACGGGCAGCCACGCGTTCTACGGGCAGGCGACGACGCTGGTCGCGGTCCTGTTCCTGGGCGGCGTGCAGTTGATTTCGCTCGGCATCATCGGGGAGTACCTGGGGCGGATCTACGACGAGGTGAAGGGCCGGCCGCTGTATATCGTGCGCGAGGCGCTGGGGTTCGAGGAAGCCACTCTTACTCAGGGTGAGGTGCGCTCCTGACCCACGGCCGATTGGCCGCGGCGACGAGCCGCAGGTCGGCGGTCCACAGCTCGCAAGCTTCAGCTTCGGCCAGAGCCAAATAGAAGCTGTCGTACGCGGCCGCACGCTTGAGTCGCCGGGTCCACTCATAGGCTGACTGGATTTGCCGGGCATCCGGCTCAACCAGCCGGACGTCGAGCTTCATTGCCAGAGCCAACGCGCGCCGCCCAGCTTCTTCGCTGAGCGTCTTTGCCTGAACGACGCGTGTTACTGCTGAGGTGACCTCATAGACCCAGAGAGCCGGTGCAAGGAGACGGGTTCCCTGCTGCTGCCATTCAGCCATCATGCCGTTAACCTGGGCCTGGGCAGCATTCGGCAGGATGAGGCGGCAAGCAAAGGATGCGTCAATCACCACTGATGAATGCATCCCGTGCCTCCCGCTCCTCCCGTGCTTCTTCCAGAAGCGCGTCTACGTCTATCAACTGCCCGCCACGCTCCTTCAGAATGAGTGCGTTAAGTTCGGCGCTCTCGGCCTGCCACGCCCGCCAACGCACCTCACTCTCGGACTCGGTCTGCCCTTTCAAGCGTTCGTAGTCTTCGACGCTGATGATCACCGCCTTAGGCTTGCCGCGGGAGGTCAACAGGATGCGCTCGCCCCGGTAGGCGACGCGATTGACCAGCTCGGAGATGTCCTTTTTTACCTGTCCGATACTGACTTGAGATTCGCTCATGCGACCTCCAGAAATTGCATATTCCTGATAGTCAGTATAGTCCTGCAACCCTGGAATGTCAATCACGCGCGGTCCGATGTCCATTCGTGTATTTCCCGGCGGGCTGGTGGGCGGCCCACACCAGCACGGCCAGCGCGGCCACGCCCAGCACACCCAACGCGATGACCTTGTACAGCCGGTTCTCCAGGAGCAGCGCCAGCCCGCCGAACAGCGCGCAAAAGGCGTAGTAGCTCAGCACAATCTGCCGCTGCGTGAACCCGATGTCGAGCAGCCGGTGGTGCAGATGGTCGCGGCCGTTGAACGCGGGATGGCCCTCGTGCCGCCAGCGGTTGTAGATGAGCCACGCGACATCGAGGATGGGCAGGCCCATCGCCAGCAGGACGGTCGCGACCTTCGCGCCGCCGATAATCCCCAGCGCGGCGACCGCCCATCCCAGGAAGTAGGATCCCCCACTCCCCATGAAGACTTTTGCCGGGTTGAAGTTGTAGGGCAGGAAGCCGAGCGTTGCGCCGACGAGCGCCAGCGGCAGCAGCGCAACGCTGAACTGACCCTCGCGGACCATGTGGATGGTGATGAACGCAGCCACGATACACGAGACGCCTGCGGCCAGCCCGTCCAACCCGTCGAGCCAGTTGACGGTGTTCATCATGCCGGTGAACCAGAAGATGGTCAGCAGGCCGACGACGGGCCAGGGGAAGATGATCTGCCCGTCACCCAGCGGGTTGTTCACGCGCTCGATGAAGATGGTGAACGCGATGGCGATCAGGCTGGAGAGGAATTGCCCGGCATACTGCGATTTGCTGTCCAGTTCCAGCCGGTCATCCACGAGGCCGAACAGGAAGATGATTGTCGTGCCGAGCAACAGCCCGGTCAGGCGGGTCAGCTCGCCGGGGTCCTGGCTGGGCGGGAAGAGTGCGCGGGGCAGCGCCAGCGTCGCGAGGACGGCCAGTGTGAACCCGGCATACATCGCCACGCCGCCGGTGCGCGGCACGATGCCGCGGTGCCTGCGCCTGCCGCCGGGCCGGTCCTGCACGTCGAGGGAATGTCCCACGCGGCGGGCCAGCGGGGTGACGGCCAGCGCGACGGCGAACGCGATAGCGAAGACCAGGAGGTAACCGGGCAGGTACGCTTGCATGGGCGGCTCGGGTTCCGGACTGCCACAGAGGGCACAGAGGACACGGAGAATAGAACGCTGATTACGCTGATATGACTGATTTACATGATCACTTTCTGATTATCTTGTAAATCGGTTTCATCAGGGCCAAGCGAAGCCTGGCACGTTATCGGCGGTCTCGGTGTCCTCTGTGCTCTCTGTGGCTAAGTGTCTATCCGAAAAAGGGGTAGTATAGCCCCTTGTGGGCGTCCTGACGGGCACAAGGCCCTAGGCTACAAGTATTCGGATAGATTTTAAGGTAGTTACGGGCGCAGCCGGTTGAGCATGCGCGGGAAGGCAATCGTCTCGCGGATGTGGTCGAGCCCGCAGATCCAGGAGACCGTGCGCTCCACGCCCAGGCCGAAGCCGCTGTGCGGCGTCGAGCCGTAGCGGCGCAGGTCGACGTACCACTCGTACGCCTCGCGCGGCAGGCCGTGACGGTCGATGGCGGCCAGCAGCACGTCCGGGTCGCTCATGCGCTCGGACCCGCCGATGATTTCGCCGTAGCCTTCCGGCGCAAGCAGGTCCGACGAACGGCAGACCTCCGGCCGGCCCGGTTCGGGCTCCATGTAGAACGCCTTGACCGCGGTCGGATAGTGGTGGACGAAGACGGGCTTGTCGAACTGGCCGGCGATGTAGGTTTCGTGCGGCGCGCCGAAATCGCCGCCCCATTCCATCGCGGGGACCGGCTCATCGTTCGGCGGGACCGTGACGCCTTCTGCCGCGGCCCGGTTGATCATCTCCACCGCTTCGTCGTAGCTGATGCGCGGGAAGGGCGGAATGATTTTTTCGAGGAAGCTGGTGTCGCGTTCCAGCAGCTTGAGCTCGGCCGCGCGCTCGCGCAGCGTCGTCTGCACGATGTAGCTGACGAATTGCTCTTCGATTTCGAGCAGACCCTCGAGCTTGCAGAAGGCAATCTCCGGCTCGACCATCCAGAATTCCTGGAGATGGCGGCGGGTCTTGCTCTTCTCCGCGCGGAAGGTCGGGCCGAAGCAGTAGGTCTTGCCGACCGCGAAGATGTTGGCCTCGTTGTAAAGCTGGCCGGTCTGCGCAAGGAAGGCATCTTCGCCGTGAAAGTCGGTCTTGAACAGGGTTGTGGTCCCTTCCGCGGCGGAGGGCGTCAGGATGGGCGTGTCCACGAGGGTGAAGTCATTGTTGTCCAGCCAGTCGCGGATGGCCTTGACGATGGTGGCGCGCACCCGCATGATGGCCCACTGGCGGTTCGAGCGGAGCCACAGGTGGCGGTGGTCCATCAGGAACTCGACGCCGTGCTCCTTGAGGCCGATGGGGTACTCCGCCGACTCCTGCACGACCTCCAGGGCGTTGACATCCAGCTCGTAGCCGCCGGGGATGCCGGGCGCGCGCTCGTCCGCGCGGACCGTGCCGGTGATGACCAGCGAGGACTCGATGGGCAGGCGCTTCGCTGCCTCGAACATCTCCTCGGACACATTGCCCTTGAAAACGACGGCCTGAATCACGCCGCTGCCATCGCGGACGCGCAGGAACTGGAGTTTGCCTTTGCCGGTCTTGAGTTGCAGCCACCCCTGGAGGGTGACCTGCTGGCCGACGTAGCCGGCGATCTTGTCGATACGGATGATGGGAGACATGCTTACTCCGAAGGTGGATGGCGCTTGTTGGATCTTGCTCGCGGGCCGCGCCTGCGGGCACTTGGCTTAAGTCGGGATGGAGAGCTGAGCGATTTCGTAGAGAAACTCAGGAGCAAAGTCGGCGCCGTTCGGCCACTCGATCGTGCGGCTCGTCAGGTACACCTGCCGAAACAATTTTACGTCCCGCAACGGCTCAAAGATCGGCCCGTACAACTCCGTAGACAAGTCTACGATGCCCGCGTCGCCAGTACTGAACATCAGCTTCAGTCTGTACTCACCCAGGTATTCAACACCTGTCACATGCAGGAACATCATACACCTCACCGTAAAGGGTCTATGGCCCTGAGCGCTTCTCTCGCGCGGGCCCGTTCCCAGTTCTCTTGAAGTTCGACCTGATGTTCGTCCAGCCAATCCCAGATCAGTGCCAGAGCGCGGCGCGGCATTGTGCCTGTAATCGCCCCGTTAGCTATGTCCACAGTCACCTCATACTCCTGATATTCAGCGTGAAAGTGAGGCGGACTGTGGTCATTATAGTTCATCGTAATCCGAATGCCGTAGAAAACTGATATGGTTGGCATGTGCGGGAGTATAACATCAACTGGCAACCATGTCACACCTGCGACATCTCCACAACTGTCAGCTTCCTGTCAGCCCGTGTCCGGCATCCAGTCTGCGGGTATGCTATAATGGACGTATGGAACTCAGCGTCGGGCGCGCGGTGGGCAAGGTCATCCTGTGCGGGGAGCACGCGGTCGTGTACGGCCGGCCCGCGCTGGCCGTGCCCGTCACGCAGGTGAGCGCAGAGGCGGTCGTCGAGCCGGGCGAGGCGGGCGCGGGTTTGCTGCTGTGTGCGGCGAACCTGGGCGAGGAGGTCCGCCTGTCTGCCGCAGGGGTTGCGCATCCGCTGGCCGCCGCAGCCCGTTTGGCGCTGGCCCACCTGGGGCTGGCCGAACCGGACTGGCGCGTGACGATTCGTTCGACCATCCCGGTTGCCAGCGGGCTCGGCAGCGGGGCGGCGGTGTCTGCGGCACTGATACGCGGGCTGGCGGCTGCTGCCGGGCGCACCCTGCCGCCGGAGGCTGTGTCGGCGCTGGCTTACGAGGTCGAGAAGCTGCACCACGGCACGCCGAGCGGCATCGACAACACGGTCATCGCGTACGAGCAGCCGGTATACTTCGTGCGCGGCCGGCCGCCGGAGCCCTTCGCCATCGGCAGTCCATTCCGGCTGGCGATTGCCGACAGCGGCATCAGCAGCCCGACGCGCGTCGCGGTCGGGGATGTGCGCCGGGCTTGGGAGCAAGAGCCAGCGCGGTATGAGGCGCTGTTCGACCGGGTCGCGACGGTGGTGGAGGACGCGCGCACGGCCATTGCCGAAGGCTGTCCCGCCGAGTTGGGGCCGCTCCTGGATGCCAACCATGCGTTGTTGCAGGAGATTGGGGTCTCGTGCGCGCGGTTGGATGTGCTGGCCGCGGCAGCGCGGGCTGCAGGTGCGCTGGGCGCGAAGCTGTCGGGCGGGGGCCGCGGGGGCAACCTGATTGCGCTCGTCGGGGAGGACACGGCTGAGCCGGTGAGCGCCGCGCTGTGTGCGGCGGGAGCTCAAAGAGTCATCCTGACGCATGTCGGCGGCTAGAAGTTGTCTGATATCACTCAGGCTACCGGCGGCAGGTAAGGCCATCCTGGGCCGAATCTTTTTGCGCCGCAGCACGTATAATAAAGATATGCGTATAACCTGGGTGTATCTGGAGGAGAAGGATGATGGGCCAGCAGGCCGGACGCCGCGATGACGACTGGCTCCCGAAGGTTTTGGTCGGGTTGAGCGTCGCGGCGAGTATCGCTAGAAGTATGCGCAATCAACGCGGGCGCCGTCACTGGCAGCCGCCGCGCCAACAGAGGCAGCCTGTTTCGCCTTTCGGCGTGCTGTTCGTGCTCGTGGGGTTGTTCATCGCGTTCATCATCGCCATGTCCATCCTGGGCGGGCTGCTGAGCGCGCTGAGCAGCGCGGGCGGCGGAGTGCTATGCCTGGCGCCGCTGGCGATCATGGCGTTCGCGCTGTGGGCCGTCAGGAAAGGCTCGACGACGAGCAAGCAGGCGCGCGACATCTACTCCGGGGAGACGTGGACCGACAGTCGCGGTCAGACGGTGCAGGACATGACGCTGGACGACGGGCGGACGGCTGCGGGTCCGGTGGCTGCCCCGCAGGTCGGGGAACCGTTGCGCCGGACTGCGCCCGCGCCCGCCGTTCAGCCGCGACGCATGGCTGCGGTGGACCCGTATCCCGAGAAGAATGCGACGACGCCTGCCGAATACCGCCAGCGGGCCGTCTCCTACCGCCGGCGGATTCAGAGCGTCATCAAGAGCCGGCGGCCCGGCCCGCTGGCCGCGCGGCTGGCAAGTGTGCCGGAGAGCCTGAAAAGCTGGGAGGAGCGTGTCGGCCAACTGGCGGACCGGCTGTCGCTGTTCGAGAACGATGACCTGATCCGCCGGGACATCAAGGAAGTGCCGGCCCGCATCGCGCGGCTGGAGCGGCTCGTCGAACTGGAAGTCGATCCTGAGATCCGCCGCCAGATGATGAAGACGCTGGCCGCCTATCGCGAGCAGCAGCGCCAGCTCGACCGGCTGGCGCGCGTGATGCGCCGGACCCGTCTGAACCTGGACGACACGCTCGCCGCGATGGGCACGATTTACTCGCAGGTGCAGGTCGTCAACGCGATGGACGTGGATGGCGCGACCGCCGAGCGGATTGCCGGGGAAATCGACTCCGAGGTGAACCGGCTTAACGACCTGCTGTCTGCGTTGAGCGAGGTGAACCAGGCCACGGTCAGCGACGCGACGGCGGCAACGACCGCTGAGCCCGAGTCGACCGGCGAAGATAACCTGGCCGCGCGGCGGGCGCGGCTGGAGCGCAGCGCGCGGCAGTAGGCGCGTTCACGCTGGGGGCAGCACGGAAGCACCCTGAGCGGAGGTGTGTCGCGCAGCGACACCCGTAGTCGAAGGGGTGCCCCAGGAGGGCGCATCCTTCGACTAGCGGCAGCCTGTCAGCGATATTGGGCCGGCCACCCGCTCAGGATGCTTGCGCCCTCCAAGCTGAAGCGCACCTGCGGCAGTAGTCATCATGTTCGGACGCGAGGGAGCCATGCCGGACCCGATACTTCGCACCTTCATCGCCATCGAGTTGGATGAACCGCTGCGCGTGGCGCTGGCCGCGGTGCAGACCAAGTTCAAGCGCCAGGCTCCGCAGGGGAGCGTCAAGTGGGTGGCGCCGGACGGCATCCACCTGACGCTTAAGTTCCTGGGCGATACGCCGGCCAGCCGTGCGGCGGAGATTGCCGCGGCACTGGCGCGGGCGTGCGAGGGCATCCCGCCGTTCGAGTTCACGGTCGAGGGCCGCGGTTGCTTCCCGAACACGCGGCGTCCTCGGATCATCTGGGTCGCAGTGCGCAGTCACGGGCCGTGGTTGGCGAAGCTGCAGGCCGCCGTTGAGCGTTACGTGGCTCCGCTCGGCTGGCCGACGGAGGAACGGGGTTTTACGCCTCACCTGACGCTGGGCCGCGTGGCGCGCAGCGCGAATCCTGCCGTTGAGGCGGCAGTCGGCCAGATGGTGGAGCAGGCGGTGGTGGAGCAGATTGGCACACAGCGCGTGACCGCGGTCAGCCTCATCAAGAGCGATCTGCGGCCATCGGGTGCAGTGTATACGACCCTGGTCAACGTGCCGCTGGAAGAGGGGCCGGGTTTGTAGTCGGCGCTTGAGCGCCGGACGTGGGGCTGAAGCCTCTACTACGAACCCGCAGTCTCCACGGTGACAGGCACAGGAATCGCTTCCACTTCCGGCTCCACCTCTTCCGGTCCAGGCGCAGGCTCCGGCAGCGGCGGCTCGGTGACCTCGGGCAAGGGGGCGGGCAGCGCGCGCCGCGGCCGCAGGCTGAACAGGTTGTGCATCGTGGCGAGCGGGGCGAGGGCCAGCCACGCGACGAAGAATGCGAAGGCAATAATGGCTGCGCCGCCGAGCAGTTGCGCCTGCATCTGGCCCGGCCAGTCGGGCTGGAAGCCCGGGGCGACCAGCAGTCCGGTCACGCCCTGCCCCGCGACATCCAAGTATTCGCCCGCGCCGATGCCGTTCCAGCCCGCGCCGGCCGTTCCGTCTGCGAGCAGGCCGACTGCTAGCAGCCCGAAGCCGCCGCCGATGCCGTGGACGGCCAGGGTGCCCGTCGCGTCGTTCCAGCGCAGCACGCGTTCCACGATGAAGATGGCGAAGGGCATGAGCAGGCCGATGGCTGCACCGAGCGCGACGGCCAGCATGGGCGACAGGAACAGCGCGCAGCCCAGGCTCGCCGCGACGCACGCAGCAAACGCCCGCGCCGCCATCAGCGGATCGGGCCGGCCTGCCACCAGCCAGGTGTAAGTGATGGGCAGCAGGCCGCCGGCGCTGGCCGCGAGGATCAGGTTGAGCAGAATGCGCGGCGTGTCCAGCTTGACCGGATCGAGCAGCGGGTTGAGCGTCACCCACGCGGTGGCACCTGCCAGCAGCAGGCCCGCACCCAGCAGGCAGAGCAGCGGGTGATAGGCACGCGGCAGCGCGACCGGTTCGGCGGGCTCGGTGGGCCGTGGGCCGCGCGGCAGGAACACCACGAAGCCGGCCAGCGTCACGGACGCGGCGAGCAGGCTGACCAGCCCCGCACCGGCGAGGTCCACGAAACCGTGGCCGAGATCGACGAGGTTGAGGCCCAGGTTGGCAAGCCAGCCGCCGCCCCAGACCCAGTTGCCCGCGACCGGGTAGATGAGTGCGCCGGTCAACAGCCCGGCCAGCCCGGCGGCCCAGGCCGGCACGCGGCTGCGCAGCGCGACGACCGGCAGGGTGACGGCGGTAATGAGCATGGGCAGGTTTGCCAGGGCCAGGGCGCGGGCGGCAGGCGTGGCCGCGGGGCCGCTCAGCCACCAACCGGCCAAGCCGGCCATGCCCCAGCCGGGTCCCCATGTGGGGCCGAGGGCCGACCACTCCCAGATGAGGCCTTCGAGGCCGGGCCGCTCGTAGATGAGGCCGATGCCGCCGAACTGGAGAGCGAAGCCGCACGCAACATAGCCCAGGACGGCCAGCCCGGCCGCGGCGAAGAAGCTGATCGCCGCGTGGCGCGCATGGCCGGCAGGCAGGCCGCCGGCCGCGATGAGGGCCTAACCGATCGGAATGAGGAAGGCAAGGCCGTAGCTCGGGGCCAGGTCAACCGGCATGAAGCATACTCCTGACGACAGAAACCCGGATGATGTCAATGCGTTGGGCAACTTGTTGCACGTAATCATGCTACCACAAGCCGAACCTTTAGACAAAGGCTGCTGTCCCTTCGACTCCGGGCGTCGCGCAGCGACACCCTCCGCTCAGGGTGCGCCACGCGTAGCCTCAGAGAAAGCGGCATCCTGCCCGCGGCTCCTGGTGGACGCTATGCTCGGCTCGCTGGCGAAGCGGCTGCGCTGGCTGGGCTATGACACGGTGTACTGGCGCGATGGCAGCGATGAGGCGTTGATGGCCCAGGCGCAGGCGGAAGGCCGGTTGATCGTGACGCGCGACCATGCCCTGGCGCGGCGGCGCGGGGTGGCCGCGCTGTTGGTTGAGAGCGAGTCGCTGCCGGCGCAACTGGCGGAGGTGCGCGCGGCGCTGCCTGTCCCGCCGCAGCCGTTCACGCGCTGCGGCGAGTGCAACGGCCTGCTAGAAATGCTGGAACGCGAGACGGCGCGGATGCTCGTGCCGCCGTACGTCTGGCAGACGCAGGAGGCGTTCTGGCGCTGTCCCGACTGCGGCCACATCTATTGGAAGGGCACGCATTGGCCCAGCCTGCTGGCGGAGCTGGAGGACGTGGCTTGAAAAGCAGCCCCAACATGACGAGCGGCCGCGCAAAGGGCATCCTGAGCGGAGTGCAGCGCAGCGGAGCGCAGTCGAAGGATGCCCGCACTGCCAGCGTGATGCCTACCGACCGGCAGGTCGCGTGGTTGCTGGCGGTTGCTGCGTTTGTCTTATACGCAATTACGGCCGCACCGTCCGTCGCCACGCTGTTCGACGACAGCCTGGAGTTCCAGGTCTTGCTGCCCACGCTCGGCATCGCCCATCCGAGCGGTTATCCCCTCTACACGCTGGCGGGCAAGCTGTTCACTGTGCTGCTGCCGCTGCGGGACGCGGCAGGCCGGGCCAACCTGTTTTCCGCGCTGCTGGCCGCGGCCG
>DAOUGK010000162.1:0-9303 GCA_034429055.1 Anaerolineae bacterium | reverse complement strand
GAAGGCGGGCGGTTCTCCGCCTGGTTCAGCATCAACTACAACCTGCGCCAGAACCTGCGCATGGCCGCGTCGGGCGACGAAACCTACCTGACCGCCCTCGACATCCGCCTGCTCTACTGCCTCTCCGACTGCTGGTGGCATTACTTCCTGCTGCGCGGGCTGCCGGAGCGCGGGGAGAAGGCCCAGGTGCGCTACCTGGCCGCGCACGATCCCCCCTACCTCGCGCTTTTCCGCCGATGCCTGGCCGAAGGCGACCGTGACCGGCGCTTCGCCCTCTACCGCGAACTGGCGGGGCTCACCGTCGCGCCGGCCGGCGGCCTGTGGGCGGACGATGCGACCAGCGTCCTGCCCGAGACCGGCGCCGCCTGGACCCCCGACGCCCCCGCCCGGGCCCTGGCCTTCTGGGAGGAACTGTTTCGCTAGCACGCGGGCGCCGCTTGTGCGATGTCTCGCGCACACCTGTAGGGGCGAGGCCGGCAATCCCGAATCGGCGTGGACGGATAGACGCGCCCTGATATCCAGACCATCCCTTGCGATATCTCGTCGTTGCCGGCCTCGC
Source organism: Anaerolineae bacterium (assembly GCA_034429055.1). Taxonomy (GTDB): domain Bacteria; phylum Chloroflexota; class Anaerolineae; order CG2-30-64-16; family CG2-30-64-16; genus MWBF01. Next base: position 8,744 of record DAOUGK010000162.1, on the reverse strand, counting down.
CCTTGCCGCCCATTCGACGCAACGCACCCACATCGCGGACACGGTATGTTGTATGGGAGGCGAGGGCGCAGGAAACCCTCAGCGGTCTATCGGCGAGTACGACGTGCCGGGCAATCGACGGCAGTGGCGATTGCCCGGCCTGGGGCGGTTTCCTGTCGCCCCTTGTACCGATGTATCATGCGCGGCCCTGCCGCACGGGCCTCACTCCCCGAAGACCTGCCCGCCTCGCTGTGGCGCGAACTCCGGCTCATCCGCCGGTTCCGCGGCCCCGGCCGCAGACGGCAGCAGCCCGCGACCGGCCCCGCCCTGCGCCTGCCAGCTCTCCAGCGCGGCCGACGAAACGCTCATGCCGATGGTCTCGGCCACTTGCACCACCCACTCCTGATACGTGATCTGCCGGGTCGGATCGACCGGGCTCGCCCCGCGCCAGCAGTGCGGGCGCCGCTTGCCATACTCGAAGGTGAAGTTGGCCGGCGGATTCATCTGGGCCATCGAGGCCTCCAACAGGTAGACGGCCTCGTTCAGGAAGTACGTATCGGCGTCGCCCGTGATGAAGTGCAGCTCGCCCTGCAGCTTAGGCCCGAGGGTCGCCCACTCGGCCTGCAGCTTCTGGTTGATGTCGTAGTTCAGCTTCCAGTAGTCGGCGATACCCTTATTAATGTCCCCGCTGACCGGGTCCCAGATCGGCGCCGGGTAGCCGTCCGGTCCGAGCGGGCTCCAGGTGGCCTCCCACGCCGCCCACTGCCCGGTCGAGCGCGTATTGGGGCCAATCGCCCGCTCCCAGTCGTTCTCCTGCTTCACCGTGAAGCGCGGGTCGCCGTCCACATCGCGTGCGCTCGGCCGCTCCACCTGCACCCACGAATACTTGTTGAAGTAGGCGTTCGCGTCGCGGTAGATGTTGACAATCTGGTAGTAGTTGAAGTCCACCGGGTCCGGGCACCACGACCAGGTATGGCCGAAGCTGTCCGGGTACCAGACCTTGAGCGCCGCGGCTTCCCAGCCGCCCGTCGAGCCGCCGGCCAGGACCCGCGCCCACGGCTCCGCGATCGCGCGATAACGCTGCTCGAGGGCCGGGATCAACTCGTGCACCAGCGCGTCGCCATACGGGCCGTGGTTCGCTGAATTCACCGCGTACGAATCATCGTAGTACGGGCTCGCATGGCGGAACACGACCGCGATGAAGCGCGGGGCCGCGTCCGAGAGCCAGAACTGGCCGAAGGCGTTCGTGGGCGTGAACCCCATGGCCGCGCTCGCGCCGGGGAAGTGACCCTGGATATAGATCACCGGGTAGTGCACGTCCGCATTGGCGGGATCGTCGTAGCCCGCGGGCAGCAGGACGTTGGCGCCGATGTACATATCCTGGCCCCAGAACGCGGAGACCAGGTCACTCTTGATCTTGAAATACTTGACGTACGGGGTGTCCACCGGGTTGCCCTGCTCCAGCACGCCGCCCGGCGGGACGGGGTCGGATGGCTGGAGGACCTTGTTCAGTTCGAGGTTGAGGCTGGGGATGCCAGTGCGTCCCACCCGGATGGGGACCACATCGCTGTATGCGTTGCCGGGCGCGCGCCAGATGTTCTGGCCCGATCCGCTGTCCTTGTGCATCTGGAGCACGTGGCCGTCGGCCCGGCTGAAGGTCGTGTAGACGTTGAGAAACGCCTGCACGTAGTAGTCGCCCGCCGGGATGTCCGAGAACCTGGGCAGCGGGTAGCCGATCACGCCGGACCGGCTCGTCAGATTGACAAACCCGCCGCCTGCGAGGCCCTGGACGTCCATGCCCCAGAAGGGCGTGCCGGTCACGCTGATCTGGTTGCGAGGTTCTGGGCTGCTGGTCCGGCTCAGGATCAGGTACACGCGGCCGGTCACCGGTACCTCGAGGCCGAGGGCGGCGATCTGGTCCGCTGCACCCTGGCTCAGTTTGATCGTCAGGCTGGTGTTGACTTGAGCGGCGGGGCTGGCTGATGCGCCAGGAGCAACGACCAGCAAGCTCAGGACGACGAGCACGGCCAGCACACGCCAGCCGGGCCGCACATGAATTTCGCGGTTCATAGGTGGAGTTCCTTTCTCTGTCAAACGGAAAGCGGCAGACAATGGGAAACGCCTGATCTCGTGGTTGCACCTCCCTGCTGATGAAGTGAGCGGGAACGGCACGCGGATCGCTGCCCTAGAGGTCGCGTGTGAGCGGATGGTGGTGTGGACGGATGTAGGAGAAATTGGCTATTGACCACCTGTGGTCATGTTATCAGACACAGGCGCAGGCGTCAAGCATGTCGCCGCGCTCATTCGACTATGCGCGTTCCCATTCGGGTATTCGCGATGGCCGCGCCGGCCCCCGCACCATCCCACATTGAAATCCCCGCCTAAACGCGCTATCATAGCCCTCAGGCGCCTCGCCCTGCCGGCGGATTGCCGGCCCGCCTCACCACCCGCCACGGGCGGGAAACGGAGAACCCACCCAATGCCCGCTGACTGGACATCCGAACTCGACCTCGACGACCTCGTGCCCTACACCCACCCCTCTGCCGCGTGGAGCGCGCGGCACTCGAACCTCGCGCTCTGCTGGGAGCGGCCTGCGGAGACAGGCTTGCAGCGGCTGCAGGCCTTGCAGGGCTGGGGCGGCACGCCTGTGACCCTCCGCCTGCTCGACTGGCAGCTCTTCGAGGATGGCGCCGCGCTCCCCCTCGCGCTGGCCGCGCGCAACTACCGCCCCGATAGCGTGACCGAGGTGGACGCCGGCCCGGACCTCGCGTTGACGGTCACCGCAGCCTGGCCCGTCCGCAACGCCCTGGCCGTCCGGTGCGAGGTGCGCAACCTGGCCCACGCGGAGCGGCGGCTGACGCTGGTGTTCGACTATCCGGGCCACGACGCCCCGCCGGACTGGCGGGGCGTCTACCCGCTGGGGGAGAGCGACGGCTTCCGCCACCTGCAGCTAGGCGTCTGCGTCAGCCTCGACGACGAGGCGCCGGGCTGCTGGTCCACCCTCTTCATCCACCAGGAACACGGCCACAACATCGGCTGGGTCCGCGACTATGTGGCCGGGCTGCCCCAGGCCACGCTGGAGCTGGTCTGCCTGGCCGACCTGCACCCGCGCGACCTGACGATCGCGCCGGGCGGCAGCGCGGCCTTCACCGTGGTCATGGGGTTCGGCGGCAACCGCGGCCAGGCCCGGTCCGTCTATCAGTCCGCGCTCGCCGCAACGGCCCCGCCGTGGGACCCGCAGGACGAGACGCGCGAGCTGCGCGCCTTCCTGCAGCGCGCCCCTGCGCCCGCGCCGAAGTATGCGGCCGACCCGGCTTATCTCCGGCTGTATGCCCACGCCCTGACCGCGCTCAACAGCCTCTTCGTGCGCGGGGAGGGAGGGTACACCGGCCACCGCCGCATTCCCTGGACAACCAAAGATTACCTCGCCATCGCGTTCTTCTGGGACACCAGCTTCAGTTGCCTCGGCGCGCGCGAGTTCGACCCCGCCATGTGCCAGGAGGCGATCAGTTGTTTCGTGGACAACCCGACCCCACGCGGCAGCCTGCCGGGCACCCTGTGCGACACGCACCGCGCGGGCGAGGGCCAGGCCCCCATCATGGCCTGGGCCGCCTGGCACGTCTACCGGCGCAGCCGCGACCGGGCCTGGCTGGCGCAGGTGTATCCCGGGCTCGCCGGCTACTGCCGCTACTGGTTCCGCTATCACAGTTCGGCGCGCGGGCTGTCGCAGTACTACAATGCGGCCCAGTGCGGCGACAACGACCCGCGCTGGGACCCCATGTACCACCGCGAGATCGGCAACGAGCCGGTCGCGGGGATCGAGTCGCCGGACCTGAACGCGCTGCACACCGTTGAGATGGCCTGCCTCGGCCGCATGGCCGCGGAGTTGGGGCTGGCCGAGGAGGCCGCGGCGTGGGAGCGCCGTTCCGCAACCCTGGCGCAGCAGGTGGTCGACACGATGTATTTCCCGGAAGACAGCATGTTCTACGATGTCAAAGAGGGCACGCACGAGCGGTTCAGCGGGGTCAAGAGCCCCAATATGTTCCTGCCGCTATGGGCCGGCGTCCCCCTCCCTGCCGGGGAGGTCGCCCGAATCATCGAACGCCACATGCTCAACCCGGACGAGTTCTTCCGCGAGCGTCCGTTCCCCAGCGTCTCCTACGACGATCCGCAGTACGACGGCGGCGGCTACTGGCGCGGGCGCATCTGGCCGCACATCGTCTACTGGATGATCCAGGCGCTCTGGCGGCACGGCTATCACGCCGAGGCCGAGCTGACGGCCGACCGGCTCCTTGCCATGTTCCTGCGGACGCCGTGGATTCACGAAAACTACAACTCGACCACCGGCGAGGGCTGGGACGCCGAACGCCGCATGGGCTTCCCCGACTACAACTGGTCATGTGCGACCGTCATTGAATTGCTGCTGGAGCGCTACAAGGAGCCGCTCATCTGAGCGTCCGACACACGTAAACTTCAGGAGGAGGGAGAATGAACACGCCGCTGCAGGTCGGAATCATCGGACTGGGCATCCTGGGTGAGCAGTACGTCCGCTTCTTCCGGGATCACCCTCAGACGCAGGTCGCGGCCGTGGCCGATGTCCGGCCCGATGTCGCGGAGCGCATCGGCCAGGCCGCCGCCGCTCCCGCCTTCACCGATTTCCGCGCGATGCTGCGGGCGCACGCGCTGGACCTCGTCGCGGTCGCCACCCCGGACCCGTATCACCGGGACCCCGTGGTCGCGGCGCTCGAAGCGGGCGTGCCGAACATCATCCAGGAGAAGCCGCTCGCCACGACGGTCGAGGACGCGCTGATCATCTGCGAGGCGGTGGAGCGCCGCCGCGCGAAGCTGTTCGTCAACTACGCGAACCGCGCGGCCGCGTACGACATCGCCACGCGCTACGTCATCCAGCAGGGGCTGCTCGGGGAGGTCGTGTACGGCGAGGCCCGGCTCGACGACAACATCATCGTGCCGCTCGGGCTCTGGGGGGAGCGCAGCCGGGAGTGGGCCGCGGGCTCCTCCACCGCGCACTTCCTCCTGAGCCACGTCGTCGACCTGCTGCGCTACTACTTCAGCCCGGCCGAGGTGACCGAGGTCTTCGCTATCAGCCAGGCGACCGTGCTCGGCTTCACGCCCGACCTGTACGACGCGTTCCTCACCTTCGACAGCGGGCTGCGGGTGCGGGTCAAGGCGGAGTGGATCAAGCACATCGACGAGCTGGTGGAGTTCTATCTCTGCTTCTCGGGGCGAGAGGGGACCCTCATCTGCAACAAGCGCGCGGGCTTCGGCGCGGAGCCGGGCTGGCGTGCGAACGTGGCGGACACCGTGTCCGCGACCGCGCTCCTGGAGCACCGGGCGGCGCTCGACGCGCGGGGTGCGCGCGTCGCAGCGCGCGTGAACCGGCCTGAGCCGACGACCGGCCAGCTTTCAGCAAGCATCGCGCAGCTCCAGCCGAGCCTCGAGGCGCGCGGCCCGTCCGCCGGCGGCCTGATGGCGCTCGTCGGTCACTTCGTCGATGCGATCCTGGAGGACACGCTGGCGCCCGCCGGCTGGCAGGACAACGGCCCCCTGCCCACCCACATCGACGGCCTGCAGCAGACGAAGATCGTGGAGGCTATCGTCCGCTCCGCCGCGGAGCACCGAGTGATCCAGGTAGCGTAGCAGCGGGCGAAACCCGCCTCCCTTCATCGAAGTCGCACGAGTGATTCACACCGCCTTCACAACCCACCGCTATGCTGCATGCAGCAGGATAGTAACCTCCTGCCGGGATCCATGCATCATACAGGTATCGTTGGGTACGGAGGCAAGTGCATGAAACAGGTCAGCAGGGGCAGGCGCCGGCGGGGCTGGCTCTATGTCGTCGTTCCGCTCGTCATCCTCGGGCTCGCGGCCGGGGCATGGTACTACTTCGGGCAGCGCACGGCCGAGGCAACGGCCACCGCGGCTCCGGCGCTCCAGACGGCCAGGGTGCGCACGGGCGACATCAGCATCACGGCGAGCGGCGCCGGCAACCTGCTGCCTGCAGGCGAGGTCAGCCTGGGCTTCCGCAACGGCGGCGTGCTGGCCGAGGTCGCAGTCCAGCCCGGCGCTGTCGTCGCAGCCGGCGAGGTCCTCGCACGGCTCGATGATGCGGATGCCCGCGCCCAGGTCGCCCAGGCTGAGACCAGCGTGACACTCGCCGAGCTCAAGCTGGCCGACCTCACCGATGGCGCGGACCCGGCCGCACTCGCCGCCGCCGAGGCCGCGCTCGTGAGCGCGGAGGCCGATCTCGCCCGGCTGCGCGAGCCCGCCACCGCCGCCGAGCTGACCGCCGCACGGGAGAACCTCCGCAGCGCGCAGAGCGCGCTCGCCGCGCTGACCAGCCCCGACGCCGAGAAGCTGGCGGCAGCCGAGGCCAGTGTCACGCTCGCCGAAATCAACGTCCGCGCGGCCCAGGCCGCCTACGACAAGGTCGACCCCGGCATCGTCGGCCAGACCAAACAGGCCGCCGACCTGTGGCAGGCCACCACCAACCTCGAGAAGGCCAGGGCCGAGTACAACGACCTCGTCGCGGGCCCCGGCCCGGACGTCCTCGCCGCGGCCCGCGCGCGGGTCGCCACCGCGCAGAGCCAGCTCGACACGCTCCAGGCCGGTGCGAGCGCGGAAGCCCTGGCCGCGGCTGAGGCGAAAGTCAGCCAGGCGCAGGCGCAGCTCGCTGCAGTCGCAGCCGGCGCGGATGCCAACGACCTCGAGTCCGCCCGCCTCGGCGTGACCCAGGCGCAGCTCGCCCTCGACAACGCGCAGCGCCAGCTCGCCAACACCGACCTCAAGGCCCCGATTGCGGGCACGGTGCTCACAGTCCTCGCCCAGCCCGGCGAAGCGGTCGGCACGGCCCCCATCATCACGCTCGCCGACCTGTCGAACCAGGCGCTGCGGTTCTGGGTGGAGGAGGCCGACCTGCTCAGCGTCGCGGTGGGCAATCCCGTGTCGGTGGTCTTCGATGCGCTGCCCGACCTGACCTACCCGGGCACGATCACCGCGGTGGAGCCTGCGCTGGTGACGGTCGAAGGGACCCTGGCCGTGCAGGCCTGGGCCGGCCTCGAGCTGGATGCCCACCCGGTCCAACTCCTCTCCGGCATGACGGCCGAAGTCGAGATCCTGGCCGGCGAGTCCAAGGGTGCGCTGCTCGTGCCCGTGCAGGCGCTGCGCGAGCTGGCCCCCGGCTCGTACGCGGTGTTCGTCGTCAAGGACGACGGCCAGCTGGAGATGCGCACGGTCACGGTGGGGCTGCGCGATTTTGCGAACGCGGAGATCCTGAGCGGCCTCGCCCGGGGCGAGGTCGTCAGCACCGGCACCGTCGAGACCGAATGATGGACGCCAATAGCCTTCCGACGGCCCTGAACGACCTCGTCATCGACATCCGCGGCCTGACCCGCGTCTATGGCGCGGACGATGCGCTCGTACACGCCCTGGCCGGAGTGGACCTGGAAGTGCGCCGGAGCGAGTTCGTCGCGGTGATGGGCCCCTCCGGCTCCGGCAAGTCCACGCTCATGAACATCATGGGCTGCCTGGACCGGCCCTCCGCCGGCCAGTATATCCTCGACGGCCTCGACGTCAGCAGCCTCGACCGCACCGAACTCGCCATCGTGCGCAACCGCAAGATCGGTTTCGTCTTCCAGTCGTACAACCTCCTGCCGCGGCTGACCGCGGTCCAAAATGTGATGCTCCCCTTGCTCTACAACGTGGAAGAGCGGCTCAGCGAGGCCGAGCGCCACGAGCGGGCCGTCGCTGCACTCGAATCGGTCGGCCTGGGCAACCGGCTGCACCACCGCCCGAACCAGATGTCCGGCGGCCAGCAGCAGCGGGTCGCCATCGCCCGCGCACTCGTCAACCAGCCGGCCATGATCCTGGCCGATGAGCCGACCGGCAACCTCGACACCCGGTCGAGCGGCGAGGTGGTGGACCTGTTGCATCAGGTCCATGCCGCGGGCGCGACCATCGTCATGGTCACGCACGAACCTGACATCGCTCTGCACGCGCAGCGCGTCGTCTGCGTGCGCGACGGCAAGATTGTGTCCGACGGCCGCGACGGAACGGTGCACTGTCTCGAGCGGGGAGGCCACGATGACGTTCATTGAGACCGTGCAGGTTGCCTGGGAAGGCCTGAAGCTCAACCGCATCCGCTCGTTCCTGACCACGCTCGGCGTCATCATCGGCGTGGCCTCGGTCATCATGATGCTGGCGGTCAGCGCAGGTGCGGAAGCGGCCATCGCGGACCAGATCAACGCGCTCGGCGCCAACCTCATCATCGTCAACCCCATGCGCGGGGTGCCCGGCAACAGTCAGACCCTCACCTACGACGACGCGGTGGCGATCGAGCAGGGCGTCCGCAACACCACGGGCGTGTCGGCCGAATTCCAGGTCGTACAGAACGTCAGCACGAGCCGCGCCCGGCTGGACGGCCTGACCGTGCTGGGCGTGACCCCCGGCTTCCCCGGGGTCCGCGATTACGGGATCGGCGAGGGCCGCTTCTTCACCGCGGACGAGAACGAGCGCAAGGCCAAGGTGGTCGTGCTGGGCTACGGCATCAGCCAGGACCTCTTCGGCGCGGAGAGCGCCATCGGCCAGACCGTGACCGTGGGTTCCGCCAAACTGGTCGTGATCGGGGTCATGGAGCAGAAGGGGGTCGTGGCCGATGTCGATTATGATGGCCGCATCTATATCCCCCTGCAGCTCCTCTACCAGAAGTTCAGCCCGAGCGTCATGGCGCGGGACCGGGTCCGCACCAT
>DAOUGK010000161.1:0-8829 GCA_034429055.1 Anaerolineae bacterium | reverse complement strand
TTTGTCGGCGGCACGCTCCCCCTGGCGTTCAAGGTCACGGAAAGCCAGGTCACCCCGCAGGGCGTCATGGTCGTGAATTACGAACGGGCAGGCGCAATCACAACCTGAAACCGAGGGGGGCACGCAAGGGCGAGGTCGGACCCAGCCGTTCGCCGCATGGTACGGGACGGATACCAGGGCCTATATGTGGGCCGGCGATGCCCCACAGCGGCCGGCCGCGCCCCTACCGATTCCCCCACGTCTCCAAAACACTCGCGTCATCGCGCATTGACCTTCACGAACATCTGTGCTGAACTGCGCCCATGAACCCACAGGTCTTCCATCTTCCTCCGTCGTCCAAGCCACACCTAATATGCAGAGTGCTGAGGATATGCCCGTGGCAAGCGGGATCCCACCGCCGCGCGTGTGTCATAATGCACCGATGGGCGGGTCAAACTCGATGAGGTGTTTGGGGGTGTCAATAACCTGGGTCTTACCCCAGAGCGTTTTTCACGACTATGAGCACATTGCTGGCGATGTCACGTCGCCAGATATCTTTGTCGAATCGAATAACTATTTCCATTTCTTGAATCACGTATTCATAATCTGGGCGGCCGTAGGTTGGAATAAGACCGATCAGCGTCTTGACGGCTGATGCCGCGCGGGTGCTATCACTCGTGTAACGGATGATGTCTGTCATCTGCTTGACCGTGTTGTCTATCACATGCCCTCCAGCCGTGCTGACGCTCAATTGGACTTTTCTTGTGCGATTGCGCTTCAGAACTTCACGCTTAGATCGACGGACATTTGCGATTTAGCGATCGAGGTCAGTTCGCTCTTAAGAGCTCCAAAGTGAGTCAAGGCGTTTTCAGTAGCCTCATCCAAAACCAGTTTGTCGACCGCACAGTGTGCATCAAAGCTCAGTTCCGCTACGTCCGTATCTTGGTTAAGTTGTCGTAACCTGGCTTCTAGAAGATTGCGCAGGGTATGATCATCGTAATAGACCCAACGAAAGAGCTTGTAGGCTTCCAACCTGTTAAGCTGGCTGCGAAACAGGTATCGGCCCTCTGCATCGTAGTCATCAGGAGCCAGATGGCAGTATTGCGTTGCTGGTTTGTTAGCTGGGAACGTAAGAAGCCGTCCGATACGAGATGCTGTTTTTTCTTCGTGCTTCTCATCCGCTTGCAGGCTGCTGGTTTCCAGGTTACTCGCCGTCCAGCTTTCGCCAACTTTGCTGCTGATGAATTCCTCGGACGCGCCGGTCAGATCGATCGATCGCGCCCCCAGTTCCACAAGCAATTTGGTCCAATAGTAGAGCTTTTCGGCCAACATCGCCTGGAAGTACTGGCTTGCATCTACCAGGCGTTCGTAGATAGGGTGAGTGATGTAGAATCCTGGCGCCTTGATATCCGAGAAGTACTGCCGTTCTGGGTGCTGTGCATCGGCTACAGCGGTAAGCCGAAACTCGTCTACGAAACGATCATTCAATATCCCAACAATGAACGGTCCATAGTCCCAACTCCAGGCTACTATGGAATCTACTCCGTGTGAACTGTCGTAGAACCGAGAGAAGGCTTCCAGAGCTTTTTCTGCCAGTATCCTCCTTTGCAGGGCTGCCAGGCCTTCGGCACCTGCCACAGCGAGAGTTCCGCCGATGGGGTTTGCTATGGTCATGGCCCCATATATGAGCCAGCGCGCCTTGTGTACTGCGCGCCAGAAAGGGCGAACTTTTCGAGCTTCGATCTCATAGGCCAGTTCCACCGCCTCCTCGCGAAACGCGTTGGCATCATAGAAACTCATCGGGACATAAACAATCGCGGGCCGCATGGCACCCTCCGGTGGCTTGGCAGTAGGCTCTCTTGGATTCTTTGATCCACAGTGCGGTAGTATATCACGCACGTTATTGTGCGACAAGGCGCAAAAGACAGCCGGCAGTACACCCTCCTTCCATCTGCCATCGGGCAACGTCCCAATCTGTTGCAAGTTGCAACCACAACCCCATCAACCCACAACTTTCAACCTGTAACCGTCAGCCGTCGTTTTGACATCCCCGCTCCGCTGGCCGATAATGCGCGGGTGACACCCCTCACAAACACATCGCTCAAGGAGGACGGTTGTGACCCATACCCACGTGGTTCCCGAGGATTGGCAGGACCCGCTCGTCATCTCGCGCAACAAGGAGCCGGGCCATGCGACGCTGATGGTCTATGGGGACGTAGCGACCGCGCTCGGCGCTTCGCTTACAGCCGATCGCACGGCCTCGCCCTGGCGCAAGTCGCTCAACGGCCAGTGGAAGTTTGCGTTTGCGGCCAATCCGGCCGCCGCACCGGAGGGCTTCTTCGCCGCTGACTACGACGTCAGCGACTGGGCGGAGATCGCCGTCCCCGGCAACTGGCAGCTGCAAGGTTACGATAAGCCGGTCTACGTCAACGTCCAGTACCCCTTCCCGACCGACGACTACCCCCGCGTGCCGGATGACGACAACCCGACCGGCTGCTACCGCCTGGCCTTCACCGTTCCCGCGGCCTGGGACGGCCGGCAGGTCTTCCTGACCTTCGAGGGCGTCGACTCCGCGTTCCACCTGTGGGTCAACGGCGAGTTCGCCGGCTACAGCGAGGACAACCACCTGCCCGCCGAGTTCAACATCACGGGCTGCCTCCGCCCCGGCGAGAACAGCGTCGCGCTGCGCGTCTACCGCTGGTCCACCGGCGCCTACATGGAGGACCAGGACTACTGGCGGCTTAGCGGCATCTATCGCGACGCCTATCTCTGGTCCGCGCCCCTCGTCCACGTCCGCGACTTCACCGTCCGCACGACGTTCGACGTGCTTTACCGCGACGCGACGTTGTCCGTCTCCGCCAAGGTGCAGAACTACGGCGCGGCCGAGACCGGCGGCTACGCGCTCGAGGGCAAGCTCTTCGACGCGGAGGGCAACGAGGTGCCTCTGGCAGGCTTCCGCGCGTCGGTCTATGCCGACCCGAACCAGGAGACCGCCGTGCGCCTGTCCGCGCCGGTGGCCGCGCCCCGCCGGTGGTCCGACGAGGACCCCTATCTCTATACCCTCGTTCTCGTGCTGACCGGTCCCGACGGCGCGGTCCTGGAGACCGAGAGCTGCCGGGTCGGCTTCCGCCAGGTCGAGATCCGGGACGCGCAGATCCACGTCAACGGCAAGCCGGTCGTGTTTAAGGGCGTCAACCGCCACGAGCACGAGGAGGACAATGGCCATGCGGTCGGCGTCGAGTCCATGGTCGCCGATATCCTGCTGATGAAACAGTTCAACTTCAACGCGGTGCGCACGTGCCACTATCCCGACGACCCGCGCTGGTATGAGCTGTGCGACCAGTACGGCATCTACCTGATCGACGAGGCCAACATAGAGACCCACGGCATCGAGCCGCGGCCGGCCAACGATCCTGATTTCACCGCGGCCTTCGTCGATCGCGGCATCCGCATGGTCGAGCGCGACAAGAACCACCCCAGCGTGATCGTCTGGTCGCTGGGCAACGAGTCCGGTTACGGGCCGAACCACGCGGCGATGTCCGGCTGGATCCGCGACTATGACCCCACCCGGCCCATCCACTACGAGGGCACCATCCACTATCCGGAGAGCCTCGCGGGCCCGGTCGTCGACATGGTCAGCACGATGTACCCGACGATCGAGCGCATCATCGAGCTGGCGACGGACGAGCACATCCGCAAGCCCGTCATCATGTGCGAGTATGCCCACTCGATGGGCAACTCCACCGGCAACCTCCAGGAATACTGGGACGCCATCGACCGCTACCCGCGGCTCCAGGGCGGCTTCATCTGGGACTGGGTCGACCAGGGCCTCACGAAGTACACGGCCGACGGCGTGCCCTATTATGCGTACGGCGGCGACTTCGGCGACCTGCCCAACGACCTGAGCTTCTGCTGCAACGGCCTCATCTGGCCCAACCGCGTCCCCCATCCCGCGATGTATGAGATGAAGAAGGTCCAGGAGCCGGTCAAGGTGACCGCCGTGGATCTGGCCCGCGGGCTCGTGCGCGTGACCAACAAGCAGAAGTTCGCAGACCTCAGCCGCTACACGTTCTCCTGGACGGTCAGCGCGGACGGCGAGGCGCTCCAGTCGGGCAGGCTGCCCACGCTGGATACGCCCGCGGGCGCAAGCGTCGAGCTGCCCATCCCAATGGAGCCGGTGCAGGCGCAACCCGGCACGGAGTATTGGCTGGAGGTGAGCGTGGCCCTGGCTGCCCCGGCGCCTTGGGCCGAGGCCGGCCACGAGGTCGCGTTCGGCCAGTTCAAGCTGCCGGTCGCCGCGTCCGCCGGTGAGCCTGCTTCCATCTTCCATCTTCCATCTTCCATCGGTCCGTCCGTGACGGTCGAGGAATCCGCCGCGGCCATCCCGCTCAAGGGTGAGGGCTTCGCGCTGGCGTTCGACCGGGCCACAGGCCGCATCGCGTCCTGGCAGGCCGCGGGCCGCGACCTGCTGAGCCAGGGCCCCGCGCTGCAGATCTGGCGCGCGCCGACCGAGAACGACCTGAACACCTGGGGCCGCGAGCGCGCCGCGATCCAGTGGCGCGAGGCCGGCCTGCACATCCTGGAGGAGCGGGCCGAGAAGGTCGAGGTGACTCCGCTGCCATCCGGCGCAGTGCGCGTGGACGTGCGCACGGTCAGCCTGCCCGACCCGGCCCGCGGCGGCCATTCGGAGCAGGCGGTCGCGCTGTTCGGCCACGCTGGCATGGTGATGAACAACTACCTCACCGAGGACGCGTTTCGGGCGCTCTGTGAGCAGCTGGGCGTCGACTACGCCGCGCTGCCCGGCGGCTGGCGGCAGGTGAAGGGCCCCGCGCTCGCGCAGCAGATGATCGGGCAGGGCCGCGCGGCGGACCTGATCAAGGCACTCTATGCCGCGCTGGACGCGGCCTGGGGCGACGGCCTCCCGCCGATGCTGCGCAACATGCTCGGCGGGTACGCCGCGCTGCCGGACGACCGGCTGCAGGCCGCGCTCGCGCCGCACTACACCGCGCGCTTCGACGCCGAATATGCCTGGACGGTCTACGGCAGCGGCGATGTGGAACTGCACCTGCACGTCGCGCCCTCCGAGGGCCTGCCGCAGCTCCCGCGCATCGGCGTCGAGCTGGAGCTTCCTGGAGCGTATGATACCTTCACGTGGTACGGCCGCGGCCCGCACGAGGCCTATGCCGACCGCAAGGAGAGCGCGCGCGTCGGCGTCTACAGAGGCAGCGTGGACGAGCAGTACGTGCCCTACATCATGCCCGAGGAGAACGGCAACAAGATCGACGTGCGCTGGGCCGCGTTCACCGCTGCGGACGGCGCGGGCCTGCTCGCGGTCGGCTATCCGGCCCACGCGCCGGACCTCAACGTCAGCGCGCACCACTACACGGTTGAGAACCTGACCGAGGCGAAGCACACGTGCGAGCTGGTGCACCGCGACGAGATCACGGTCCACCTGGACTACGCCCAGTCCGGCCTCGGCAACGGGTCTTGCGGCCCCGGCGTCCGGCCTGACTACATCCTCAAGCCAGAGCCGGTCGACTTCCGCCTGCGCCTGCGCCCGCTGGCCCCCGGAGAATCGCCGGTCGCTGTGAGCAAAGAAGTGATCTGAACCGCAACGCCGCAGCGGATTTGGAGCACGAAGCGTCTGGAACACGAAGCGTTTGGCGCACGAAGGACGCGAAGCACGAAGCGTCTGGAACACGAAGGCGCGAAAGGAACGAAGCGCGCGAAGCACGAAGCGCGCGAAGAAGATTACCTCAACTTCGCGCGTTTTGCGTCTTTCCGGTTCGGAAAGGGGTGCATATGCAACGTATCTTCACGGTCGACGGCCGGCCCTTCTTCCCTCTCGGCGGCCAGGCGCGCAACTCCAGCGGGTACAGCGACGATGAATCCGCCACGGCCTTCCGCGCGATCGAGCTGATCGGCGGCAACACGCTCGAAATCCCGGTCTACTGGGAACAGGTGGAGCCGGTCGAGGGGCAGTTCGACTTCTGGGCGGTCGATGACCTGCTCCTCCGAGCGCGGGCAGAGGGCATCCGCCTCGTCTTGCTCTGGTTCGGCACATGGAAGAACGGCGACATGGATTACGTGCCTGCATGGGTCAAGACCGACCCGGCCCGCTTCCGCCGCGTCACGTCGTCCACCGGCAAGACGGTCTGGGTCCTCTCATCTCACTGTCGGGCTAACTTCGAGGCCGACCGCGCCGCGTTTGTCGCGCTCTGCCGCCACCTGGCAGAGTTCGACGCAGCCGAGCGCACCGTCATCGCTCTGCAGGTGGAGAACGAGCCGGGCATCCTCGCCAGCGACCGCGACTATCACCCCGAGGCGCAGGCCGTGTTCGACGCGACCGTCCCTGCCGAGCTGACGGCCGCGCTGCAAGGGGCAGGATGCGGCCCTGTCTATGACCTCTGGCAGCGGGCAGGCGGCAGGGTGGGGAGCTGGCCGGAGACCTTCGGCCCGGCCGCAGGCGAGCTGATGACCGCGTGGAGCATCGCCACGTACATCGACGGCATCGCCGCCGCGGGCAAGGCCATCTACGACATCCCGATGTACGCCAACGTCTGGCTGGGCGAGCACGGCTGGGCCCTGCCCGGCGAGACCTATCCGTCGGGCGGCGCGGTCATCAAGACCCTGGACATCTGGAAGTGGTGCGCGCCACACCTGGACCTCGTTGCGCCCGATATCTACGTGAGCGATGCGCGCGGGTATGAGCTGGAGTGCGCCGCGTATCGACGGCCCGACAACCCGCTCTTCATCCCCGAATCGGGCTACGGCGCGAACGCCTGGAACATGTTCCGCGCGCTTGGTCAGTACGACGCCATCGGCTACGCCTTCTTCGGCATCGAGGCTATCGTCGCGCCGGACGGCTCGCTCCTGCCTTACGCGGCTGACCTGGTGGACAGCTTCCGCGCCGCAGCCGCCGCGATCCCGCTGCTCCTGCGCTACCAGGGGACGGGCCGCGTCCACGCGGTCGTCCAGGATGAGCACATGGACTCGCAGCACCTTCCGCTGGAGGGCTGGCTGGCGCTCGCGGTGTTCGGCCACGGCCCTCAGACCTGGACGCCGAAGGACTGGCGCCACCCGGAGCCGCCCGCGGCTCCGTCCGCGCCGGCCCCGCGCGGCCGCGGCCTGGTCTTCCAGGCCGGTCCGCACGAGTTCTACTGTGTCGGCGGCGCCTACCGGCTCGTGCTGCGCCAGAATGTCCCGCCTGAGCAGGCAATCGACCTCTCGCTCGCGAAGGATTACCTGCTCCTGCGCCAGGCGCACTATGTGTCGGTGGACGAAGGGCACTTCGACGAGGATGGCAGCTACGTCGTCGACCGCCGCCGCAACGGGGATGAAGTCGATGGCGGCGTCTGGGTGGAACCGGACACCGGGGTAGTTCGCGTCATCACGTGCGAGTGAACCCTCACCCCCTCTCCTCGCAGGAGAGGGGGCAGGGGGGTGAGGTCCCTTCGCCGCCACCGCGCGAACTCCCCCTCTCCTCGCAGGAGAGGGGTGGGCGGCCGTAGGCCGCACGGGGTGAGGTCACTTCGCCGCCACAGGATACGTGCCGCCGTTGCGCGTCCCGCGGCCGGCGCGCGCCGCGCTGAACCGCGCGTCCTCGGCCAGCAGCCGCAGCAGCCCCTCGCGCAGCAGCACGTTCGGCGTATAGCCCAGCAGCCAGCGCGCCTGCTCCAGGTCCGCGACCAGCCGCGTCGTCCCGCCGACCTGCTGCACGTTGTAGATGACCTCCGGCTGCCGCTGGGTGACTTCCCCGAGCGCCGAGATGAGCGCGTGGATGCTTGTCTCCTCGCCCGAGCCCACGTTGATGACCTTCCGGTCCACGCCGGGTGCGGTCGCGGCCGCCACGAGCGCATCCACCACGTCGTCGATGTAGACGAAGTCGCGCGTCTGGGTGCCGTCCCCGTGGACGACCAGCGACGTCCCCGTCAGGACGTTGCGGAGGAAATGGGGGATGACCGGCGCGTGGACCGGCGGGATGCGCTGGCCCGGCCCGTACGCGTTGAAGATGCGCAGCGCCACCGTCTCGATGCCGTTGAGCGCGCCGAGTGCAAAGACATAATGTTCGGCCGCCAGCTTGCTGACGGCATAGGGCACCTGCGGGTGCGGCCAGGCCGATTCCATGACGGGCTGGTGAGGCTGCGGCCCGTACACCGTCGCGGATGAGGCCAGCACCAGCCGCCTGACGCCCGCATCGCGCGTCGCCTCGGCCAGGCTGACCGTGCCGCCCACGTTGACGTCGTTGTACTCGCGGGGGTAGAGCACGGATTCCTGCACCGACACGCGCGCTGCCAGGTGAAACACGCAGTCCACCTTCTGCAGCAGCGTCCACAGCTTGGGCCGGTCGCGTACATCGCCGCGCGTGAACACCACATCGCCGTGAAGACCCGCCGGATCGCCCGCACTCAAGTCATCCAATACACGCACATGGTGGCCGTCCGCGGCCAGCCGGTTTGCCAGCGCCGTCCCGATAAACCCGGCCCCGCCGGTAATCAATACGCGCATCGTTTCGCTCCTCAACACGACAGCATGTCGCACAGTCTGTGTCGCGCCCTATGTACGGCCGAAGTATAGCACGAAACAGCGAAAGCGATCTGAACGTAGTCCTGATGCGGACATATCAAGAGCCAGTGGGGAGACACATCCCCTGATGCACCTCCCCACCGGTCCTTTTCTCTCGCTGCTTATATCGGCCCTGATGCCCGGGCTTATTCGCCAGAGGTTTTGTAACTTGCCATTTCTTCGCGAATCACTCGCCGCAGTCGCTCCTCCAGTTCCTCCCCTTCCATCGCTTTGCGCAGGGTATCGTTAATGAGCGTCTGGTAGCCGCGCTCTCCGGCCTTGGTC
>DAOUGK010000160.1:0-3876 GCA_034429055.1 Anaerolineae bacterium | reverse complement strand
TAGCGCGGTCGCCGTGCTGGTACACGACAAAGCTACCTATTTCGCTGCTGCAGGGACAAACGGAATCCGGCTGTGGCAGGGCCAGCAGCTCATTACGATCGACGGTCTGTCACAGGCAGGGAACATTACTTCCCTCGCCCTGGCGCCATCCTTTGCCGGCTCGAAGCTCGCCCTCGCAGCCGCGGCGAAGGATGGTTCAGTGACCTTGTGGGACTGCTACGAGTCAGGGAGTGGCGCGTCGTGGCGATGTTCGCAGTGGGCTTTGAACGGTGGGGCAGGGCGAGCCGTGGCCCTGGCATGGACGGACGACGGTCCGCGGCTGCTGGCTGCGCGCGAGCAAGGCGCGCAGATGCTCATCCCGCCCTCTGTGTTGCGCATTGGCGCAGAGCAGGCCGACCCCGCGTGCTACCTGCAGGTCAAGCTCGACGACCGCGACAGCGCGGGCGAGCTACGGCTGCTGCGCGGGGTCATTACGCCCGGCAACAAGCTCGACCTGGTGGTGAGGCCCGATCCGCTTGGCATCAAGCATCCTTTGCACGTGCAATCCGGCATCATCCAGGACGACTACTACGGCTTCCGGGTCGAAGAGCCGGGCAAGGATGGCGGCCGGGGCGTCCTGGTGCTGTGGGACGCCGGTCCCTTCGACCGCCCCGCGCTGAACGGCGCGCTGCTCCTGGAACAGGCGCAAGGTCAAGCCAAGGCAACCTTCGAGATCAGCGGTGTCTCACAGGGGCAGTGGCAAGGCCCACGTGTGTGTCTGCGCCAGCTGGACTTCGACCTGGGGGCAGAGAGGCCGTTCGCTCAGCGAGAGGTCCTGACCTGGCGTCTGAGCGGCGGTCTGGGCGAATTCGGCGCTGAGTTGCTGATCGATGAACAGACATGGCATCCCGGCGAGGCCGACCAGACCGTGGCTGGGTTCTTGCGCCTGACTAAGGGCGGCCGGGACATCCAGGGCCATGTTCGCCTTGCGTTGAGCCGGACGAATGGCACTGACACGATCACCCTGGAGCCGACCGTGTTCCTGGCCCGGCCCGTTGCCTCTGCCGAGTTTGTGGCTGATCCCCTGGCCGAGCCTTTCGGCATCACGCGCGACGACATCGTGATCTCGACCCCCGGCGCCGGCCTCGCCATCGACCTGGTCCCCGTGACGCGCACCGGCGGCCAGGCGCAGTTTGTCACTCTGGCCGCAGGCGGCGCCTTCAAGGTCGTGCGGCCCGATCAGGTGCCGCTGAACCTGACCTTCAGCCCAGATGCGCTGCGTTCTTTCGACAAGACCTCAGATGCCGTACCGCAACTGGCGCATCGTCTGGCGCAGGGCGGACGGTTGCGCGTGCAGCCGCCGGCCGGGCAGCCGCTTAAAGTGGTAGCCGCTGAGGCGTTGTCTCCTGGCAATAACACGCATTGGCTGTTGGCGCCGCTGCTCCAAAGTGCCGCGGGCGTGCTGGCATGGAGCGAAGGGCTGGCGATTGCAGACACGCACCCGCTGGGCCGCCAACGCTTGCAGACCGAGAACGTGCTGGCTATCCAGCGTACGGCCGCGCAGGGCAGGCCGCCGGTCAGCGTCGCCAACCTGATGACGCTCTCGACCCTGCTGGGTGTTGGCCGCGCCGATGGGCTGGTGTTCGACGACAGACGGGTGCGCCGGGAGGTCGTGCGAACCGGCGCCAGCGGCGTCATCGTGCGCCGGGTGTTGCGCGCGGACGGCCGGGTCGAGTACGCCTTCGTCAACTCGCCGTTCTACGCGCTGGACGAGACGGTACGCGAACTGGATGAGGAGCAAAGACAAGGGGAGCGACAGCGTCCAAGGATGGCGGTGATGGCTGCCGGGGACGAGCTGGCGCCGCGCGGGCTGGACCTGCGGTTGATCTGGCGCTGGCCGGCTAACGGCCAGCTTGAGCCCGGCGTGCGCTACCGGCCTGAGCGACCGACGCCCGAAGCCGACCGGACTCAGGTGCAGGCCGGACTGGCGCCGGGTCGTACCTTCCGTTTCCGCCTGGGAGATCTGGCGGAGCAGACCTCAAACGGCGCTGTGCAGCGCCTCCAGATCGGCGCGGCGACTGCATTTGGGGGACGGCTGCCGCTGGATCTTTTCGCACGCCCTGCGGCGTCAGGCAGCGCCACCTTCCTGCCGGAGGTGATAGAGCTGGGCTATGGCGCTGACAAGCCGGGCGCGGTGGCGCATCACACCCTGCGCGTGCGTGGCGAAACGAGCGGTGCATCTACCCATCACTCGCTGCTGGACTTTGCGCATCGCGAACCCCAGATGCTCACGAAGCCGATGGGGGCTGAGATAGCACTGGAGAAGTTGGTCGGAGGAATAAAAGATAATCCACTGACGATTAGCTGGACAGAGACCCTGGGCACGGTGCGCATTGCCCCGAACTTGGTCGCCGATCAAGCGCTATCGGAAAGATTCTCCAGTCTTGACAGCAACCAGCCAGTTGACGGTTCTTTCCAACTGGGTGCGCCGCTGCTGCAGCTTGTCCAGCGGGTCGGTGAGCGCATCATTCCCATCGGAGATGACGACACGCGCGTCTCCCTGCCGGTCTCCTCTGCCGGTGAGGGCCAGCCGCGCCTGCCGGAGCTATTCCTGGTTTCGAGGGCGGATCTGGGGAAGGACCAGATAGTTCGGCGGAATGCAGCGGGGAATGAGACAGAGGAGCAATACCGGTTGTGCCTGGCGATCACCGAGCAGACCGATCCGGTTTCGTGGCGCATCGAGCGGCTGGTCGCTGATTCGTCCGGTGGGGGTTGCTTTAAGTTCGACGAAGAAAGTCAAGGCGTAGACTATCGGGTCTACAGACTGGCTCCGCGCTTCATGAAGCTGATAACGCCATCAGTCCAGCACACGTTGCAGATCATCTGGCTCAAGGTTGATGGGCTCCCCTCGACGCTCGACCCTGCGGCATTGGCAAGCGCAGCCAAGGTCTTCCCATCCGACAAGACCTTGGACCAGGTTCTCATCAGCCCGTTTGCCCCCAAGGCTGCCGCAATAGCCAGGTATAAGGCGCCTATCGAGGGATTTCTTGGCGTATGGCGCGAGCGCACACTGTTCTTCGGTGACGCCGCCTCGACCGCCGGGGTTAAGTGCGAGGTCAACGCGGACGAGCTGGTCTTCAAGGCCAGCCAGCAGGTCAGCATCGTCACCGATCACTCCGAGTTCCAGTCCATCTTTCTCGTCAAGTACCTGGACGAGGGACAGGTGGTTTATGCAGTGAGCGAGGTCCGGTAGCATGCCTGAGCCATTGTCATCTGAGATGCGGGACGCGCTTGCCGATGCGCTGCTCAAGTGCCCCATCATGGCCGATCCCGAGAGCCGCAATTTCGTGATCGGACGTCTCCCCGATGATATCCGAAATTCTGCGAAGCGCAGCGCTATGGCGTCGTTAGATGTAGGCTACCTGCTCGATGCAGCGCTTAACTATGAGGACGGGCTGCAAAAGCTCATTGCGGAAGTGCGGTCACTCGAGGGGGATTCGATCCCGATGGGCGAAGTGGATCGCATCCTTGCGGCGGTGCAGCAGGACCGTCCGCCTGGCGCTGCACCGGGGGGGCCAGGCCAGGAACCCGGGTTGCCTCCACAGGAGCCAGATCCGAAACCGCCATTCCCGCACAAAAGCTGGATGGCTGCTGCGCTTGTGTTGCTCGCTCTTATGGCAACGGGACTTGCTCTGCGATTCAGTGGACTACGCTTGCGACCGTGGCCCGAACAATCTACGCCCGCACCCAGTTTCACACTTGCGCCTTCACCGGTCGCTGTCCAACCGACACCGACGGCAACACCTGCCCAAACCTTAACGCGGTTGGGCGCCAAGATTGAGCGTTTTGTTGTTGACCCCACCGAAGCGGTGCCAGGCCAGGTGGTGGTGATCACTT
>DAOUGK010000159.1:0-15011 GCA_034429055.1 Anaerolineae bacterium | reverse complement strand
GCGGCCAGATTTGAGGCGTTCGCTCCCGGGGGGTTTTCCGCGGGCTTCGGCGGGGCAGGCTCTCAACCGGTGGCCTGCGTTCTCTGGCGTTTCCGCGTCGCGTACTCGTCCCGGTCAACGGTTTCCGTGTATCGAATTGCAGGGATTATAACCGGGTTTCGCTGTGTGTCAAATGCTGTGAAACTTAAAAGCCCGTTTTAAGAACGCTAAAACCCCGTTTTCTACGTAGAAAACGGGGTTTTCATTGTGTACAGGTGAGAGGAGTTACTCGAACGGTCCGACGGACCGCTGGCGACGGATCATTCAGGTCTTGACAAGATTCACCCAGTAGTCGATGACCTCGAAGCCCCGGCGGCGGAGCAGCGAGAACGCTTCCAGGTTGTCCTTGCTGTGGACATGCACCTCCACGGCCAGGTAGCCGCGATTCGCCATATCGGCCAGCGCACGATCGAGAAGATAGGAACCGTAGCGCAGCCCGCGATACGGCCGGTCCAACCCGATCCAGGCCAGCGCCGCGGTCAGCGTGTCGGGCAGCGGATACCACACCGCGCTGCCCACGGCCCGGTTGCCGTCCGCAACGACGAGGCCCTGATACTTTCGGCCGCCGTTGTGGCCCCAAGTGCGCAGTTGGTAGAAGGGTTCGTCGCCCGTCCAGGGGTTCTGTTCGTTGATGGGTTCGATGCACAGGCCGCGCCGTGCCAGGCCGGGGTCCTCGGGCCGCTCGCGGTGGTGGAGATGTGCCGACATGCTCACATCGCCGGGATCTGTGACCTGGTAGCCGCGCAGATTGAGCCACGACACCAGCGCCTTGTCGTTGACCGCGCTCACCCCCATCCGCTCGGTCGAACCGTACCAGGGCACCCACAGCTTCTCGATGATGCCGTAGAAAGGGGCGTTCTGCGCAGCGAAGTACATGGGGCAATAGTAGAGGTAGGTCTCAGCCTCGTCGAGCAGCGCGCCGCCCACCTTGCGCCCGCGATATTCGGGGAGCACAGCCAGCCACGCGATGTGGTGCCGCGCTTCCGAGCTGCGATAGCCGGGCAGGGAGACGATGGGCTTGACCGCGTGGATGCCGCCCACGATGTCGCCGGTCGCCCCCCGGCCCTGGACCTGGGCCAAAATCAGGCCCTCGGGATCGAAGCCGGGCTGCGACAGAACGCGCTCAGTGAAGTCCGCCTCGCTGATGGCCGTCCAATGCCGATGGCCTGCCAACGCACGATTCAGGAATGCTACCAGCGCTGGCAGGTGTTGAGGTTGGAAAGTCGTCAGCTTGATCGGATTAGACACCGATGTACTTCGCGTAGAGCGTAGCGGCAGCGGCCTCGTCAGCCGTGCCCTTGATGATAGCGCGACCGTCAGGAAAGACCGTGAACTCGTAGCCGTCGATTTGAGCGCGCAGCAGGTACGGATTGACCTGGACGCGGCCATCCGTCGCGGCGGGGCGCAGCCGTTCGGCCAGCGCAGCCAGGTCGACGGCTTGCTCTGCTGCCCCGACGACGCTGACCTGCACCGCATCGCGGCCGCACAGGCTGGTCGTGCGCGTGCCCGCGCGCGCCTGCAGGAATTCGAACTCCCGCGTGCCGCAGGCCGGACAATCGGGCCGGGGCGCGCCCAATTCGAACCGCTCGTAGGTGCCGTCCCACAGGTCCACGTGGACCATGCCGTCGTTCAGCTCGCCCTGGCCGGTGATGAGCTTGAGCGCCTCGCCCGCGGCGACGGAGCCAAGCAGCGCGACAATCGGGCCGATGATGCCTGCGGTGTCGCAGGTCGGCACGGTGCCCGGGGCAGGTAGCTCGCCCATGATGCAGCGGAGGCAGGGCGTGACGCCGGGCCGGATGGTGTGCGTCATGCCATAGCTGGCGATGACCCCGCAGTAGACCCACGGCTTGCCGAGCTTGATGCAGGCATCGTTGATGAGGTAGCGGGCGGCGAAGTTGTCTGTCCCGTCGAGCACGACATCGGCATCGGCAATCAGCGTCTCGATGTTGGCCGGGCCGGCGTCGGCCACCACGTCCTCGATGGCGATGCTGCTGTTGACGCGGCGCAGCTTTGCGGCCGCGGCGACGGCCTTGGGCAACATGCCCGCCACGTCGTCCTCATCGTAGAGCAATTGGCGTTGCAGATTGTTTAGCTCGACATAATCCCTGTCGACCAGGCGCAGGTGGCCGACCCCCGCGCGCGCAAGATGATTCGCCAGCACCGAGCCGGTCGCGCCCACGCCGATGATGGTGACGCGGGCAGCGAGCAGGCGGCGCTGGCCGGCCTCCCCGATGCCGGGGAAGATGACCTGGCGGGCATAGCGCAAGAGGGTCCCGTCCATGCGAGACGTATTGCTCCGCTTCTTTATACAGCCTCGGCGGCGGCCTCCAACTGACGCAGATACTGCGCCAGCATCTTCAGGAGGTCCGACTCGGTGACAATGCCGATGACGCTGCCGTCTGCATCCACCACGGGCAGGCCCGCGATCTTGTGCTCGGTCATCAGCTCGACGGCATGTACGAGGGGTGCATCCGCCGTGGTGGTCAGCACGCGCCGCGTCATCAGTCGTCCCACAGTCAGGCGGTTGAGCATGAAGTGCAGCTCATAAGTGTCAGCATTGACGGCTTCTGAGAACGTGGCTTCGCGCAGGTCGCCGCGGCTGACGATGCCGACGAGACGGCCATTCTCCACAACGGGCAGATGGCGGATGCCCTTCTCCCGCATCAGCGCACTGGCTGCGGATACGCTCGTTTCAGGCCCGACAACGATCGCCGGACTGCTCATAATCTCACTGACGTGCTTTTTATCCATGCTGCTCTCCTCGTGCTCGAGATCACTGAATCTACGATGCTATTATACATGAAACACGCCACGCCGCGCGTGGCGCGTGTTCCGTTGCCATATTTTGCACGAAGATGGTACTTACACCGTGACAGCGTGCAGCCGGTTGTGTTCGGCAACCTTCGCCTTCAGCAGATTGCCCAGCCGGCGCAGGCCCTCTTCCATCTGGACCGGTTCGGCGTTCGAGAAGTTCAGGCGCATGGTGTTGCGGCCGTGTGCCGGGTCCGGGTAGAAGGCGAAGCCGGGCACGTAGGCCACCTTGGCCTGCACGGCCTCAGCCATCAGGTCGCCGGTGTCGATCCACTCCGGCACGCGCGCCCACAGGAACAGCCCGCCCTCGGGCCGGGTCCACGAGCAGCCCTCGGGGAAGTAACGTTCCAGCGCGGCGAGCATCACGTCGCGCCGCTCGCGGTAGACCCTGCGGATGGTGCGGATATGCTCGTCCATGAAGCCGTCTTTGACCATCTCGTACGCCAGCATCTGGTCGAAGCTGGAGGTCTGCAAGTCGGTCCCCTGCTTCATCATCACCAGCTGGTCTACTACCTCGACCGGTGCGACGACCCAGCCGAGCCGCAGGCCGGGCGCGAGGGTTTTCGAGAAGGTGCCCAGGTAGATGACGTTGCCTTCCATGTAGCCGTGACCGTTCGGCGCGGCGCCGGTCTGGTAGTCGGCATCGAGCGCGACGAGCGGCGGCAGGTGTTCGCCCTCGAAGCGGAGCGCGCCGTAAGGATCGTCTTCGAGTAGCGGGATGCCGTACTTATTCGCCAGCCGCACAAGGTCCAGGCGGCGTTCCAGCGACAGGGTTGTGCCGCCCGGATTCTGGAAATTGGGGAGAATGTACATGAATTTGGGGCCGACGCGCAGCGCGCCTTCCAGCAGTTCCGTGCGCAGCCCATTGTCGTCCTGCGGCACGGAGACATAGTCGGCCTGGTAGGCGTTCCATGCCTGGAGCGCGCCGAGATAGGTCGGCTCTTCCACCAGAACCCGGTCGCCCGGGTTGATGAGCATCTTGCCGACCAGGTCCAACGCCTGCTGCGAACCACTGGTAATCAGAATGTTGCTCGGCTCGGCCTTGATGCCGTAACGGCTCATGCGCTCACAGATGAAGCGGCGCAGGGGCAGATAACCCTCGGTCGGCCCGTACTGCAGCGCGGCCGCGCCGTGCTCGTGCAGCAGGCGGCAGGCCGCCGCCTCGCACTGCTCCAGGGGGAATAGCTCCGGGGCGGGCAGGCCGCCGGCAAACGAGATGATATCCGGCTGCTGGGTAAACTTCAGCAGCTCGCGGATGATCGAACGCCCCATGCGCTGCGTGCGCTGCGCATAACGGCTTTTCCAGGGTGTACCCACGCTCAACCTCCTCGTTGAGTTTCTTGTTTATTTGCCACAGAGGTCGCAGAGGACACGGAGACTCCTAAAGTAACCGATGTCATCTCGATGTCTTCTCTGAGCTCTCTGTGCTCTCAGTGGCTCGATCCGACACCACCTGTGCGCCGCGGCGGAGGGCCTGCTTGTTGCTCTCCAGATACTTGCGCTGCCGTTCGGAGAGATGGCGATCCAGCGCCAGCTCGACGGCAGCGAGCGGCAGCACGCCCGTCGTAGCCAGATAGGCGCCGATGAGCACGACATTCGCCTGGCGGGCGTTGCCCAACTCCTCTGCAATCACATTCGCCGGCACAGGCACGTATTGGATGTCGGTGCGCGTCGGACGGGCGGGGATCAGGCTCACGTTGTAGACCAGGCGGCCGCCCGGCTTGACGAGCGGCTCGTACTTCTCGAACGACGGCAGGTTGAGGGCGATGACGGTGGCAGGCCGGCGCACCTGAGGTGAGCCGATCTCCTGGTCCGCTATGACGACGGTGCAGTGGGCGGTCCCGCCGCGCATCTCCGGTCCGTAGGAGGGAATCCAGGTAACGTGCAGCCCGGTGTCCAACGCGGCATAGGCCAGCAACTGCCCGGCAAAGAGCGCGCCCTGGCCGCCAAAACCGGAAATGATGATTTCCTCGTTCATTGTGGCTCCTTTGCCATTCCGCCTTACAAACCCGGTATCCCGGCGAAGCGCAGCTTCGCACAGAAACCGGGTTTGTGCCTTGAAACCGGGTCTCTTATTCCAGCGCCTTGACTTCGTCGCTGACCTTGAAGTCGCCCAACGGGAAGTAGGGGACCATGGTGTCGCGAATCCACGCCAGCGCATCCGGCGGCGACATGTGCCAGTTGGTCGGGCAACTCGACAGGAATTCGACGAGGCTCAGGCCCGCGCCGGCCTGTTGCGCCTTGAACGCGGTGATGATGGCCTTCTTGGCCTGGCGAATGGTGCGCACATCGTACACGCTGCGGCGCACTACGTACGCGGCCCCCGGCAGCCCGGCAATGATCTCCGCCATGCGCATGGGGTAGCCGTGCTGCTTGACGTCACGTCCGCGCGGGGAGGAAGTTGTAACCTGGCCCGGCAGGCTCGTCGGCGCCAACTGGCCGCTGGTCATGCCGTAGACCGCGTTATTGACGAAGAAGACAGTGATGTTCTCCCCGCGGTTGGCTGCGTGAAGGATCTCCGCCGCGCCGATGGAGGCCAGGTCGCCGTCGCCCTGGTAGGTGAAAACCACTTTGTCCGGCTGCGTGCGCTTGAGGCCCGTCGCCATCGCCGGCGCGCGGCCGTGCGCCGCCTCGACGCCGTCCACGTCGAAGTAGTAGTACATCAGCACCGAGCAGCCCACCGGCGCGACCATGATGGACTTGCCGCCGATGCCCAGCTCGTCAATCGCCTCACCGATGAGGCGGTGGATAATGCCGTGGGTGCAGCCGGGGCAGTAGTGCGTCAGGTTGTTGGTCAGCGCGTCGGGCCGCTGATAAATGACCTGCCCCTGCGCGATGATCTGCTCCGGGGAGATGTGATTGCCGTCAATCATCCTGGCCTCCTCGATCCATCCGGGGTGCGGCGCGCTCGGCCTGGCGGGCGGATACGATGTTCATCAGCGCCTCCAGGACTTCGTCCGGCAGCGGGATGACGCCGCCCGTCCGCCCGTAGAAGTGGATGGGACAGCGCTCCGCAACGGCCAGCCGCACGTCCTCGAGCATCTGGCCGACGCTCATTTCGGCGACGAGGATGGCCCGCTTGCCTTCCGACAGCTCGCGCAGCCGCGCGTAGGGGTACGGCCACAGGCTGATGGGACGGAATAGCCCTACCCGCACGCCTGCCGCGCGCGCCTCGCGCAGCACCGTCTTGCAGGTGCGGGCGACCGTGCCGTAGGCGACCAACAGATAGTCGGCATCCGCGGTCTCAATTTCCTCCCACCGCTGCTCCGCGGCCTCGATGACCCGGAGCTTGGCTTGCAGCCGGTGGTTGAGTTCTTCCAGTTCGTCCTCCTTGAGGAACAGGGAGGTAACGATGCGCTTGGCCCGGTTGCCCTTGCCGCGCACGGCCCAATCGCCGCGCTCCTCTTCGGTCAGCAGCGGCCGCATGGGCGGCATCTCTGCCGGTTCCATCATCTGGCCGAGCGAGCCGTCGGCTGCGATGATGACGAGCGTGCGGTATTTCTCGGCCAGCGGGAACGCATCGTAGACCATATCGACTGCTTCCTGGATGGTGGCGGGCGCGAGGACGATGGGGTGAAAGTCGCCGTGGCCGGCGGAGCGGGTTATCTGGAAGTAATCGCTCTGGCTGGGCTGGATGTTGCCGAGGCCCGGCCCGCCGCGCATGATATCCACGAGGACCGCAGGCACTTCCGAGGCGGCAATGTAGGAGAGCCCCTCCTGCATCAGGCTGATGCCGGGGCTGGACGAAGAGCTCATGGCGCGCGCTCCGCCACTGGCCGCGCCGTACACCATGTTGATGGACGCGACCTCGCTCTCAGCCTGCAAGAAGGTGCGCCCCAGCTCCGGCATCCGGGCTGCCATGTGTTCGAGCAACTCGGTCTGCGGCGTAATCGGATAGCCGAAGAACGCTTCGACGCCGCCACGGATGGCGGCTTCGGCAATCGCCTGGTTGCCTTCCCATAGCTCCTTTGCCATGAAAACGCCTCCTATGCGCGCACCCGGCGCTCATCGTAGCGGTAGACGGTGAGCACGACATCAGGGCAGAGCAGCGCGCACAGCGCGCAGCCCGTGCATTTGCCCTGCGGGTCCACCAGCAGAACGGGACGGTAGCCGCGCGCGTTGAACTGCTCGCGGCTCATGTGCAAGATGCCCTGCGGGCACACCGTTGTGCACAGCTCGCAGCCCTTACACCGATCCGTTTCGATCACAACAGTGCCTTTGGCCATAATACCCTGTCACCTCCTTGGGACAGTGTTGACGGTTGCACATTCGTTATTGCTCGTTACTCGTTACTCGTTCCGAATAAGTAACGAGTAAAGAGTAACGAGTAAAACCGATTTATAGGATGTCCTTATGAATTGTCCACGCGCACCGCCGCGGGCCGGCGAAAGGGCGCGCTCAAGGCCCGGCCGAGGGCCTGCGCCGTATCCTGCGCAATCATGCGCGCAACTTCGGCGTAATTCAGCTTCGGCCCGATCACGTCCAGGTTGAGCTCGCGCTTGTCGCACACGGTGGACATATTCGTCTGTTCGACCTCGGGCCGCAGCCGTGCCATCTCCCGCGCAAACTGCTCCGGCGTCGTGGTGACCATCAACTGGTCGATCTCCGCGATGAGCCGCGTGGCGCGGTCGATGCGCTGTTCGGTCGCCTCGGCCTGCTCGACAGGCACCAGCCCGTATTCGGCCTTGATGCGGTTGAGCCGCCGGCCCGCTGCGTAGGTTGCGTCCACGAGCTGATGGCGGTTCATCCAGCGCGTCTCGTAGTTGAGCACGTACTTCCAGCTCGGCTGGACGAGCAGGCGGCGATGCTCTTCCAGGGTGTGCGCAAACAGGTGATAGCCGTGTTCGTCCGGGTTTTCATAACCGCGGCTGCCGGGGTCCAGGAAGGGCGCCAGCGGCGAGATGAACGGCGCGAGCCGGCCATCCTTGCCGAAGCGCGCCAGCAACTCCTCGCAGTAGTCGATCGTGCCCAGGACGGATGCCGCGGTCTGCTGTGGCAGGCCGGCCATGAAGAAGACATCGAGCCGCTTGGCGCCGACATCCAGCGCATCCGCGATGGTGCGCTCCATGGGGGTGTTGTCATAGTTCTTGCCGAAGGCGCGGCGCACGACCGGGTCATGGCTTTCCAGCGAGACTTCGAGCGTGAAGTTGGGCAGCGCGTCAGCCACCTGCTGCAGGAACTCGCGCGACGCAGGCGAGAATAGCTCGAGGATGACGGGGCCGTCGAAGCCGCGGATCGCGTTGAGGAAGCGGTCAGCGTAGTGGCGGCCCTGGGCATCCCGGCCCGCCTGGCGCAGGTCGCCCAGCACGAACACCGGGCCGCGGCTCATCTTGGCCGAGCGTCGCACGTCCTCCGCCAGCCGCTCCGGGTCGCGGAAGGCCGGCTTGGTGCGCCCGTGCATTTGCTTGAACGAGGCCGCCGAGCCGCCGCAAATCACGCAGCTCTGGGTGCAGCCGCGACAGCTCAGTGCGGCCAGGATCGGGTAATCCGCCCAGTCCTTGAAGGGGACGTAGTTGCCCATGCCCAGGTCACGCACGGCAGCGCGCACGACGTAGCGATAGTCCAGCATGACGTGGTCGAGGTTGTCGGGCCGGTAGGTGTGCGGGTTGACGTGGACCTCGCCAGCGCGGTCTTTCCAGGTCAGGTTCGGGATGTCGGCCAGCGATTGGGGGTGCTTCCCGTCGCCGCCCGCGCGCAGCCCGGTCAGATAAGCCATCAGTTGGCGCAGCGGTTCCTCTGCTGAGTCGCCCCGGATGACGTAATCGACGTAGGGATAGCGGATGAGCTCCTCATGGAAGTAAGTCGAGGAAAAGCCGCCGAAGATGATGGGCGTGTCGGGATGGTGCCGCTTGACCATCTCGGCCACCGCCAGCGCGCCGTGCGCGTGGGGCAGCCAGTGGAGGTCGATGCCGAACGCGGTCGGGTTCAGCGGTTTGATGAGCGCTTCGGGATCGAACTGCTCATCATTCAACATCCGCACAGCCAGGTTGACGATCCGGACACGCAGTCCGTGGCGTTCGAGATATTCGGCCATCGTCGTGAAGCCGATCGGGTACATCTCGAACACGGGCGTGGAGGGCACCAGGTCGCTGACCGGGCCGTACAGGATCGAATGCTTGCGGAAGTCATACACGCTCGGCGCGTGCAGGAAGATCAGATCAGCGCGACTGAACATAGAGAAACCCTTATCAGATTAAAAGGACACCTGCGGATTGCGCAGGTGCCTGTTGTGCGGAAGGGCTTTGTCACGGCTGCGCGCCTGCGCGCCCACTCAAGTGACCCGCTCAGGCCGCCACATTCTCTGTGGACAGCAGCTCGATCAGGAAGTCGAGCAGGTCCGTCTCCGTGATAATGCCCACCAGTTGGCCGTCAGCAACGACTGGCAGACCGCCGATTTTGTGGTTGCGCATCTGGCGCGCCGCCTCGGCGATCGTTGCATGCGGCTCGATAGTTAACGGGTTCGGGGTCATGCAGGAACCCACCTCGATATGATCGAGGATGAAGTTATCATACCACTGTTCGCGCACGACAAACGGCGAATTCGCGGCCCGGCGCAGGTCACGATCGGTGATGATGCCCACCAGCCGGCCACGGTCAACCACAGGCAGCCGCCGGTAGCCGCCTTCGCGCATCAGATTGACGGCTGTGCGGATGGCATTCCGCGGCGTCACTGTCACCGGGTTGGGGCTCATGATGTCTCTCACCACGCGCTTGGCCTGCATGGCCGGTCCTCCTCTGTCCTGCTGTGACTGGCGGACTGACCCAAGAGCCGCTCCGCCGGGCACTCCTGACAGGTCAACGACACACTGGCTGACACATCAGGCATGGAGATATTCTAGCACTTGCACCTGCGCGTGGGTATGATTCCGGTCATGTCGCTTGTGCTGGCCCGTTGTGACGCGAAACGCCCTGCAGTCGTAAGCCCGCAGGGCGCGTCGGAACTCTCATCGCACAGCAATGCCAGGAAGTTCTTCGGTCGCTGCCTACAGGTAGTAGGTCATCCGCTGCAAGCCCACTACGGGGTCGATATACTGAACCCGCACGTTGGACGGCACAGTGAGCGTAATCGGCGCATAGTTGAGGATGGACTTGATGCCCGCCTCGATCATGGTGCGCGCCACGGCCTGCGCTTCTTCGGCCGGCGTCGCGACGATGCCCACGGTAATGCTGTGCTCGCGAATCACCCCGGCCAGCTCGCTGACAGGCTGCACCTTGATCCGATCGATGCCCATCGGCTTGCCGACCTTATCGGGGTCGTTATCGAAGATCGCGCGAATGACAAAGCCTTTGCCCTTGAAGCCGTTGTAGTCCGCGATGGCCTTGCCCAGGTTGCCCGCGCCGACCAGCACGACATCCCACATCCGGTTGACCTTGAGAATCTGCCGCAACTGATCATACAGGAAGTTGATATCGTAGCCGGTGCCCTGCTTGCCGAACTCACCGAAGTGCGACAGGTCCTTGCGGATCTGTGCCGACGAGATGCCGAGCCGGTCACCCAACTCCTGCGACGAAGTAATCTGCCGGCCTTCGGCAATCAGGAAACTGAGCGCGCGCAGGTATACCGGCAGCCGGCCCACCACAATATCCGGGATCGTTCGTTTTGCCATCTTTCCTCCGTATTCATCTGTCCATGTGTGCGCCACTGTGGCCCATGCCTGCCATTGAGTCGCACGCTACCTGTAGTTGCTTCGTATTTCTTTTGTGAATGTTCGGATGCATTCTAGCACACGTTCCATTCTTGTGCAACTCTTGACAAGAGGATTGCGCCTTGCGCCACATCTCGCCCGATGCCTGCAGCCCGCAGATTTTGTGGTATGATACAGTAGTGGAATCTCGCTTGCGGAGCCATTTCACCCGGCATGCGATGATATGGGGAGATTATACAAAGTCTCTACGAGCGTGTTCAGGGAGTATGCATGAGGAAGTTTCTGATGGCCGTTCTGGTCCTGGCAGTGCTGGGGGCCGGCGGCTGGTTTCTCTACCAGCAGTTCAACCAGGCTCAGGCCGCAGAAGGTCCGGCCTGGAGCGTGGTCACAGTCACACGCGGCGATATTGCAGCCACCGTCAGCGCAACGGGCGCGGTGCTGGCTGAGCGGGAAGCGACGCTGGCTTTTCAGTCAGCAGGCGCCATCGAAGAGGTAACCGTCACGGCCGGTGCGGCTGTGACTGCGGGTCAGGTGCTCGCGCGGTTGGACACCACGGACCTTGACCTGGCGATCCGGCAGGCGGAGATCGGGGTGCGCCAGGCCCAGGCGCAGCTCGCCCAGTTGCAGGACGGACCGACCGACAGCGACCTGGCCGCGGCGCAGGCCGCGCTGGCGAGCGCGCAGCAGGCCTATCAGCAGTTGCTCAAGGGCGTAGACCAGGATCAGTTTGCGGCCGCCCGTGCGCAAGTCGAGCAGGCGCGCGTGCAGCTCGACCAGGCACAACAGGCCTACGATAAGGTGAAGGATCGGCCCGATGTGGGCATGTTGCCCCAGTCGTTGCAGCTTCAGCAGGCGACCATCAACTACGAGGCCGCCGAGGCGCAGTATCGGGTCACGACCAAGGGATCGACCCCGGCTCAGCTTGCGCAGGCCCAGGCGCAGATTGCCCAGGCGCAGGCCAGCCTGGACCGGCTGACGCAGGGGCCTTCCCAGGCCCAGCTCGACATCGCTCAGGCCGGCGTGGATCAGGCTGAACTGGGCCTCGAACAGGCCCGGCGCCGGCTCGACAACGCGGTGCTGACGGCCCCGTGGGACAGCATTGTGACCGTGGTCAATGTGGTGTCAGGGACGCTGGCCCAGCCAGGCACACCCGCATTCCAGATTGCAGATACGAGCCGGTTCCACCTGGATGTGCAGGTGGACGAAATCGACGTGGCCGCGATTGCGCCGGGTCAGGAGGTGGCGATCGAGATCGATGCGCTGCCCGATCAGTCGTTGACCGGGCAAGTATCTCGCGTCGCGCCCTCTTCGAACACGCTGGCGACCGGCGGGGTCAGTTACAGCGTGCGCATCGATATCGCCAACCCTGATGCGCCTCTGCGCGTGGGCATGAGCGCGACCGCGACCATTGTCGCCAGCACGCGGGAGAACGTCCTGCTCATCCCCAATCGCGCGGTACAGGTCGAGCGCGAGTCGGGCCGGACCTTCGTCGAGCGGCTGACCGGCGGCGAGCCACAGAAGGTGGAAGTCAGCCTTGGCTTGCGCGATGATGCGCGTGTCGAGGTACGCGAGGGGTTGGACGAAGGCGATGAACTTGCCATCCGCACCATCTCCACGCTGGAGCGCCTGCAGCAGACCTTCGGTGGGTTCTAGTATGGACGCCACGATGCTTGCGCAACCGGCGGTCCAGCCCGGTCCTGCTATGGTCGGCGGCCCGGTCATCGAGATTCAGGATCTCACCAAAGTCTACCAGATGGGCGACGTGCAGGTACACGCGCTGCGCGGCGTCTCGCTGACCATCTGCCAGGGGGAGATGGTCGCGATCATGGGGCCTTCCGGTTCGGGCAAGTCGACGCTGATGAAGATCATCGGCTGCCTGGACCAGCCCACGGCGGGGCAGTACCGGCTGGCCGGCGAGGACGTCTCGCGGCTCAACGACGACCAGTTGGCCGACATCCGCAACCGGCGGATCGGCT
This sequence comes from Anaerolineae bacterium, assembly GCA_034429055.1. Classification (GTDB taxonomy): domain Bacteria; phylum Chloroflexota; class Anaerolineae; order CG2-30-64-16; family CG2-30-64-16; genus MWBF01. The sequence continues at coordinate 2,539 of DAOUGK010000159.1, read as the reverse complement.
TCGTGTTCCAGAGTTTCAACCTGCTGGCGCGTACCGATGCGCTGGCGAACGTCGAGCTGCCGCTCATCTATTCGGGTTCACGGGCAGCCGAGCGGCACAGCCGCGCCCGCGCGGCGCTGGACCTGGTGGGCCTGGGCAACCGGCTGCATCACCGGCCCAACGAGTTGTCCGGCGGCCAGCAGCAGCGTGTCGCCATCGCCCGCGCCCTGGTCAACCGGCCCAGCATCATCATGGCCGATGAGCCGACCGGCAATCTGGATTCCAAGGCCGGGGCCGAGGTTATGGGCATCTTTCAACGGCTGAATATCGAGCAGGGCATCACAGTGATCCTGGTTACGCACGAGCCGGACATTGCCGAGCACACCCGCCGCATCATCCGATTATACGACGGGCTGATCGACACTGACACCCAGGTGCTGGAACCGCGCGTAGCCGGTGATTCGGCCTACGCGGCGCGCCTGGGCCGGCCGCGGGGGTGTTAGACTATGGGCATCGTTGAACAAATCCGCCTCGCGCTGCGCGCGCTGTCCGTGAACAAGCTGCGTTCCACGCTGACGATGCTCGGTATCATTATCGGCGTCGGGGCCGTCATCACTCTGCTTTCCGTCGGCCCGGGTGCGCAGGCGCTCGTTGCGGATCAGTTGCAGAGCATCGGCACGAACTTGCTGTTCGTCGTGCCTGGCAACCTGGATCAGGCCACGATGGGCCGGAGCTCCTCCGGGTTGACGCTTTCGCTGAAGGATGCCGAGGCTATCGCAGATCCTTTCAACGTGCCGGATGCCGTGGGTGTGGCCCCGGAGGTGATGGCTTCGGCAGATGTGAGCCACGGCAAGGCGACACTGCGCCTGTCCGTCTCAGGCATCACCCCGTCCTATGAGTGGGTGCGCAACTTCCCGGTTGCCTATGGGAACTTCATCGACGCGACCGACGTGAGCACGCAGGCGCGCGTGGCCGTCCTCGGCAGCCGGATCGCAGAGCGTTTCTTCGATGAATCCGGCGCCTATCCGATCGGCGCGACCATCAAGATCAACAACATCCCGTTCAAGGTCATCGGCGTGCTGCAAGAGAAGGGCGGCACGGGCGGGCCGGGCGGGAACCAGGATGAGACGGTCCTGGTGCCGCTTTCGACCGCGCATGAGCGGCTGTTCCCGCGCTTCCACAACCGGCAGGGCGAGGCCATGCTGTCGGTGGTGTATGTGCAGGTGGTGAGCGAGGACCGCATGGAGGCCGCAGCACAGGAAATCAGCGAGTTGCTGCGCCAGCGTCATGACATCCGCTTCCAGGATGAGGATGACTTCACGGTCATCAACCAGCAGGACCTGCTTTCGATTTTCGGGCAGATTACCGGCGTCCTGACCATTTTCCTGGGTGCGATTGCGGGCATCAGCCTGCTCGTCGGCGGCATCGGCATCATGAACATCATGCTGGTGTCGGTGACGGAGCGCACGCGCGAGATCGGCCTGCGCAAGGCCGTCGGCGCCAAGCGGCGGCACATCCTGGCGCAATTCTTGATCGAATCCGTGGTGCTGGCAATCATCGGCGGCTTGCTGGGCATCGCGCTGGGTGCGGCCGGCGCCTTCGGCATCTCCCAGCTTCAGGATGATCTTAATGCCGTCGTCACGCCGCAGTCGATCCTGCTGGCGACCGGCTTCTCGGCTGCGGTGGGCCTGTTCTTCGGCATCTATCCCGCGACCCGGGCCTCCCGGCTCAATCCAATCGAGGCTTTGCGCTACGAATAGCATCCTGACTGCGGCCGGACGCGGCCCGTGGGCCGCGCCGGTCCTGCTCGTGTTGACCCTGGTCGCGCTGACAGCCTCAGGCTGCGGCGGTCTGGCTGCGCGCCAGTCTGGCGCGCCCTCCGGCGCAACGGCGGTCAGCGCCCCAACCCTTGCGGCCGCGCCGACGCGCCTGCCGGGCGACCAGACGGCCACGCTGGCCGCGGTGGCATTGCGTCCGGCGCGGCGGAGCTCGCCGGAGGGGCTGGAAGCCATCGGCGCAGGCGACGTGGTCGTATTGCGCAGCGCGCCCGCGGCGGATGCGCGCGTGGTGGCGCAGGTGACAGGCGCGCGAGTGCTCTGGGCCGAAGGGCGCACGTCCGATGGCGGCTGGCTGTGGGTGTCTTACGACGAGGCCGGGCGACATGGGTGGGCGGCGGCGCGCGACTTGCAGCTGCGCGGCGATCCGCTGGCGCTGCCGTCGGTGCTGCGCAGCCCGGACACTGCCACCCCGCCGCCCTCGCCCACGCGCGCCCAGCTCATCGCGGATAAGCCGACCGTCATGCCGACCGCGACGGCCAGCCCTGTACCGACCGCCACGACGGCCGCGCCGGTCGCGACGGCGCGGCCGAGCTCGCCAACGCCGGCCCCTGCACCCGCGGCCGGCCGCCTGCTCATCCAGCCGGCCGTCGGTGAAATCTACCTGATGAACGCGGACGGCAGCGGCCTGCAGCGGTTGACGAACGGCATCGATCCGGTCTTTGCGCCCGACGGCCGGCGCATTGCCTTTGCGCGTTGGGGTCCGCCGGACGGCCTCTACATCC
>DAOUGK010000158.1:0-5825 GCA_034429055.1 Anaerolineae bacterium | reverse complement strand
CCGTAGCCGGCCTCCCCCACCTTGAGCACATCCGCCGCATACGCGGGCAGCAGCACGGCATACGAGAAGCCGAACAGGTTGGTGATGCCGATCAGCAGCACCAGCGTGCGGGTGATGGGGCTGTGCCAGATGTAGCGGAGCCCCTCGCCCAGCTCCGCGGTCATCCGGCGGGTGCGATCCGGGTTGCCCACGTCGCGCGGCAGGCGGAGCGTCAGCAGCGCGAGCAGCACCGCGAAGAAGCTGACGCCGTTGAGCACGAAGCACCAGGATGCGCCCAGTTGGGCCAGCACCAGGCCGCCGATGGCCGGGCCGATGATGCGCGCGAGGTTGAACATCATGGAGCCGAGCGCGATCGCATTCTGCAGGTCGCGGCGGTCTTCAACGAGCTCGGGCGTCAGCGCCATGCGCGCGGGTGCATCGAAGGAGTTCACCACTCCCAGGAAGAAGGCCAGCACCGCGATGTGCCAGACCTGCAGAACGCCGGACAGCGAGAGCGCAGCCAGGGCGAACGCACTGAGCATTGCGCCCACCTGCGACCAGATGAGCAGCTTGCGCTTGGGCACGCGGTCAGCGATGACCCCTGCGGGCAGCATCAGAAACAGCGTGGGAATCGAACCGGCGAACGAAATGGTGCCGAGCGCCAGCTTGGAGCCGGTCAGCTCATAGACCAGCCACCCCTGCGCGACGGCCTGCATCCACGTGCCCGCCAGCGACAGGATCTGACCGGCGAACCAGCGCCGGAAGTTGGGGTAACGCAGGGATGCGAACGTGGGCGGCAGACGGCTGAGCACGACCGTGTTGGCCTGGGCCATGACCTAGATTAACCTCGCATAGATGGTGCTGGCTGCCAGCCCGGCAAACAGCAGCACATCGAGCTGGAAGAACAGCCGCGGCAGGACGCGGAGGATTGCGGCGAACGGCATGCCCCCGGCCAGCGCAGGCACGGCGACCAGCAGCAGGCCGCCGAGCAGGATGCCCAGCAGGCACATGGCCGCGGCCAGCCACTTCATGCCCTGGCTGCGACGCCGGCTGACCGCCCGGCGGATGACCTCGGCAATCGCGCCGCCCGCGGCCGGCCCCGCGACAAAGGCGATCAGGAAGCCGAACCAGCCGATTGCGCCGAGGAAGGCATAGGCCAGCGCGCCCACGATGATGCCCAGGACCAGCGCCACGGCTGCCGCGATCGGCAGGTCGAGTGGCGCGCCGTTGTAGAACTTCGCGCGCTGCGCGCCCACGCACTCCCGGCAGCGATAGCCCACCTCGGTCAACACCGCGCACTGGTAGCAGATGGGCTTGTCGCACCGGTTGCAGCGCAGCATCGTCTCCTGGTTGGGATGGTTGGCGCAGTACAGGGTCGCAGGTTGGTCGGTCATAGAAGGCATTTTCCTTGTATCATCCCCGCCACGATGGTTATGATGCGTAGCCTAGGGCCTTGTGCCCGTCCGGACGCCCACAAGGGGCTACCTCTGTCCGCCGCCCACAAGGGGCTAGGCTACATTCCTCAAAATCAGCGTAGCATACTCGTATCATCCCCGCCAGCGCAGCCGCTCCATCAGCGTGCGGTAGAAATAGGCGCGGTCCTGCATATGGACGAAGTTGCACACATGCGGGCTGGCGCGCACCTCCACCCGGTCGCCTTCAGCCAGCGCAATCTCGAACTGCCCGTCCACAGTCACGATGGGCGCGTAGTCGGCCTGCGCCTGCAGGCTGACGGTCGCGCCCTGGGCCAGCACGATCGGCCGGTCCATGCTCAGATGCGGGCAGATGGGCAGCAACAAGATGTTCTTCAGCTCCGGCGGCAGGATCGGCCCGCCCGCGGCCAGCGCATACCCCGTGCAGCCGGTCGGCGTCGAGACGATCACGCCGTCCGCGCGGTAGGTGGTGAGATAGCTCTCATCGACCCACGTCTGGACGGTCACAATGCGCGCCAGCCCGCCGCGGCTGATGACCACGTCGTTGAGCGCCAGGTACGAGTGGTTGACCGGCGGCTCGCCCCCGCGCACGACGCTGATGTCGAGCAACATGCGCTCTTCCAGCCAGTAGTCGCCTGCCAGCATCCGCTCGAACGGCCCCTGCCAGTCGTCCGGCTGGACGTCCGCCAGGAAGCTGACCTTGCCGAGCTTGACGCCGAGGATGGGCACGCCCCACTTGCTGCCGATGCGCGCCGCGCGCAGCATGGTCCCGTCGCCGCCGAGCGTGACAAGCACATCCTGCTCCCCAACATGGGCCAGCGCCTCCGGCTCGTCCCAGGCGGAGCCGGTCCACACGGTGTAGCCGCGCGCAGTCAGGTAGTCACCGATGTGTCCGGCAAGCTCCAGCGACTCAGGCTTTTTCGGATGACAGAGCAGCCCCAGATGGGTAAAGCGGTTCAATAGGGTCTTCCTTCCTCGATCAGCCGGTTCAGGGTTGCGGCATACTGGGTGGCGATGCGCTGCACCTGCACGCCGTTGCCGCGCATCCCCTGCTCGATGGCCGCGCTGACGGCGGAGAGGCCGCCCAGGATGGTCACGTGGCGGGCCTGGCGCGCGGCCGCGGCGTCCTCACCCACGACCGGCGCGAAGCGGGCGACGTAGCGCAGCATCGCCACGAAATCGGCCTTTGCGGCCGGCACCGCGCCGACGAGCAGGTAGTGGTCCAGCGTCTTTACCGGTTCTTCCGGCTCTGGCTCCGGCTCGGGTTCAGGCTCCGGCTCAGGCGCGGGAGGCGGAGGGGGCGGCGGCGGCGGGGGAGCTGCCGCACGCTCGAACCGCACCCACATCACCCGGTTCGCGGGCAGCACGACCTCGGCGCGGACGGTCTGCACCGCGCCCGTCGCGTCCCGCTCGTCGACGGCGACGTAGTACGTGCCCGGGCCGAGCGGCGCAAACTCGCACGCATCCTGCCCGTACTCGGCCTTGCTGCCGCTGGTCTGTGTCACACCGCTCCAGCCGTCGGCCCACAGCCGGACCGCGCGCCCCGCCTCGCCCAGCACGCGGCACCGCACCACGCCGAAGCCCGGCCCCTGGCCGCCGTCCGCGACGGTCCAGCGGATGCCGCCGGTTGTAGGCGGCTGTGCAGGCGGCTGGACCGGAGGCTGCACGGGCGGTTGGGCCGGAGGCTGAACCGGGGGTTCGGCGGGCGGTTCAGCCGGAGGCTGAGACACACTCTCACTGAACGTGACCCAGGCGACGCGACGGCCGTCGAGCGTTATGTCCGCGATCAGGCTCTCCGCGCCTGCCAACCCCTGCGGTCGCACACTGTACCGGCCGGGGCCGAGCGGTGCAAACTCGCACGCATCCGCCCCATATTCGGCCTTGCTGCCCGTCCGCTGGACGATGCCCTCCCAGCCCGTCGTCCACAGCCGCACGTTCACGTTCGGCCGGCCCTTGACCCGGCAACGCACGACCGAGAAGCCCGGTCCCGGCCCGCCGTCGCTGACCTCCCACGCCCAGCCCGGCGCGGCCAGCTCTAAGGCGGCCTCGTTGCGGCCGTCTACGACGATGCCGGACTGCGCGAGATTCGTGTCAGCCACGGTCAGGGCGTATGTGCCGGCTCGCAGGCCCGTGAAGCGGAACGTGCCGTCTGCGGCCGCGGTCTGTTCCGCGTGCCAGCCGTCCGCGGCCCGCGCAAGGCGCACGAGCCGCCCGCCGCCCCCGCGGACGGAGCCACGGATGACACTGCTCTCCGGTGGGACGACCGTGCCGGTGACGTCGAAGTTGGCCGTCGCGGCCGGCCGCTCGCGCGTCAGCGTGATATCCTGCTGCTTGCCCGCCGCGGGGAGGCTGACCCGGTACGCGTCCAGCGGGAGGTCGGCAAACTCGTACTGCTCGTCCGCGCCCGTGCGGCCCGCCAGCCGCCAGCCGCCGGCCCGGCTCAACTCGACTGCCAGCCCCGCGCCCCCGCGCACCTGCCCGGTCACCCGGCCGCTGACGCCCGCCTCACCGCGCCACGCGCGCGCCTGCTTCGGCTCCGCCTTGAGCGCGTCGATGATGGGCAGCTTGCCGCCCGGCCAGCGGGTGCTGTACCATGCCGCGCCTTCCCACATGGGCTGCCAGCTTCCCAGGGTGTAGTTGCCGAGCAGCCAGAACGCGGTACAGAAGAAGTAGTCCGGCGCCTGGTCAAAACGGGTGCTCGTGCCCATCATGCAGCGGCAGGCTTCGAGCGTCTGCGCGGCGTGGAGCTGGGGCGTCGTCGCAGGGTAGCGCGGGTCGGGCCGCTCCCCGACGATGTAGCCATTCTCCGTCGCCAGGATGGGCAGGGAGCGGCCAATCTGGTCGCGGATGAGCCGGTCGTAACGCTCGTACGCGCGCCAGCACGACGGGTCCTCGAACGCGGTCGCGCCGGGGTTCGGGTGCGTGCGGCGCTCCTCGTTGACGCGCTCCAGGCTCCACCCCTGCCATGCGTCCGCACCCCACTGCTCGCCCGCGATGCGGCTGTAGAATTCGGCGGTGTAGGGTGCGCCCTGCTGGTTGCCGGGATCGTAGGGATAGTCGAGCGGGTGGTTGAGGCTGTAGTTGTGGATGGCCTGCCAGACCGGCTGGCCGAACAGGTCGCGGCGGCCCAGGCGGCAGATTTCGCCCACGATGTCCCACGTGGTGCCGGTTGCCAGCGCAGGGACGGCGGGATAGCCGCCGCGCTGCAGGATGGCCTCCATGTCCACGATGGCGTTGCGCGCGACGACGGTCAGCGCGTCCGCGGGCCGCTCGCCGCCCTGCCACTCCACCCCCAGGTCCGGCTCGTTGTTGAACTCCAGGTAGCGCACGCCCGCGGCCACGTAGTCGCTGACGGCCTGCAAGGCCTTCGCGTCGAGCACGCCCGGGTTGGGCTGAGGCCGGTAGAGCCGGACGATGGGCATGATGTCGTGTTTGAGCAGCAGCTCCACGAACCCCATCGCGCCGTCGTGGTTGGCGACCTTGACCCACTTGACGCCCAGTGCCTTCAATTCGGGCAGCCACGTCTGCTCGATGCCCCCGAGGCCGATGGCCGCGGCAAAGCCGGCGCTCCAGTGAACGCCGATGCCGGTGTCGTTCTGCGGGCGTGGATAATCACGTAGTTCCATCGGCGCTCCTCGTGAGTGCAGGGCGGTTGACCGGAACATTATACTCAATTTGGGGCGCGTTGTCTAAAGGGGGCAGAGACGGATTCGCACAGGTGTGCGGTCGGGGGACAAAGAAAACGTGCCTGGCATGGATGCTCCACGCCAGGCACGTTCGGGTCTTTTATGATGCGTAGTCTAGGGCCTTGTGCCCGTCCCACGATCCTGTAGTATAGGGCCTTGTGCCCGTCCTACGCCCACAAGGGGCTAGGCTACAGGGGTGGAGTCCGCATCCTCAGATGCGGATTCCACCGAGCGATCATCTACCTTCGGCGGCGCAACCCCGCGCCCGCCAGCGCAGCCAACGCCACGCCCGCCAGCCCGGCCAGCGCCGGTGCGGAGGTCGTCGCTGCCGCCCCGAAGCCGGCCAGCCCGACCGCGTTCGGCCCCATCAGCGCCACACTGACCGGCGCGTGGAGGGTCGTGACGCCGCTCAACGCGACATCCTCGAGCTGGTAGAAGTAGGTCAGCCCCGCTTCCGCGCTCGCATCGGTCCAGGTGTAGGCCTGGCCCTCGGCCGAGCCGGGCGCCTTGGCCGGGATCAACGCCGCGTTGACCTGCGTCCACGGCCCCGCGTCGCTGGTGCTGCGGTAGACGTTGAACCCCGCGTTGCCGGTCTCGGACACGGTCTCCCACGCCAGGGTCACGCCCTGCGGCGCAGCCGCCGCGGTGAAGCTGGCGATGTTGACGGCCAGCGCGCTGTCCTGCTTGTTGGTGAAGACGCACTCGATGGATTCATTGGCGCCGATGT
>DAOUGK010000157.1:0-15851 GCA_034429055.1 Anaerolineae bacterium | reverse complement strand
GGTGGGCTATGGCCGGTCTCCAACCGGGCCATAGCGCGGCGTCTGCGTGCCACCAGACTGACCGGCTGAAGCCTCGACTCCAAATATCTTCATCTGCTGCGCCGGCCCTTAGTCATAGGGCCGGCGTTTTCATGCAGCCCGCCCGCTGTGTTACAATAGCACCAGGCTACCACGACAAGAGGTCTCGCGTGCCCATCGATTTCCTGACCATCGGCCACATTACCCATGACCGCACCCCGGAGGGATTCCGCCTCGGCGGCACTGTGTCTTTTGCCGCCGTCACCGCGCGGCGGCTGGGCCACGAACCGGCCATCGTTACCCGCGGTTCAGCCGAGTTGCTGCACGATGGCGCGGACACTGCGACGCGCGGCTACCATGTCGCGCCGCCGGGCAGCCCGCTGGCCGGCATCCCGATCCGCCTGCTGCCTTCGCCCGTCAGCACGACTTTTACGAACACCTACCGCGGCGGCCAGCGCACCCAGATTCTCGAGGCGCTCGCTGACCCGATTGCGCCCGACGAGCTGCCCGACGAATGGCGCGACGCGCCTATCGTCCTGCTGGGCCCGATTGCCCGCGAGATTCCGACCGAGTGGGCCGATGTCTTTCCTGACTCCCTGGTCGGCATCACCCCCCAGGGTTGGATGCGCCAATGGGATGAGGCCGGGCACGTCAGCCCCGCGGCCTGGCACAACGCAGCGCCGTTCCTGCGCCATGCGGATGCAGTCATCCTGAGTCGCGAAGATGTCGGCGGCGATGACGTCTACCTGTATGACCTGGCCGAGCAGACGAAGCTGCTGGTCGTGACCGACGGCTATCACGGCGCCTGGATTTACACGGGCGGCCACAGCTACCACATTCCCGCGCGACCCGCACAGGAGGTCGACCCGACGGGCGCGGGCGATGTCTTTGCCACGTCGTTTCTCATCCGCCTGAGCGAGACGGGCGACCCGTTGGCCGCGGCGCGCTTCGCCAACATCGTCGCCTCCATGTCCATCGAAGCGCCGGGGATGGATGCCATTCCGGAGCGGGCGCAGGTGGATGACTGGTTGAAACAGCAACCGACATGACGCGCATCTACGCATTCGCCAACCAGAAGGGCGGCGTCGGCAAGACCACGACCGCGGTCAACCTGGCCGCGTATCTGGCCGACGCGGGCCGGCGCGTGCTGCTCATCGACGCCGACCCGCAGGCCAATGCCACCAGCAGCCTGGGGGCGGATGCGACGACCCTGCCCGCCTCCATCTACGATGTCCTCGTGCGCCGCATCCCGCTGGCCGACATCATCATGCACACGGACCTGCCGGGGCTGGACCTCGCGCCCAGCGCACCGGCCCTGGCCGGCGCAGAGGTGGAGATGGTATCCATGCTGGCCCGCGAACACCTGATGCGTCGCGCGCTCGACGGCGTCAGCGAGCAGTATGACCATATCCTGGTGGACTGCCCGCCCAGCCTCGGCCTGCTGACCCTGAACGCGCTGACCTGTGCCACCGACGGGGTGATCGTGCCCATCCAATGCGAGTACCTGGCGCTGGAGGGCCTGGGGCGGCTCTGGCAGACCATCCAGCTTGTGCGCGAGAATCTCAACCCGCAGCTCTATATCAGCGGCCTGGTCCTGACGATGTTCGACTCACGCACGAACCTGGCTGAACAGGTCGCCAACGAAGTGCGCACCCATTTCAGCGAGCAGACGTTCCGCACCGTGATTCCGCGCAGCATCCGCCTGAGCGAAGCGCCCAGCTACGGGCGCACGATCCTGAATTATGCACCCCAGTCCGCCGGTGGGCTGGCCTATCAGGCGCTGGCGCAGGAGTTGCTCGAACGAGAAGCGGCCTTAGTGCCCAGCCGAAACGGGTAGCATAACCCCTTGTGGGCGGGCTCACGGGCACAAGGCCCTATGCTACAGATTCTGAGTGGAACCGCGGTGTGAGGGAGGAGGTTGACATGCCACAACCGACACGTGGACTGGGCCGGGGCCTGGGCGCATTGATTCCGCAGGCGGGCCGGGCCGGTGAGCCGCCGGAGGAAGGGACCCAACCTGCTCCCGGCATCCTCCAGGTTCCGGTAGGCGACATTCTCCCCAATCCGCGCCAGCCGCGCGGCAAGATTGCCCCCGAATCGCTGAGCGAGCTGGCCGCGTCCATCCGCGAACACGGGCTGCTCCAACCGCTCATCGTCACCCGCGGCCGGCCCACCGACCGCGCGCCGTACCAGCTCATTGCGGGCGAGCGCCGCTGGCGCGCCGCACAGCTTGCCGGGCTGCCGACCGTGCCCGTGCTCGTCAAAGAGGCCACTCCCCAGCAACTGCTCGAAATCGCGCTCGTGGAGAACATCCAGCGCGCGGACCTCAACGCGCTGGAAGAAGCCGAGGCCTACCAGGCGCTCATCGCGGACTTCAAGTTGAGCCAGCAGGAAGTGGCGGACCGCGTGGGCCGCAACCGGGTCACAGTGACGAACGCGCTGCGGCTGCTGCGGCTGCCCGATGCGGTCAAGGCGCTGGTCTCGGAGGGCGAGCTCACCGAAGGCCATGCCCGCGCGCTGCTGGGGCTGGACGACGACGAACTCATCGAACGGGCGGCGGAACAGGTGACGCAGCGCGGGCTGAATGTCCGCCAGACCGAGGAACTCGTCCGGCGGCTGCTGGCGGCGCAGCAGCGCGAGGCCGGTGAGGATGACGCAGAGGACGTGCCACCCGATCCCCTGACCCGCCGGCTCGAAGACGCCTTCCGCGGCGCGCTCGGCACGAAAGTCGCGCTCACGCGCGGCCGCCGCGGCGGCCGCCTGGTCATCTCCTTCTACTCGGACGAAGAACTCCAGACCATCTACGAACGGATTGTCGGGAACGAGTGATGCCCACCCACGCTCTCTACGCTGACCTGCTCTTTACCGGCGGCCCCGTCTACACCGCCGACCCCGCCGGCCCGCGCTGGGCCGAAGCCGTCGCCGTGCGCGACGGGCGCATCCTGGCCGTCGGCGCCGCGGCTGAGCTGGCCGACCTGCGCGGGCCGCAGACCGAGGTGGTTGACCTCGCGGGCCGCCTGCTGCTGCCCGGCTTCACCGAGAGCCACGTCCACTTCATCGAGCTGGCCCTGCGCGCGGTGCAGGTCGACGCGACCAATGCCGTCTCGGCCCACGAGGTCGCGGGCATGGTGAGCGACGCGCTGGCTCAGCGCCGCCACGCTGCGAGCGGCGGGTGGGTGCGCGGCGGCGGCTGGAACACGAACATCTGGGCCGACGGCAGCCTCCCGCACCGGCACATCCTGGATGCGACCGCGCCCGACATCCCCGTCGCGCTGGACAGCAAGGCGATGCACGCAGTGTGGGTCAACAGCGCGGCGCTGCGCCGGGCAGGCATCACCGCGGCCACGCCGGATGTGCCGGGCGGCGTCATCGAGCGGGACGCAGACGGCGAGCCGACCGGTGTGCTGCACGAAAACGCGGTGGAGCTCGTGGCGCGGGCATACCCGAAGCCCGCTGTGACGGACACGACCGCGGCCGTCCTGGCCGCGACACCGGGCATGTGGCAGGCGGGCATCGTCGCGCTGCACAACGCCAACGACTCGGAGGATGGCCTGGCCTTCCGCACGTACCAGACGCTCCGCAGCGAGGGGCGGCTCGGCCTGCGGGTCGTGCAGCACATCCCGGTCTGCAACCTCGCGCATGCAACCGCGCTCGGCCTACGCAGCGGGCTGGGGGATGCGTGGCTGCACGTGGGCGGCATCAAGATGTTCGCGGACGGCGCGCTTGGCAACCGCACGGCCAGCATGTTGCAGCCGTTCACCGGCGAGCCGGACAACTGGGGCGTGCCGACCACCGACCCGGAGGAGATGCTGGAGCTGGCGCTCGCGGCGTCTGCCGCGGGACTCAGCCTCACCATTCACGCAATCGGCGACCGCGCCAACCGCGACGTGCTGAATGTGCTGGCGGAGGTGCGGCGGCAAGAGACGCTACACCTGCGTCACCGCATCGAGCACGTGCAGGTCATCCATCCGGCGGACCTGCCGCGGCTGGCCGCGCTGGATGTGCTCGCGTCGGTCCAGCCCATCCACGCGACGTCGGATATGCTGATCGTGGATCGCTTCTGGGGAACGGAGCGCGCGCCCGGCGCCTATGCCTTCCGCAGCCTGCTCGACTCCGGCGCGCATCTCGTGTTCGGCTCAGACGGGCCGATCGAGCCGCACGCGCCGCTCACCGGCATCCACGCGGCCGTGACGCGCCGCCGCGCAGACGGCACGCCCCGCCCGGCCGGCTGGCAGCCACAGGAGCGCATCACGGTCGCCGAGGCCGTGGACGCGTACACCTACTGGCCCGCGTATGCCGCGGGTGAAGAGGGCTATCGCGGCAGCATCACGCCGGGGAAGGTGGCGGACCTGGTGGTCCTGGGGGAGAACATCTTCGAGGCCGACCCGATGGCGATCCGCGAGACGCCGGTGGATATGACCGTGCTCGACGGCAAGGTCGTCTGGCGGGCGGGAAGCTAAACCGATTTCAGAATGGAATCCACATGGCAGACCTTCGAGGTCTGCGAGACCTCGAAGGTCTCGACCGTAGTTATCGCGGTGGAACCAGTTTAGCAGCTGGAAGCTGGCAGGAACGCCGAGCTGGTGCTCGGCGTTCCTGCATCAGCGGCCATACACGGAGACGTGCAGGCTGCTGGTTGCGGTAAAGGGTTCTCCACTCCAGCCGCCCCACCGGTTCTGCAGGCGCAGCCCGGCCAGCCGCGCCATCAGGTCGAGTTCGGCAGGCCAGGCATACCGCTGTACCACGGGGTTCAGGTGGACGCCGGCAGCGGACAGCGACACATGGCTCTCCTCGATCATTTGCGTCGCCGCGTCATGGCGCAAGACATCGAGCCGCACCTCATCGACCTCGATCGCTTCGGCCTCCACATACTGCTCGTTCTGCAGCCGGTAGAGAAAAGCCGGCACGTATGCCTCGATGACAAAGCACCCATCGTCGGTGAGATGCGCGGCGACGTTCTCGAAGCAGCGCACCTGGTCGTCCTGCGTCAGCAGGTTGAAAAACGTATTCCACACGACATAGATCAGGCGATAGCTGCCCGACACCGGCACATCTGCGAAGTCACCGACCGTGACCGCAAGCTCGGAGCCGCCCCGTTGAGCCTTTAGCTGAGTGAGCACGGCGGGTGAAATATCGATGCCATCGACGCGCACGCCCCGCGCGGCCAGCGGCAGCGCAATACGTCCGGTGCCGATCGCCAGCTCCAATGCCGGGCCAGCGCCGGCCAGCCGTTCCAGGCACGCGACGGCTGCGCGCTCATCGCCACGCTGAAAACCCCGCATTTCCGCGGCGACCTCCGCGCCGAAGCTCATAACCGGCTGATAACCCTTCATGTCAACCTATCTCCTGATGCTGTGTAATTCCATCGATTCTTGGACAATCCGAAAAGGAGGCATCCTTCGACTGCGTTCCAGCCGAAAAGCCGGCCGAGACTCCGCTCAGGATGCCCATGCGCTGCGTTACCGGAGCACGCGCTCGTCGCCCACGCGACGCGTGACCTTCTGTTCATCCAGCCGCTCCATCAAGGCCAGCGCGTACTTGCGGCTCGTGTTGTAACGGTCGCGCACCTGCGCGACGGTCATGCTGCCGTGCTCCTTGATGTGGCCGATGATGCCGGCCACCATCTCATCGTAGGTTTCGCGGAGCAGCAGCACATCCTCGCTCAACCGCACGAGGACATCCTGGTACATCAGCGCGCTGATCATCTCCCCATCCGTCATGGCAACGCTCTCGGCCATCGAGGGCGGGGTGTACGGCTGGCGGCGGAACGCGGCCAGCAGCGCATCCACCCGGGGACGCTGCGCCGGGGTGAAGATGATTGCGTGTCCGGGCCGCGCCAGGTAGTCCCCGCGCTCGACCAGCACGCTCTCGCTGACTGCGCGCGCCAGCAGCTCGTTGTACAGCTTGCCCGACCACCGGTCGCGGCCCTGAAGCCGGCTCTTGAGCTCCTCGCGCGCCATGCCGGGACGCAGCGGATACTGCACATGGAACTCGGCCAGCATGTCGGCCATGCGCGCAGCCAGGAGGCCCCAGCCGCCGAGCGAAATGACCGGGGTCAGGCTCTTGCTGAACGGCGGCTGCACCGCGCCCAGCGGAATGAGCTGTCCGCTGGCGACCATGCTCGCCAGCACAGGCTCGGCTCCGGCGGCATCCAGCCCGGAGGCTTCGACGACCGCCTTGAACGTGACCGGCTCCTGCCGCGCCAGGCCGTGCAGCACAAGGTCCTCAGGCGTGCCGCGCGCGAGCGTTTCGAGCTGCGCCAGCACGTCCGGTTGGAGCCGCCGCCAGCGCCGCCGCGGGTGCGGGTTGACGACCGTCCCGCCGCCGAGCGTCAGACTGGGCGACGCCTGCCGGATGATGAACCGGTCGCCCGCCGCGACGACTACCGGTGCAGCCAGCACCACCTGCACCCAGCCGGTCTGCCCCGCGTTGAGCTGTTCCGCGCTCAGCAAGCGCGCGCGGCCGGGAACTTCCGCTGCACCGCTGAAGAAATCGACGGGCTGGCTGTGGCGCAGAGGCGGCAGAGACGCATCCCCGCGCACCATCCGCAGCCGCACATCGACCAGCGTCGTCGGCTGCACCGTGCCGGGTTTGGCGACCACCATGCCGCGCTGCAAATCATCGGGATGCACGCCGGTCAGGTTCATAGCCAGGCGACTGCCCGGCAGCGCCAGTTCCACGGCCTTCTTGTGCGTTTGCAGCCCGCGAATGCGTGCGGTCAGCCCGCCGGGGAGGATGGCAACCTCATCGCCCACGCGAAAGTGCCCGTCGCTGAGCGTGCCGGTCACAACCGTCCCGAAACCGGCCACGGTGAAGACCCGGTCAATCGGCAGCCGCGGCTGGCCCTTGTCGCGGCGCGGGGGCACGGTCGCCAGCGCATCCGCCAGGGCCTGCCGCAGCTCTGCCAGCCCCGTCCCGGCGCGCGCCGACACGGGCACGATCGCCGCGCCGGCCAGGGCGGTGCCGTGGAGCGCTGCGCGCAGGTCCGCCTCGACCAGCTCCAGCCAGCCTTCCTCGATGATGGTGTCGGTCTTGGTCAGCGCGACCACGCCTGCGGGAATCTGCAGCAGGTCCAGGATCGCGAGATGCTCGCGCGTCTGGGGCATGACACCTTCATCCGCGGCGACGACGAACAGCGCCGCGTCGATCCCGCCGATGCCCGCCAGCATGTTCTTGATGAAGTCGATGTGGCCCGGCACGTCGATGACGCCGACGGTTTCGGCGCCGACCGTTTCAACCCCCAGGGCCCCAGCCCCGACAGACTCAGCGGCCTCGTTGCGGGCGGGCGGCAGGGTGAGCCAGGCGAAACCGAGGTCGATTGTCATCTCGCGCTCTTTTTCCTCGCGCAGCCGGTCCGGATCGATGCCGGTCAGCGCACGGACGAGCGTGGATTTGCCGTGGTCTACATGCCCGGCGGTGCCGATGACGCGCATAGGAGCCTCCATAAACACAGGCGACGAAGAGGCGGGCGCGCCTGCCTTCGTCGCCTGCAAATCACATGCCTGGGGCGTTAGTCGGTCTTGGGCCGTGCAGCCAGCGACCCGCTGATGGTGTCGAGGAGTCGTTGGGCGTTCTGCAATTGCAGGCTGCCCTGCCCTTCATAGGCGCGCCACAAGGCCTCCACCTCGCGCAGCAGCAGGGCCAACTGCTTCTCGAGGGGCGGGAAGCGTTCGATGACCTTCTGGTTGACCTTCTGCTGCTCCTGGATGGTATAGTCCCAGCGGAGGGTTTCTTTCTTCCACCGCTGCTCGTTCTCGGCCTGCCACTCGGCCAGTTCCTTGCGCTGGCGTTCTTCGGCCAATCGCTGCAGCTCGGACACCTGCTTCTGGCTGTGTACGACCTGCGCCTGGAATTCCTCCAGCGCCTTCAGCGTTCGCCCTACCGTCTCGTGCCGCGCTTCGAACTCGCGCAGGCGCACGGCCTGCTTCTCGATGATCGTCCGCTGATCCACAAAGTCTTGCTCCCAGACGGTCATCTGCCGGGTGCGTTCAACTTCACCGAGTTTCTGCGCCTCGATGAACACCTGTTGTTCCTGGCGCAACGCTTCGGGGATCGGCTGAATCTTCTGGAGTTCACGCTCCAGGCGCTGGACGCGTTCTTCGACCGGCGGCATGCGCGTGCCGATTACTTCCGTACGCTTGATGAGGTCCACGTGCTCGGCCTGAAGCTGGGCGATGCGCTTGTTATCCTGCGCGCGCTGCTCGATCATGTAGGGCAGGCTGCGCGTGCGGTCGTCGATCTCCTTGCTGACATTGGCGACCGACTGGCGCAGCGCGAGCAGCATCTCACCGAGACGCTGATCCTCGGCCTGCCGCGTGACCAGTTCTTCCTCCAGGCGAGGAATGCGCGCCAGTTCCTTGCGCACTTCCGCCACCCCGCGGCTGAGGGCTTCGCGGTCAGACAGCCGCGCTCGCTCAGATTCGCGCTCGGCCTGCACGCGCGCCTCGGTCTGCTTATCCAGCATGACCACCACCTCACCCCTGAGCTGCTGAAGCGCCTGCTCGATCTGGGTGAAGCGCGTGAGTTGAGCCTGCGTGCTCGCCAGCCGGCTCTCCAGGTCCTGGATGCGACGGGCCTGCTCCTGGCGCTCGATCGCCAGGCTTTGCAGGCGCTGGTCCAGCTTGGCAATTTCCTCACGGTCGCGGCGGTGCTCTTCATCGAGCCAGGCCACCATCTGGCTGAGTTGGGTTAGGTCCATGTGTCTCCGTCCAGGAAGCAAGGATGGGAAGCTATCTGAGCAAGGCGGTGCCCGGCATCCTTAGTGTCTATCCGAAAAGTCGTAGTCTAGGGCCTTGTGCCCGTTAGTCCGCCCACAAGGGGCTATGCTACCCTTTTTTCGGATAAACACGTAGATGCGAGGCAGCCCCTCAGATACCGCAAAGATCATTCGTCCAGTTCGACAATGGCGTTTGTCCGCATGAAGACCACGCGCTCGCCGATGTTGGTCGTCCGATCCGCAAACCGTTCCAGGTTGTGGGCCACCCACAGGAGATAGGTTGCGCGGGTGATGGTGCGCGGGTCGGTCATCATGATCATCAGGAGCTCGCGGTAAACCTGGTCGTTGAGCTGGTCGATCTCCGCGTCACGCGCGGCCAGCGCGCGGGCCTCATCCACATCACCGTGCAGGAACGCATCAAGCTGTCCCTGCAGCATCTCGCGGCCGATTTCCGCCATGCGCGGCACATCAATCAACGGCTTGAGCATGGGTTGGTCAGCCAGCCGCAGGGCAATGACGGCGATGCCCTTGGCGTGGTCAGCCATCCGCTCCAGTTCCGAGGCGATCGACGCGATGGAGAAGATCAGCCGGAGATCACGCGCAACCGGTTGCTGGCTGGCGATCAACAACAGGCACTGCTCTTCGATTTCATGCTGCGCCCGGTTGATACTCTGATCTGCGGCAATCAGCTCCTGAGCCAACTGCTCATCGCGTTCTGCCAGCGCGCGCACCGCCTGTTCCTGGGCCTGCGCCACCATCAAACCAAGACTGACGAGGCGCTCCTGCAGGGCTTTCAACTGGAGATCGAAACTCACACGTGTCACCGTGCTGCTCCTTCCAAAGCGGCCACGCGGATACAGAGCCGCAGCTTGTTGCTCAGCGCATTATAGCATCCTTTAGCCAGCGCCGAAAACCAGGAATTCCAAATGTAGGCGCTGTGCGTCGGCGCAGCCGACGCACAGCATCCTGAGCGGAGGGCGTGGCGGCCAGGCACAGCCTGGCACCGCAACGCACGCAGTCGAAGGACCGTCACGGTGCCGGCGTGCTTCGACTCCGCTCCGCATGCCTGCACCCGCGCGCACATTTGGAATTCCCGGCCGAAAACTGCACCAGTCGCTCAGGGCGCCTTTGGTCTACAGGCTCAACCGTGCTAAGATAGACCGGTGAGCGTGTACGCTGTAAGGGGAGGACTGCATGGAACCAACTTTGGCCGTTATCGACATCGACATCATCAGCGGCCAGGATGAACTTGCGCGGGAAGGCCTGCTTGCCAACCTCAGGCAGCACTGCGAGCCTTGCCTGACGGTCTTATGGGTCAACTGGTTGCGCGAGCGCGCGGACCTGCGCGTCGTCTGCATGATCCATGACCTGGCCGAGCTGGATAACTTCCTGATTGACGTCATCCGGACGGTGCCGGGCGTGCGCGGCACTTCCGCGCAACTGGCCTTCGATGGGGTGGTCTATGCCGACCCCATTCTCGATGTCTCCCTGATGGAAACGGGCTGGGATCGCCGCGCCGCCGCCACGGTCCTGGTCAAACTGCAACCGGGCCGCGACCGCGAAGCCTTCCAAGCGCTCGTCAGCCTGCCGGCGCACGAGCAGGTGAGCGTGGTCTGGGTGCTCAAGCTCTTCCACCGGACCGACGCGGACCTGATGATCCTGCTGCTGGGCGAACGCACCGCGGCCCTGACGGGCTACGTTATGAGCTGGATTCGCACCGTGCCCGGCGTGATGGACACGCAGCTTACCAGCGTCCTGGACTGGTCCATCCTCGGCGAACCTGAGAGTTTCGTCGCGCTGTCTGAACGGTTCCCTGCGCCTGCCATACCTGCCGAGGCGCCGGCCGAGCAGGCGGAAGCCCAGGCCTGAACTGAGAAGAAGGATACTATGCTTGCGATCACTTGTGATAAATGCAGACGTCGGTTTACGCCGTCAGATGAGGAAGTGCAGGGCTATCTGCAACAGGCCGAGGGCAAGAAGCACGCGCTGGTGCTGTGCCCCCACTGCGGCAAGGGCAACAAGGTCGCGCTGGTGCGCCTGACGCAGGCGTTGAGCACCGCGCGCCGCGCCCCTGAAGATATGGCGGCTCCTGTGGAGCCCGCGGCGCCACAGGAACCAACGCCCGCTGAATGAAAGTCGCGCTCGTCCACGACTGGCTGAACCAGGTCGGTGGTGCGGAATATGTGCTGGAGGTGCTGGTGAGCATGTTTCCGGCTGCGCCGGTCTTCACCAGCATCTATGCACCCGCCAGGATGCCGCCCGCCTACCAGGCATGGGACATCCGGCCCACTTTCATGCAACACCTGCCCGGGGTGATGGCGCATCACCAGGCCTACCTGCCGGTCTATCCGCTGGCGTTCGGCGGGGTAGACCTGCGGGACTATGACCTGGTACTGAGCAACAAGAGCGGCTTCTGCCACGGGATACGGCCGCCGTCTGATGGCACACACATCTGCTATTGTCTGACGCCGACCCGCTTTCTCTGGCAGTACGATACTTACCGGCAGCGCGAGGCCATCCGCCCGGGAGTGAACCGGCTGCTGCGGCCGCTGATCGCCGCGCTGCGGCGCTGGGACTATGCCGCGGCCCAACGGGTCCATCACTTCATTGCGATTTCGAGCGAAATCCAGGAGCGCATCCGCCGGTTCTACGGCCGCGAGAGTCGCATCATTTATCCGCCGGTGGACATCGCGCAGTTCCGGCCGGACGGGGAGCCGGTGGGCGACTACTTTCTGGCCGGCGGGCGGCTGATTCCGTACAAGCGGCTGGACCTGGCTGTGCGGGCCTGTTCGGAGCTGGGGCTCAAGCTGCTCGTCTACGGGACAGGGCGCGACCGCCCCGCGCTGGAGCAGGTGGCCGGACCAACCGTGACGTTCCTGGGCCGCGTGCCCGCCGATGAGCTGGCGCAGCTTTACCGCGGCGCGCGGGCGTTCATCTTTCCGGGCCTGGAGGACTTCGGCATCGCGCCGCTGGAAGCCCAGGCCGCGGGCCGGCCCGTCATCGCGTTCCGGGGCGGCGGCGCGCTGGACACGGTGATTCCCGGCTGCACCGGCGAATTCTTTGACGAGCAGACTCCCGCAGCCCTGATGGGGGTGCTCGGCCGCTTCGACCCGCGGGCCTATGACCCGGCCGCGTGCCGCCGCAATGCCGAGCGCTTCAGCCGGGAGCGGTTCGAGCGCGAGTTGAGCGAGTATATCGCGAGGACGGTCTGATGGAGCTGCGTGCCTACTGGAACATCATCATGCGGCGCTGGTGGCTGCCCGTGGGGCTGGCGCTGGCGGTCGCGGCCCTGACCCTGGTCATGCAGCGGCCCTGGCAGCCCCGGCCGCCGGTGTACACGGCCTCGATGCGCTTCAACGTCGGCGTCCAGCCCGAACGCATCCCCGGCGTCTATACCTACGACCGCTACTATACTCTGCTGACGTCCGAATACCTCGTGGACGACCTGGGCGAAATCGTGCGCAGCGGTGCATTTGCCGCCGCGGTGAGCGACCGGCTCGCCGGGCAAGGCATCACCGTGGCGCCCGGCGCCATCGGAGCCAGCACGCAGCCCGGCAAGCTGCATCGCATCCTGACGGTCAACGTGACCTGGCCCGACGCGGAGGTCCTGACGGCCATCGCGAACGCAGTCGCGGCCACACTGACCGAGGGCAGCGCGGAGTTCTTCGGCCAGTTCAGCGCGGAGGAAGCCGACATCCGGCTCATCGATGCGCCGTCAGTCAGCGCGGTAGGCCGGCCCGCGCGCGAGCAGCTTGACCTGCCGCTGCGCGTACTGCTGGCCCTGGCCGCGGGCATCGGCCTGGCCTTCCTGCTGGATTATCTCGACACCTCGGTGCGTGAGCGGCGTGACCTGGAGGAGCTGGGGCTGCCGGTGCTGGGGGAAGTGCCGCGGCGCTGAGAACTATCCACAACGGCCCGAACTGGCGGCTGAAGGTCGCCTACTAGGGGTAGGGGCCGCCTCGTTACAGCAACCTAATTCTGCCCCGCGGCCTGCCGGTTATCCACACAGTGACCCTGTTATCCACACAGAACGGGGCAGTTATCCACAGAAACGCCTTAAAAACCGCCTGAGGACATCTGCATCAGCGATGCAGATGTCCTCAGGCCACGCGTTCAAATCGTGCGAAGCTCAGGCGGGCGCGTATCCATTCTGGCGGACGCGCACCGGCTCATACAGCCGGTTGCGCAGGTCGTTGACGGTGCGCGCGAGATCGGAGTCGCTGTCCAGCTCGCTGCTCACCCGCTCGCAGCCGTGCAACACCGTGGTATGGTCACGCCCGCCGAGCACGAGCGCAATCTGCGGCAGCGATGCGCCCGTCTCTTCCCGCATGACGTACATGACCACCTGGCGCTGCAGGGCAATGCGCGCGCTGCGATTGCGGCCTTTCAGGTCCTCGACCGTTATCCCGAAGTGCTCGGCGGCAACCTGGAGGATCGCGTCGAGGCTGAGCTTGCTCTGCGCGGGGGCCAGGTAGGCCAGCGCATCCTCCACCAGTCCCGCGTTGAGCGGCCGGTGGAAGAACTCGGCATGCGCCAGCACCTTGTTCAGTGCGCCTTCCATGTCGCGGATGTTGCGATAGGCGCGCTGCGCAATCAAGTGCAGTACATCGTTCGACACATCCCGCCCCAACGAAGCCGCCTTTGCCTGCAGGATGGCGATACGCGTCTCCAGGTTGGGCGGCTGGATATCGGCAATCATGCCCCAGCCGAAGCGCGAGCGCAGACGCTCTTCCAGGGTCGGGATGGCCTGGGGCGGGCGGTCGCTGGTCATCACAATCTGGCGGTTGGCCGCGTGGAGCGCGTTGAAGGTGTGGAAGAACTCCTCCTGCGTCTGCTCCTTGCCCGCGATGAAATGGACATCATCCAGCAGCAGCACGTCGATCGTGCGATACTTCGCCCGGAACTGGTCGGTGGCCTGCATGCGGATGGCGTTGATGAGGTCGTTGGTGAAAACCTCCGACGTGACATACAACACGCGCTTGCCCATCGTCTGCACGGTATGACCGATCGCCTGCAGCAGGTGGGTCTTGCCCAGGCCGCTGCCGCCGTAGAGGAACAGCGGGTTGTATGCCGTGCCGGGACGTTCGGAGACTGCCAGGGCGGAGGCGTGCGCCATCCGGTTGGATGGCCCCACGATGAACGTGTCGAAGCTGTAGCGCGCACTCAGATCGGCCCCATAGGTCATCTGCGGCTCCGCGGGCGCCGGCTCAACCTGGGTCTCGTAGGCCAGCAGCGGCACCGGCGGCGCATCCGGGTCGTCGGCAACGGGCGTGGCCTGAACCACAAACGTAACTTCCACTGTGCGGCCTACAATGCCGGCCAGTGTGCGCTTGATGAGGGGCCGGAGCCGCAGCGAGAGCCAGTCCTTCGCATATGCGTTGCCGACCCCGATCACAAAAGCTCCGTCCTCATGGGCCAGGCACTCGGTATCCCGAACCCACGTCTCATAGGTGCTCCGGGGCAACTGCAGCCGCAACTGGCTGCGGGCATTGTCCCAGATGTCCCTGGCGGATCTATTTGTCGGCACTTCAACGGCACACATGGCTATCACCATCACCCTGAATTATCTAAAGGACAAGACGCTAAACGCCAGACGGCGCTGACCGCGCCGGTCAAACTGGCCTGAACCCCACTGCGCATAACCGGTAGCAAGCGACACCAAAGCTGGCCTGGCACGCAGAGCGTGCAAGCATCTGGTTCATCCCGCCTACAAAGATACAACCGCGTTCGTTTTTGTCAGGACGGCAAGTGGACCGCCCACAGCAGAGAGCCGGAGGAAACAACCACAAGCTGCAGCACCCAACCTGGAGGTGCGGATGCGATATCGATTGTCTACCCTTTTGCGGGGGGCATTCTAGCAGAGGGGCCGGGAGCAGGCAAGGCAGCAGTAGGCGCTCTACTGCTGCCCGGTAAATGCTTATGTAGCGCGGTCGGCGCGCGCACTGCTGTTCTACGCGACCGGTTGTGGCGGCGTTCCCGCAGACCACAGTAGAAGGGCGCAAAAACTGTGCGCAAACCCGACCTTAAATTTAGAGCGCGTGCCAAGTCGTTAAGGTACGTTATGCCAACCGTTTTCAGGCGGTCAGGGCGCCTGCTCCACCTGGATGTCGCCCACCCGCGAGCGCAGGAAAAGCTCAGTGCCGCCGGGCTCCCCGACCTGCCCGGTGATCTCCTTGCCCGTGAAACCGGGGCGTTCTTGCTGGCCGACGACATCGAAGTCCACCGTTGCATCGCCGATGTCGCTGCGTGCTTCGATCTGGAACGCGCTTTCAGGCGGCAGTTGCAGCAGGATGCGCCCCACATCGCTGGTCATCCGATACGTGGCGCCGGTCGTCAGCGCGCCCTCGAACCGGATGCTGGCCACCCGTGACTCCACCTCCAGGGCGGTCACCGGCTGGACATCCGTCAACTCGACCTCGCCCACGTCGGCGGTGATACGCACATCGCCGCGCACGCCATCCACCGCAAGCCGTCCCACGCCGACCTTCAGGTCGAGCTGCGTCGGCTCAGGCACCGTCACCACCAGGTCAACCTGGGGGGTGCGTGGGGTCGTGCTCGCCCCCGCCTGCCAGTCCGGCCCGGTCACTGTCACGCGCACGCCGGCGGCTGTCGGCTCGATGGACACATCGATGCGGTCCAGCGTGCGCTGCGCTTCGGCGGTGCTCCGCCCCCACGCGCGCTTCGTGGCTTCCACCGCTATCTGACCTGGCTCGCCGGTGCGGACTGTGAGGCTGCCCACGGGCAGGTCTACCGCCAGGGTGGCCGGGTCTGCCACATCGAGCGTGCCGGCGACCGTGTCAGTGATTTCGTTGTTGGCGCTCCAGACCCAGTTCGCGCCGCGTTGCAGATTGCGGGCGAGCAACAGCCCGCCGATGCTGGCGACGAAACAACAGACCGCCAGCACCACCAGCAGCAAGACGATCCATAGCGTGCGGTTATTCCTCATGGCTCCCCTCCGTTGGCCGACGGGTCGATCCATCTGGCCCGTCTGACAGTCAATACGGCTGGGCGGGGAGAAAGTTTCTCGGTCGCAAGGTGACGTCATGAGCCGCCTGTCCTTCGACTCCGCTGCGCTCCGCTCAGGATGCCAGGCGGCAGCGTCGTGCGCAGGAAGCTC
>DAOUGK010000156.1:0-4839 GCA_034429055.1 Anaerolineae bacterium | reverse complement strand
ACGGGCGACCGTGCGGTCATCGAGACTGGTGCGCGTGAGATGGTGGATACCTTCGAGGGCGGGCTCATCTGCAAGAACTATCCCGATCTGCCCGGCATCGGTGTGCGCGAGGAGTGGGACGACTGGGCGTACGCCGCAATCTGCGAGCGGGCAGGCATCTAGCAAAGGAGCATCCGATGTTCAAATCCCTATCCCCCGGCGCGATCGGCGTCCGGGCCGATCTCGCAGTCGCCGCCGACCTCGCCGCCGTAAACGGATTCGATGCACTGCACATCAACATCCGGGAGGCCGCGGCCCTGGGTGCGACGCAGACCCGTGACCTGCTGACCCATGCCGGTGTCCAGCCGGGCGGCTTCGGTTTTCCGCTCGATTATCGCAAGCCGGAGGTCGAGTTCAGCGAGGCCCTTGCCGAGTTGGAGAACCTCTGCGTTGTTGCGGCGGCCAGCGGGGTGAACCGCACGACCACGTGGATCCCGAGCTGGCACGACAGCCTGGACTTTGATGCCAACTACGCGCTCCACGTAGACCGGCTCAGCCGTGCCGCGCGCATCCTGGACGCACACGGCATCCGCTTCGGGCTGGAATTCCTCGGTCCCAAGACGCTGCGCAACAACCACCCGTACGAGTTCATTCATACGCTGGACGGCATGTTGGCCCTCTGCCGCGACATCGAACACGCCGCAGGCACCCGCAACATGGGGCTCCTGCTGGACGCCTATCACTGGTATACCGCGGGCGGCACCCTCGACCAACTGGCGCGGCTGCGCGACGCGGATATCGTGGATGTCCATGTGAACGACGCGCTCCCCGGCATCCCGCTGGACGAACTGCCGGACACGCACCGCGCGCTGCCGGGCGAAACCGGGGTCATCGACCTGCGGGGATTCCTCCAGGCGCTCGCCCGTCTCGGCTACAACGGCCCCGTCGTCGTCGAGCCGTTCAGCCCGCGGCTGAAGGAGATGTCGCCGGAGGATGCCGTCCGCACAACGGCGGAGGCGCTGCACCAGGTCTGGCGGAACGCGGGTCTCGCAGTTTGACGAATCCCAGGAAGGTGCGACCACGGAACACGCGGATCACGCGGAAGATTGAAATAGACCAATTCCGTGTGGTCCGTATATTCCGTGGTCAAATCAAAGGGCGCGCTTCACCGCCGCCTGCCAGTCCGCATAGAGCGCATCGCGGCGGGCCTGCGACATAGCTGGTTCATAGCGCACCTGGGGCCGTTCCAGCGCGGCAATCGCGTCTTCTGAATCCCACAACCCCACCGTCAGCCCGGCCAGGTACGCCGCGCCCAGCGCCGACACATCGCCCACAGTGCTGCACAGCAGCGGCACGCCGAGGATGTCGGCCTGGAACTGCATCAATGTCCGGTTACGCGTTGCGCCGCCGTCTGCCAGCAGCACCCGCAACGGCGCGCCCGCCTCAGCTTGCATGACCTCGAAGACATCGCGAATCTGGTAAGCGATTGACTCCAGGGTCGCGCGCGCCAGGTGGCCCCGAGTCGACCCGCGCGTCAGGCCGGTAATCAGGCCGCGCGCAGCCTCGTTCCAGTGAGGCGCGCCGAGACCGGCCAGCGCGGGCACGAAGTACGCGCCGCCGTTGTCGGGAGCCTGCGCGGCCAGCGCCTCTACATCCTCCGGCCCTGCCACCCCCAGCATATCTGCCACCCACTGCACCGCCGAGCCGGTCACGTAGATATTGCCCTCCAGCGCATACGTCACCTGCCGGTGGCCCCACGCGACGCTCGATGACAGCCCGCTGCGCGAAAAGACCCGCCCGGGGGTGGGCGTCATGAGCGATGAGCCGGTCCCGTACGTCGCCTTGACGGAACCGGGCCGAAACCCGGCATGTCCGAACAGCGCGGCATGGGAATCTCCGATCAGCGCGGCAATCGGCAGCCCCGCGGGAATACCGGACAACCTACGCGTCTCCCCGTAGTACGCGCTCGACAGGCGCACCTCCGGCAGCGCGGCCCGCGGGATGCCAAAGATAGCCAACAGGTCGTCATCCCACTCCAGCGTGTCCAGGTTATAGAGTTGCGTGCGCGACGCGTTGGTAACGTCACATGCGTGTATCGCGCCGCCGGTGAAGTTCCACAGCAGCCACGCGTCCACTGTTCCCAGGCAAATCTCGCCATCTGCCGCGCGCGCGGGGCCATCGGGGATGTGCTCCAGCAGCCAGCGCGCCTTGCTCGCAGAGAACATGGGGTCCACAGCCAGCCCGGTTCGCGCGTAGATGGTCTCAGCCAGCCCCTGCGCCCTGAGCCGCGCGCAGAAGGCTGCGCTGCGATGGCACTGCCAGGAGATGCACGGGCCGAGCGGAGCGCCGGTGCGCCGGTCCCAGGCCAGCACAGACTCCCGCTGATTGGTAATCGCCAGGGCCGCCACCTGCCCTGCCGGTGCGGCGGCGAGCACTTCCCCGGCTGCCGCGTGCGACGTGCGCCAGATTTCGAGTGCTTCCTGTTCGACCCACGCCGGCTGCGGATACGCGATAGACAGGGGCAGGGCAGCCTCCGCCGCGACGCAGCCGTCGCAGTCCACCAGCACGGCCTTGACGTTCGTGGTGCCCTCGTCAATAGCGAGGATATAGCGCGCGCCGTCCTGCCTAACAGTCATCATCCGGCCTGTCGTGATAGTACACATCCCAGCCGAAGTAAGTCGTGAACGCCTCGTGCAGCACCGCGGCCGCGTGCGAGCGGTTCATCGCGGCGTGGTGCTCGAAGCCGTGTTTGCAGATGTGCCGCATCAACGCCTGCAGCCGCGGCACGCGCACCACTGCGCGGCTGCCGAAGGTGTGCAGCGCGTCGTCCACGAACTCCCCGTCGCCAACGTACGCCTGCATGCGTCCGTGCCGGTCGTCGCTGCTGACGCGCGCAAAGCTGAACGGCCCGGCCGGGACGCGGCCGGCGACGACGCCATAGGTATTCTCGACCCCCAGCGTCGAACCCAGGATCGGGGCATACTCCATGTTGAACTCATCGCCGTAAAAGCTGCGGGCCCAGTTGCCGCAGTGGAAGAGGACGCACTTGTCCCGATCGTCGGCATAATTGTTGTTCCAGTCGACGAGCGCGCTCGGCGTGCCGGAGGCCAGTTGCAGCGCATACATCGAGACGACGCCGGTGACATCCACCTCGCACGCGCTCGGCATGAGCTGCTCGCTCATCATGCTCATCACGGTGCAGACGTTCGCGCCGAGGTTCTGCTGAAGCGAGTTCCAGCATTGTAGGGCCGATGCCTGGATGTCCAGCGATTGCATCCAGTCCTCCAGCACGATGGCGAACTTCGCCATGCGCACCAATGACGGCGAAGGCACGCCCGCGGTATTGACGTACCCGCGCAGCCGCCCCAACCGCTCGATCACCCGCGCATCGTCGTCGGCCAGCTTGCCCACCGTGCCCAGGATCTCGGACAGGTCGACCGTCTGCACGCTGATGCCGTGCGCCTGCAGCAGCTTCTCGCTGTAGCGCGTCGTATTGAAGGCGTTGGGCCGCGCGCCGACCGCACCCAGGCGGGCGCGCTTCAGGCCGTTGACCACGCGGCACACGCCCACGAACTTGCGCAGCTCATTGCGGAACGCCTCCGTGTCGGGCCGCAGCGTGTGCTGATCGGTCACGGAGTAAGGATAGCCATACTGGTACAGGTTGTTACAGACGGAAATCTTGCCGCAGAACGCGTCGCGGCGGAACTCCGGGGTGAGGGCGTCCAGATCGTCCGGGAATGCCTGCACCAGGATGGGCACCTGTAGCCCCGACAGCTTGATCGCCTCGACCGCGGCCTTCTCATCCCCGAAGTTGGGCAGGCTGATGAGGATGCCGTCGATGCGATGGCGGTGCTCGTCGAACAGGGCGGCGCACTTGCGTGCGTCGCTCCAGGTCTCCACCGCACCGAGCTTGGTCGTGCTCTCATCCAGGATGACCGGCTCGATATCGAGCACGGCAAACACCTCTGCCAGGGATTGCCGCGCGGTCGTGATGAGCCGGTCGGGGAAGAAGTCCCGGTTGCCGATGATGACGCCCAGGACAGCCTTTTTTTGGGCCATGATGCCTCCGGAGTTTGCCCTCAGCGGGACAGCAGCACGCGGGCCGTTGCTGCCAGCCCAGCGGGCGAGATGCCGTAATGCTTGAAGATATCGCCCTGCGACCCGGTGACCATGTATTCATCCGGGAAGCCCACGATTCGGAACGGCAGACGCGCGCCGGCCTGCATCAACACTGCCGCGCACGCCTCGCCCAGCCCGCCGTGGACGCTGTGCTCCTCGACAGTGATGACCGCGCGCGTCTCAACGGCGGCTGCCAGCACAGCCGCAGCGTCGAGCGGCTTGAGCGTATGCATGCTCAACACGCGACAGGTGATCCCCTCCGCAGCCAGGCTATCGGCCGCGGCGACAGCGGGCGCGACGGTCTCGCCGCATGCGACGAAGGTCAGGTCGCGACCCTCTCGAAGTTGGGCGGCCTGACCGAGGATGAAACGGCTGCCTGCCGGGTGGACGTGCGGCTGCGGCGCCTTGCCCAGGCGCACATACACCGGATGGTCTGCCCGATGGATGGCGCGAATCGTCTCGCGCGTCTCGAAGTTATCTGCCGGTGCGACCACCGTGATGTTGTGGACCGCACGCAGCGCGGCGTAGTCGTGCAGCGAATGATGGGTGGCGCCCAGCGCGCCATAGCTGACGCCCGCGCTGATGCCGATGATGCGCACCGGCTGGTCGGAGTAAGCGATGTCCACCTTGATCTGCTCGAACGCACGGGCCGTCAGGAAGCAGGCCGGCGAGACGGCAAACACACGCTTCCCTGCTGAGGCCAGCCCCGCGGCGATCCCGACCACGTTTTGCTCCGCGATA
>DAOUGK010000155.1:0-9025 GCA_034429055.1 Anaerolineae bacterium | reverse complement strand
CATGCCGGGCGACAACGTGAACCTGATCGTGACGCTGATCGTGCCGGTGGCGCTGGAAGTGGGGTCGCACTTTGCGATCCGCGAGGGTGGCCGCACGGTCGGCGCCGGCGTCATCACCAAGATTATCGAATAAACGGTTACAGGTTGCAGGTTCCAGGTTGAACTTGCAACCTTCAACCTGTGACCTGTATCGAGGTTTACTATGGCTCCAGCTAAGAAAGCAAACCGGATTGTCGTCACGCTGTCCTGCAACGAGTGCAAAGAGCGGTCCTACACGACTGAGAAGAACCGCAAGAACACGCAGGGCCGCATGGAACTGAAGAAGTACTGCCCGCGCTGCCGCAAGCACATGACGCATCGCGAGACCCGGTAAGAATGACGCCAGGCACATGACGAAAGAAAGCTTCGTCATGGGCCTTTCGTCTCTCACATAGGCGTGTAGCTCAATTGGCAGAGCACCGCTCTCCAAAAGCGGGGGTTGCGGGTTCAAGTCCTGCCACGCCTGTCTAGGCAAAAATGCTCCACCGGAACATTTTTGCATGCTAAGGTTCACCATCAAGACACCGTCTCGGCACGGCTTTCTGATCTTGCAGGATGGTTAGTCAGAGCCGGCCCGGACGGTGTCTTGAATCGTAAGCGGCCTGCATCGCGGCGAGCAAAGCGCCGGACAGGTCTCGAGGAGGAAGTGCGTGAGCAGAGAAGCAGTTGAGGCAAGGCCGAAGATTACCGATCGGATTGCCGAGTACTTGCGAGACACGCGCGGTGAGCTGCGTAAGGTGAGTTGGCCGACGCGCAAGCAGGCGACCAACCTCACTCTGATCGTGCTGGCGGTGACAGCGGTGATGGCGGCGTTCCTGGGCGCAATCGACTTTCTTTTCGCGACCCTGGTCAGCCTGATCGTCAGCCTGTAAGTTGCACGTCTGTCACAGACCG
Organism: Anaerolineae bacterium; assembly: GCA_034429055.1. Classification (GTDB taxonomy): domain Bacteria; phylum Chloroflexota; class Anaerolineae; order CG2-30-64-16; family CG2-30-64-16; genus MWBF01. The sequence continues at coordinate 8,092 of DAOUGK010000155.1, read as the reverse complement.
GCGCGTTAGTAGCCCTGTGCGTGAGCTGGCAACGACTGAATGGCGGTGAATATGGACAACTGGCAAGATACTGACCCGATGGACGACTACGAGCAGCAACCGGCGCTGGATGACTCTGGCGCCAGTGATGCCGCGCCTTCGTACGCGGGTGCAGCCGACGAACCTTACGAAGACCAGTTGCCCATCGAATTATCCGACGAGGGCGCCGCAGAGGGCAGCGAACCTGACGCGGCCAAACCTCAGTGGTATGTCGTCCACTGCTATTCGGGCTATGAGAACAAGGTCAAAAAGAACCTGGAACATCGCGCCGAGTCGATGGGCATGCAAAGCTACATCCTCGAAGTGATTGTGCCAACCGAGGAGCAGGTTGAGCTGCGTGACGGCCAGCGGCGGGTGGTGGAGCGCCGTATCTATCCGGGTTATGTGCTGGTTCAGATGCTCCTGGACGAGGAATCCTGGTACGTGGTGCGCAATACGCCGGGCGTGACGGGCTTCGTCGGGATCGGCAATAAGCCGACCCCCCTGCGCCAGGAAGAAGTGGACCGCATCATGCGCCGCATGGAGGCTGAGGAGCCGGTCGCCCAGGTGAAGGTCAAGGTGGGCGACAAGGTGCGCATCGTCGAAGGCTCGTTCCGAGACTTCAACGGCACAGTGGATGAGGTCTACGCGGACAAAGGCAAAGCCCGCGTCCTGGTCTCCTTCTTTAACCGGGAAACACCGATCGAAGTGGATTTGCTCCAAATCGAGCGGCTTTAGTATTAGGAGTCATTTCTCATGGCGAAGAAAGTCAAGGCGATCGTCAAGTTGCAAATCATGGCCGGCAAGGCGAATCCTGCGCCGCCGGTCGGGCCTGCCCTGGGTCAGCATGGCGTCAACATCATGGCGTTCTGCAAGGACTACAATGCGCGCACGGCTAACCAGGCAGGGACCGTGATCCCGGTCGAGATCACGATCTACACCGACCAGTCGTTCACGTTTGTGACGAAGACGCCGCCCGCCGCGGACCTCATCAAGCAGGCCGCCGGTGTGCCCAAGGGCTCCGGCAAGCCCAAGACCGACAAGGTCGGCAACCTTACGCGCAAGCAGGTGCGTGACATCGCAGAACTGAAGCTCAAGGACCTGAATGCTTACGATGTCGACCAGGCCATGCGCATGATCGAGGGTTCCGCCCGCAGCATGGGCATCACTATCTCGGAATAGTGGTGTTATCAACATGGGAGGGTGCGCGGATTGCTGTCGCGGCCATAGCTGCAACAGCACTGTCACCCGCTAACACCAGGCCCGGCGTTCGTACCGGGTAAAGGAGAAAATCATGGCACAACACGGCAAGAAATACGAGGATGCTGCCAAGCTCGTCGACCGCATGAAGAACTATGCGCCAGACGAGGCAGTTGCCCTCCTCAAGCAGATCAGCTATCCGAAGTTCGATAGCACCATCGAGGTGCATTTCCGGTTGGGCGTCGACCCGCGCCATGCCGATCAGCAGGTGCGCAGCACCGTCTTGCTGCCCGCGGGGCTGGGCAAGACCGTGCGCATCTTGGTTTTTGCGGAAGGCGACGGCGCACGCCTGGCGGAGCAGGCCGGGGCCGACTACGTGGGCCTCGATGATATGATCGCCAAGATTCAGGGCGGGTGGCTCGAGTTCGACATGGCGATCGCGACCCCGCAGGTCATGGGCAAGGTCGGTCGTCTGGGCCGGATCCTCGGCACGCGCGGCCTCATGCCCAACCCGAAGGCCGGCACCATTGTTCAGCCGGATGACCTGCCCCGCGCAATCCGCGAGGCGCGGCAAGGGCGTGTCGAGTTCAAGGTCGATAAGACCGGCAACCTGCACGTCCCGATCGGCAAGGTCAGCTTCACCAATGAGCAGATGCTGGAGAACCTGGGCGCGCTGATGGATGCCGTCAACCGGGCGAAACCGTCCGGTGCGAAGGGCGTCTACATCAAGCGCGTCACCCTGACCTCCACAATGGCGCCTGGTATCCGGCTCGACCCGCTCCAGGCCTCCACGATGAAGGCTGTAGCTGCGTAGGTTTCGTTCGCAGGGGCGCTGAAGCGCCGACTACGAACCCGGTCATGTATGCTTCGGTCTGCGGCTCAATGACGCGCCGCAGACACCCAAACTCTGGAAATAAGCTCAACCGCTGAAGACAGCAGGCGGCGTTTGAACGGCCTAGGGCCGTCCAAACTTACGGACCTAACGTGCCGCACATGGCACACCTGCCGAGGTAGGAAGAGCGCAACTCCGTCTATGCCGGAGCCTCTGCGCCTACCTCACAGCGCAGGGGCTCTTTTCATTGGTCAAAACGTACGAAAGGAGGTACGTCGCTTGGCAATCACACGCGAGAAGAAAGAAACTCTGGTCAACGAGTACGTCGAGAAGCTGCGGCGTAGCCAGGCGGTGATCGTCACCGAGTATCGTGGACTGACCCACAAGCAGCTCGAGACCTTGCGTCGCGAGTTGCGCGGGGCGGAGGGCGAGATCGCAGTCAGCAAGAACACGCTGATGGCGCGCGCCTTGACCGAGGTCGGCCTGCCGGCCCCGGAATCGCTCTTGAGCGGCACGACCGCGGTCACCTTCTGTTACAATGAGGTGGCTGCACCGGCCAAGGTGCTGAACAAGTTCGCCCGTGACAGCAAGATCCTCGTCCTGCGCGGCGGCCTGATGGGCCAGTCCGTGTTCGACGCGGCGGGCGTGCAGGCGCTCACCGAGTTGCCGGGCAAGGACCAACTGCGGGCGCAGGTCGTCGGCGCACTGCAATCCCCGATCACTGGCCTGGTCAATGTGCTGGCTGGGTCGCTGCGCGGGTTTATGAACGTGCTTAACGCACGCGTAGCGCAGTTGGAACAACCGGCTGAAGAGGCCGCGGCTGCCTGAGGGCGGCTGTCACAATCCGGGTAACTACTACTTTACATATTTCAGGAGGCACTTTCCATGACTACCGATGAGATGATCGCCGCCATCGAGCAGATGAGCGTGCTTGAACTGTCCCAGCTCGTTAAGGCCCTCGAAACCCGTTTCGGCGTCAGCGCGGCTGCGCCGATGATGATGGCGGGCGCGGCTGCGGCCGCCGGTGCGGCTGCGCCGGCTGCGGCTGCTGAGCCGGTCGAGGAACAAACCGAGTTCGACGTGGTCCTGACGAGCTTCGGCGCGAACAAGATCAACGTCATCAAGGCCGTCCGCGCACTGACCAACCTGGGCCTGAAGGAAGCGAAGGACCTGGTTGAGGGCGCGCCCGCGCCGGTGCTCACCGCGGTCTCGAAGAGCGCGGCCGCCGATGCGAAGGCCAAGCTCGAAGCCGAAGGCGCGCAGGTTACCGTCAAGTAACGACGTTCGCTCGCGCGATCACAGGCCGGTGTCTGTCACAGACACCGGCTTGTTTTGTTAAGGTCGGAACCTGCCAGGCCTTATCTCCGTTAACATACCCGGATGCAGCGCGTTTTTCAGAAACGCCTTTATCGGTTACAATAGTTGTGACCTGCCGGCCCGATTGTCCAGACCCTTTCGGGCTGAGACTCACACACCATTGCAGGATGATATGGTTCACCATAAGCTTGCCAGGTCTGCGGGCGGCTGCGCGCTGTTTCTGCTGCTGGCCGCCGGTCTCCTGGTGCTCGCCGGCATCGGCGCAGTCGCCGGTTACGAGTGGCGTTACCATGACCGGGTGTACGAAGGTGTCTACACCGAAGGCATTCCCCTCGGCGGCCTGACCGTGGACGAGGCGGCGGACGCCATCCGCGACGCGCTTACGCCATATCCTGGCGCGGCAGTCACCCTGCGCTATGGCGCACAAGCCTGGGAACTGGCCCCCGCGGATTTGGGCGTAGATGTCAACGCGGCGGCCACTGCTGCTGCCGCGTTTGCCGTTGGCCGCCACGAACCCGTGTTGACCTATGAAAGCTCGCTGCTCGACCTGCTGACCGGCCTGCTCTATGATCTCATGGACCAAGGGTATGCGCTCAACACGGGCATCGACATCGAGCCGGTGCTGCGCGTGGACGACGCCCGACTGTCGGCAACGCTGCGCGCCATCGCAGCCGATGTGGACCTGGCGCCGCAGGAAGGCCGGATCAACATCGAGAGGCTGCGGGCGACAGGCACACCGGGCAAGCTGGGCCGCCAGGTCAACCTGAATGCGACCCGCACCGCGCTCATGGAGCTGGTGGCCGCGGGCAAAGGCGGCAGCGCGCCGCTGGTGGTGCGTGAGCTGCGGCCTACGGTCATCGCCGTCGAGGATGCGCTCCAGCGCGCGCAGGCGCTCGCGGAGCGACGGCTGGTGCTCGTCGCTGAGACCCTGGATGGCCGGCAGGAGCATCCCATCGATGCGGCTCGACTGACCGAATGGCTGCAACTGACCCCCACCATCGGGCCGGATGGCGGCGTGGACCTGGGCGTGACGCTGGACCGTGAGCGGGTGGCCGCGCTGGTCAGCGAGCTGGCCGGGCAGCTCAACCGGCCCATGCGTGACGGCACGATTGACTGGGACGGCCAGGGCGTGGTTGTGCTGGCGCACAGCGAGCGCGGGCAGCAGGTAGATGTGGAGGCGAGCGTCGCGGCCATCGAGGCTGCGCTGGTGGGCGAAGTTGCCCCGGCCGCCAGCGTGGCCGCAGGCGAGGTCGGGGCCACCGAGCACATCACGCTGCCCGTAACGCTGCTGGAACCGCAGGTCGATACGACCAGAGTCGCGGAGATGGGGATTGTCGAACTCGTCAGCGAGGGCACGAGTTCCTTCCGCGGCTCGCCGCCGGAACGGGTACACAATGTAGTCACGGCGGCGGAGAAATTCCAGCACGTTGTTGTCCCGCCGGGCGAGGTGTTCTCGTTCAATCAGAACGTGGGCAGCGTCAGTGCGGCGAACGGTTTCACGGATGCGCTGGTCATCGCCGGGGATCGCACGGCGGTGGGCATCGGCGGGGGCGTGTGCCAGGTCTCGACAACGGCTTATCGCGCCGCCTTTTTCGGCGGCTTCCCGATGGTGGAGCGTCATGCGCACGGCTACGTGGTCGGGTGGTATGGTGAACCTGGCATGGATGCGAGCATCTATACGCCGAGCGTGGATTTCCGCTTCCGCAATGACACGCAGCACTACCTGCTGATCAAGTCGTATGTGAACACGGCGAAGGGCACGCTCACCTTCCGCATCTACGGCACGAAACCGGGTCGGACGGTCGAGATGGTGCGCCAGCCGGCGACGAACGTGCAGCCGGCCCCGCCGCCGCTGTATCAGGAGGACGCCAAGCTCGCAAAGGGCCAGATCAAGCAGGTCGATTGGGCCGTGAAGGGCATGGATGTGGTCATCAAGCGGGTGATCCGCTATGCGGATGGTGCGGTCAAAGAGGAGAATATCGTCAGCAAGTACCGGCCGTGGCGGGCCATTTACCTGTATGGCCCCGGCACACCGGTGCCTGGCAAGACGAGCGCCGCGGCCACGCCGTGAACCAACCACCAAGACGCTCGGAGCGCAAAACAGAAGAAGTATAGCGTTGCGTCTTTAGCGTCTTGGCGGTGAGATTCAATACGCGCCGATTTCTTCCAGCCGGTCATCGTCGATGCCGAAGTGGTGGGCCAGCTCGTGCAGCACGACGCGGCGCACTGTGGCGCGCAGCTCATCGAGCGAGTTGCACTGGGTTTCGATGGGCCGGCGGTAGATGCTGATCTTGTCCGGCGGGACGAGGCCATAGTGGGTCGTCCGCGCGGTCAGCGGCACGCCGTGATAGAAACCCTGCAAGTCGTAGCGCGACCGGATGCCCATCGTGCGCAGCGTGTGGGGATCCGGCCAGTCCTCGACGACGACCTCGACGTTGTCGAGGCGTTCTTGGAAGAACGGCGGCAGGGCTTCGAGCACCTCTGCAACGAGGTCCATGAAGTTGTCGGTACTGAACATGCGTTAGTCCTGTGCAGGCTCCGGCGTCAGGGCGTGACGCTGAGATCGTCGAGATAGATGGTTCCTGCCGATGCTGTGCCGTCGGGCACGCCGTCCAGGACCAGGGCATACAGCTTGATCGGGTAGTCTAACTTGCCGTCACCCGCACGGGAGATCTGACCTTGCGGCCACGGCGCAGTCACGTCCAGCCTGGCCGTCATGGCCTGCCAGCCGCTGTGTTGGACCTGCCCGAAAGTGAACTGGCGCACTTCGCCCTGGCTGTCGCTGACCCAGGCATTGAGGAAGTGACCGGAACTGTCACCGTAGACCCAGATGGTGAGCGCTGCCGGTTCACCGCCGATGGCGATAGCAGGGCGGGCCTGAAAGACGACGTAGTTGTTCTGGACGGCTGCGAAATCGTAGCTCAGTTTGGCTGCGGCCTGGCCGCCGTGGACCTGTTCCCTGGACTGAACGAAGGTGCCGTACGGTTCATTGCCGCGGGCCCAGGTGCCGAAGGTCTCGAAGTCGGTGATGACACCGGGTGGCAGACGTTGTGTGATGACCGGCGCCTGCGTGGGCCGGCGCAGCGTCAGGATGGGGCGCGGGGTAGCGACCGGCGGAGGTGTCGCCGTGGCAGTCGGCGTCATGGTCGGCGGCTCCGGTGTGTCAGTCGGCACGAGAGTCGGAGTGTCAGTCGGCGCAAGGGTGGGCTTTGGGGTCGGTGGCTCCGCCGTGTCGGTCGGCTCTAACGTGGGCGGCTCCTGTGTGTCGGTCGGGACGGCGGTCGGTTCCTGCGTGGGTGTATCCACGATGGCCGCCGGTTCGGTGGCGGTGACGGTCGCGGTATCGTCGGGCGTCACCTGGGCCACCGTACCGGAGCCGCTCCCCTGGCGCAGCACCAGGGCGATGGCAATCGACAGCACGGCCACCAGGACAACGCCGAGCACTGCACCCAGGACGGGACTGAAGCGGCGCCGGCTCCCAGCAGACGGCTGTACGGGCTGCACCGGAGGCGTCGACCGCTGCGGGCTGGTTTCGGTCACGGGCGGGCTGGCCGCGACGGACGTAGCCGGGGCTGGCGGCGGAACCTGGGTCGCGGCCGCGACGGGTTCGACCGGCGTGACCGGGCCGGCCGCGACAGCGGGCGCGGGGGTTTCAGCCTGGGCCGGAGCGGCGGGCGGGTCCGCCTGAACCCATTGCGTGCCATCGTGGAAATACCAGAGCCCGGTCTCGTAGCCGATGATCCACCAGCGGCCCTGGTCGTCCTGAGTCATCAGCTCTTCGAGCCGGGCGCGCAGATCAGTCTCGGTCAACTGACCGGCGTCGAGCTGGCCCTTGAGTTGCCGATATTCGTTTTCAACTTCACGGAACGTCATATCGCGCCTTATCTGCCTGGCTCGGTATGCAAAACGACCAGACAGGGTCATTATACAGGCGTGTGTAACAGTTGTCAATGACTTGTACACAAGTGAGTGTTCAGCGTCACCTCGCAACCCAAGGTTAGCCCGCCTACAAACCCGGTTTCTCGGCGAAGCTGCACTTCGCACAGAAACCGGGTTTGTAACACTGGACAGTTACGTACACAAAGAGGGCAGCGGAGAAGTGCGTTTTGACTACGATTGACTATCGCGACCGGACCAGCGTCATGATCTGGGTGGTACTGCTCGGACTGGCCGTGCAGCGGTTTCTGACCTTGCCGGCGCGCTCGATCGAGCTGGAGCTCCTCGGCTCGCCGATTACATTGACGATCACGGCGAACACGATCCTGGGCGCGGTGCTGGCTGCGCTGGCCGCGAGCGGGACAGAGGCTGTCGTGCGGGCGCATCCGCGCGCGCTGCGTGCGCCGGTACGCGAGCGCGGGCTCGCCCGGGCGGCCGCGACGGGCCTGCCGCGGCTGGGGGATTCGGTCGGCGTTGCGGAGCGTGCCGCGCTGACGCCGGGGCGCCACTGGGTGTTCTGGGGGCTGCCGGTCGCGCTGATCATGGTGTCTGTGCTGCTGATGCCGCTGGCGCCGACGCCGGTCTATTGGGTGCTGGGGCTGATCGTCACGGGGGCGGCGCTGGGGCTGAGCATGGCGGGCATCTATTACACCGTAGACCCCTTCCAGCCGGGCTACCGCCGCGCGCGGCTGGGACTCAACGCGCTGACGTATGCCATCGCGCTGTTGTTGTTCCTGGTCGTTTATCGCACGCGCGTGCGCAGCATCGTCTCGGCCACGGAGGTGCTGC
>DAOUGK010000154.1:0-2829 GCA_034429055.1 Anaerolineae bacterium | reverse complement strand
GCCCGCCAGCTTCGCGGCCGGGGACCTTTCCGACCCCTCTCCGATGCTCATTGCGGGCCCGGCAGGCTGGCGCGACTTTTACCCGAGCCTGTGTGCAGAGAACCTTGCGCGGCGCGGCGTCTCAGCCCGCGCGGCCACGTTCGCGCTGCCCGAGCTGCACGACAGCAAGTTCGACGCCACATCCGCAGGGGTGGCCCGGCTGTTCGACCGGTCCGATGTGCGCACGCGGGTCGCAGCACAGCTCCGGGCAGAGCTCAACGACGCGGCGCGCGTCGGGCTGCCCGCCGTCGTCGGCCTGGCCCAGCACCGGGCCGCCTGGGAGGACCTGCAGACGCGCATCGGCGTACCCGTGTTCGAGATCCCGACCCTGCCACCGAGCGTGCCAGGGATGCGATTGTTCAACGCGCTGAAGGATGCGCTCACACGCCTGGGGGTGCCCCTGCTGCTCGACATGGAGGTCACGCGCGGGCTGGTGGAGGGGAATCGGGCCACCGGCGTGGTCGTGCCGAACCCATCCCGCGAGGCCGTCTACCGGGCGGACAGGATCATCCTCGCGACCGGCGGGCTGTACGGCGGCGGCATTGCCAGCGACCATCACGGCCACCTGCGCGAAAAGGTCTTCGGTCTGCCCGTAGCAGGGCCAGACGAGCGCGGGCAGTGGTTTGACCCGCAATTCATCCCATCCGACGGCCGGGGCCATGCCATCCACCGCGCGGGCCTGCGCGTCGACACGCACATGCGCCCGCTCGACGAACGCGGCGCAGGGACGCTGGACAACGTGCGGATCGCGGGCCGCCTGCTGGCCGGCTATGACCCGCTGGAGGAAGGCTCGACCGAGGGCGTCTGGCTGGCGACTGCTTATCGCGCGGCGCATGCGAATTGAGAATTGAGAATTACGAATTGTGAATTCATAATTCCTAATTCGTAATTCACTGGGGCATCCTATGACCTACACACCCGAGTTACTCGAAGACATCCGGCGTACGGCGGATTTGTGTGTCAAATGCAACATCTGCACGAGCGCGTGCCCGGTCGTCCCGGCCACGGACCTGTTCCCCGGCCCGAAGTACGTCGGGCCGCAGGCGCAGCGGTTCCGCGACCCGGCGCGGCCGTCCCCGGATCACTCGCTGGACTACTGCTCCGGCTGCGGCGTGTGCACGCTCGTGTGCCCGCACGGCGTCAAGGTGATGGAAATCAACACCGCGGCCAAGGCGGAGATGCGCGAGCGCCAGAAGCGCGAGACGCCGCTCGACCCGAAGCTGTGGCGCAACACGCTGTTTGGCTACAATGAGGCGCTCGGCCAGGTCGGCGGACTCGTCGCGCCGCTGGCGAACTTCGTGATGAACTTCCGCCCGGCGCGGCTGATTGCGGAGAAGACCTTCGGCATCGACCACCGCGCGCCGCTGCCTAAGTTCCACTTCCGCAAGTTCCGCGGCTGGTTCTTCGGCCAGCACCAGCGCGAGAAGGCCCCCACCCCGCCCGGCGCGCCGAAGGTGGCCTACTTCCACGGCTGTGCGACCGAGCACTACGAGCAATCCGTCGGCCGGGCCATCGTCGCGGTGTTGGAGCATAACGGCTTCGAGGTCCTGCTGCCGGAGCAGAACTGCTGCGGCCTGCCCATGCAGTCCAACGGCAACTTCGACGGCGCGCGGCGGTATGCCCGCGCACTGCTGCACAAGCTCGCACCGTACGCGGGACAGGGCATCCCCATCGTCGTCGGCGGCACGAGCTGCGGCCAGGAACTCAAGGCCGATTACCGTGAGATCCTGGGCATTCACACCGCAGAGGCAAGGATGGTGGCCGAGCAGGTCTACGACATCAGCGAGTTCCTGTGGCTGCTGCACGAGGAGGGCCGGCTCAAGACCGACTTCCGGGATCAAGGCGGGCGCTACATCCCCGTCCACACCTCCTGTCATCAGAAGCTCCACCGCATCGGCCGGCCCGCGCTCGACCTGCTGGGGCTGGTGCCGGGGTTGACGGTCGAAGAGATGGGCGTGGACTGCTGCGGCATCACCGGCACGTACGGCTACAAGCATGAGAAGTACGACATCGCCCAGCGGGTCGGCCAGCCGCTCTTCGACAAGCTGCGCGCCTCCGGGGTCAACCAGGCCATCTGCGACAACGAGACCTGCCGCTGGAACATCGCACGCAGCAGCGGGCTGGCAGTCGTCCACACGCTGCAGGTGCTCGCAGAGGCGTATGGGGTAGACGAATAGAACGCTGATGAACGCTGGTTGAAGTGATTGATCATGATGCGCAAAGAGATCATGTAAAATCAGTCCTATCAGCGTCAATCAGCGTTCTATTGTCATCCTGGAAAGCAGGGGTGAGGTTGCGCGTACTCATCATCGGCGCTGGCGCGGTCGGTTCGCTGATCGGTGCGCGGCTCGCGCTGGCCGGGCAGGACGTCACGCTCGTCGGGCGGGCCGCGCTGCGCGACGCGGTGACTGCGGAGGGGCTAACGCTCATCGCGCCCGACGGCGCACGGCAGACTACGCACCCGCAAGTCGCCACTTCGGCTGCGGACGCCCTGGCCGGGCCGGACCGCTTCGACCTCGCCTGCCTGACCGTCAAGGCCTACGACACGGCGGCTGTCATCGACGAGCTACAGCCTGTGGCTGGCGCACTCCCCCTGCTGGTTTCCTTCCAGAACGGCGTCGGCAACGAAGAAGCCCTGGCCGCGGCGTTCGGCGCGGACCGGGTGATTGCGGGTGCGCTGGATACGCCCGTCTCCGTACCCGCCGCAGGACAGGTGCAGGTGCACCGGCCGCGCTACCGGATGGGCCTCGCGGCGGTCGGGAGCACAGCAATTCGTCCGTCTGCAGCCGC
>DAOUGK010000153.1:0-8222 GCA_034429055.1 Anaerolineae bacterium | reverse complement strand
CCAGCGTGTTGTAGTTCTCGGTGAACTTGTAGGTCTGCCCCGGCCACGGCCCCGAAGTGCGAATCGGGACCGGCCCGTCGTTCTGGATGGTCGCCGTGAAGCAGAAGGTCTCGTTCAGCAGCACGCCGATCTCGCGCGCCGACTCTCCGCCCCAGTCGATCTCGCCCTCCACGATGTTGGCGCGCGGCTTGCCGCCCTCCCGGATGGTCAGCGTGGATGACACGACGACCCGGTTGCCGACCCGGTCCGATACCTCGCCGTAGACGACGTAGTCGCCATCGGACGGCGGCTCCGCACCCAGGTCTACGCCGCCGTCATAGTCATAGCCGTGATAGCCCTCCCGGCCCGGCTCGACGCGCGAGGCGGTCGGATTCTCTGCGATCGGAAAGCGCAGCGGGCGACCCGCCGCCGGCTGCTCCGCCGGCGTGAGGTAGACTGCCACCTCTTCCGCATCTTTGGTCAGGTAATAGGAAACCGCGACGCGGTCGTGGATGCCGTCCTGGTTGGGCGTGAAGTCCTGGGGAATCACCGTGAAATTGTGCAGCTCGGGCAGCTGCGTGTCCGCGCCGGTCAGCGTGATCCGGCCTTCGACCTTCTGGGGTTGGCCGCCCGGCTCGGCAGCCTCGATCGTCCAGATGTACGCACCGTCGGGCAGCACCTGGCTCTCCACGAGCATGACCCCGCCGGCGGTGTCACGCACCTCCGGCGTGTTGTTGACCCCACCCCAGTAGACCGTGTAGCGGCCCGGCGACCGGCGCTCGTTCTCCCGGAAGTAGAACCGCTGGCCCGCATCGTTCGTGAAGTAGATGGAGACATGGGCCAGGCGGCCAATGCGGTACTTGATGAGCGTCACGTCCTGGTCGCCATCCGCATTGGGCGAGATGTCGGTGGGCGTGACCGAGACTTCCGAGAGCAGCGGGCCGAGCGCACAGCCGCTCAACAGGAGCAGCGCGGCCGCGAGGAACACGAAAGCACGACGGGTGGCTACCCGCATGAAAGACCTCCAGTTTGATGGTGCCGTTCCAGTGTAACGGATGCGGCTCATTGCGTCAAAACAATCGGGCCGAGCCGCACGCGCTTGCCCGCCGGGTTGTCCGCCACATCGCGGATATCCAGCCCGGACGGGTCAGCGCGGTCATACACCGCAACCGTTACGTAGACGGGACCGTCCCGCTCGACCGGCAGCGGCAGCGGCACACCGCCAAACAACGCCTGGCCCACCTGCCAGCGGTTCGTGGGATAGTCGTACCCGGCGGGACGGCCGTCCCAGCGGCCCAGCTCCTGCCCGGCCGCATCCTCCAGGACGAGCGACAGCTGGTAATCCTCGGTCAGCGTGTTCAACACGCGCCAGTAGAGCGTCAGCGTGGCGCCCTGCTCGCCAACCTGCGGATCGTCCCAGCCGAGAAGGGCCAGCTTGTGATCGAAGTTCGCACCGTCGGCGTGCTGCGGCTGCGGCTCCGCCGGGAAGGTCGCGGCGGGGTCGAGCCGCCAGCGGCGCAGGCCCAGGTGCCAGAACTGGCGGTCGACCGGCCGTTCGTGCCCGGCCCGGTCCAGGAAGTAGGGCACGAAGCCCGCGGGGTCGACCCCTTCCGCCTGCCACTGCACAAGCCACGCACCGGATTTGCCTGCCAGCCCCTCTGCCAGCGCCGCGCCCGTCTGGAATCCCAGGACGGCCTGTACATCCAGGATGGCGATGTCAGGCAGCCGCACGGCCGGGATCTCAGGGGCATAGTAGCGCCACGCGGGATACGCGTGACCCGAGACCAGCAGGACCGTCTCGTCGGGCTCACGTTCCGCGGCCACGTGCGCGGCCAGCTCGCGCCACTGGGCCTTCGTGAACGCCGGATCGGTAAACCAGTTGCGCAGCCCGATGGCCGATACGGCCACCAGTGCGACCAGGAACGTGCCCGCGGCCAGCCGCGCGACGGCGGTGCGGCGCGAGACGCGGGCCAACGCCGCGATGCCGCCCGCCAACAGCAGATAATAGACGGGTGAAACCAGCATCAGGTAGCGCGGGTTGAACTTCGGACTGCGCGACGCGAGCAGCAGCACGGCCACGACCGGCAGCAGCAGGACGACCAGCAGCGCGAGAACAGGCGACGGCCCGCGCTGCCCGGCCCGCCGCGCGGCCCGCTCCTGCCAGAACAAGGCCGCAAGCGCAATCACGACGGCCAGGCCGAACCAGGGCAGCAGCCGCAGCCCATCCGGTTCGAGCATCGTCTCCGGCGCGCCGATCGTGAAGCTCAGCGCCACGTGGCGCAGCGCCTCCCCGAGCTTCAGCGCGCCCTGCCAGTAGGAGCGATCCTGCTGGTAACGGCCCAGCATGGCAGGCAGCCACGGCAGGTACAGAAGCGCGATGGCCGCGAACGCCAGCAGGCCGGGAGCGAAAGCATCCTGAGCGGAGGCCGCCGGCCAAGCAAGGCTTGGCTGAGGCGGACGCAGTCGAAGGATGCGCCGCGTCCAGCCGCCCCATTGCCGCTGCTCAGGATGCCCGGCCGTTGTCGCCACATCCGAACGCAGGCGGTCCCTCGTTGCGACTGTCGCGACCAGCCAGCAAAGCGCGAGTGCCAGCAACAGGAATGCGCCGAAATAGTGCGTATAAAGCAGCGCGGTCCCGGCCAGCACGAACGGCAGCCAACGGGGCCATGAGTAACTGATCACCCTCAGCAGCGCATACCCGGCCAGCAGCGCCAGCGCGACCAGCAGGGTGTACATGCGCGCTTCCTGGCTGTAGTAAACGTGCAGGGGCGAGACAGCCATCAGGAGCGCGGCCGCAGGAGCAGCCACGCGCCCGCTGTGCAGCGGGCGAAAGACCCGCCGCGCGACCGCCCAGACGAGGCCCACGCCGAGCACACCGAAGACCGCCGATGGAAAGCGGAGTGCCCACTCGCCGCCCGGCGCCACGCCGCTGACGCCTGCGCCGATCCAGCGGGTCCAGCCCGCGACAATGTAGTAATACAAGGGTGGCTGGATGTCGTCCGCGGTCCAGCGGGTCAGCTCCGCCAGCCCCTGCCCGGCTACCTGTGCAGTCACGGCCTCGTCGTACCAGACGCTCTGCGCGTCCAGCCGGTACAGCCGGAGCCCCAGCGCCAGCAGCAGGATCGCGATCAGCAGCACGCGCTCCGCGGCGCGGCGGGCTACGCCGCGGGCGCGAGCGGCAGAGGATGGCACGGTCATTCCAGAGAGGCGCAACATTCGCCCACCATCAGGCAGCAGGCATCGGGCGCCGGCCCGGCCTGCGATTCCACGGTCACTGCTCCCAGGACGTACTCGTCGCCGGCCGGGTTCCCTGCCGCGTCGAGCCGCGGCAGCCGCGCGCCCGTCTGCCAGTCATACCAGCCGGCCACCAGGGTGTAGCTGCCGGCGGACAGATCCGGTGGGACCGGCACGACATGCGCATCCCACACCGTGGCAGGCGCAGGCCAGCGCGACGCGGGCTGCGGCACGAACCAGGTCGGCCCCGCGTCGCCGCTCGCGACCGTCCGGCCTGCCGCGTCGCGCAGATGGAGGAACACCGAGTCATCGCGCGGCGACGGGCCTGCCGCAGCCCACTCGAGCGAGACCCGCAGGTCAGCACCCGGCGCGGCCGCAGCCGGAGATTGCCAGCCGGCCAGGCGCACCTGCCATTCGCCCAGGGCGAAGGTTGCCGATGCGCCTGCCGCGCCGGACGGGGCCGCGTGGGGCACGAGCGCGCCCCCGCTGCGCGCCCAGGCGGGAAGACGCAACTGGCCTTCCGGCGATACCGCGAGATCGCTGCCTGCGCCTGATAGCACGGGCCAGGCACGTTGGCCCGCCATATCGACCGCCAGGGCCGGGGCCCAGGCCGCGGGCAAATACCATGCCAGCGTCTCGATGACGTAGGTCTGGCCCGGCTGCCACTGGCCGGGCGACAGCCAGACCAGCGCGGGCAGCGGGCGGAGCGCATCGTCGTCCACCACCGCGCCCGACGGCGCGAGCGCCTGATAGCGGATGGCCGTGTCGGGCGGGAGCGGCCCGGTGACGCGCCAGTGGAAGCGGAGGCGCGTCAATCGCCACTTCGGGTTGTCCTCGATCGAGTACCCGACCATGACCAGATGCTCACCGAACGGCACATCCAGCGCATGTTCGGGGGGCGCATCCGACCGCACGAAATCGTAGAATCCAGCCGGGATGTCGCGGGCCGGCGCGCCGCGCTGCAACAGGAGGTAGCCGTCCGCCGCATCCAGCACGCCGAACTCGCCGGATGCCAGCAGCCCGTCCAGCGTGTTCCTGACATCGACCGGGTGCTGGTCGGTCGTGCCGGAGACGTCGACCAGGACGTAACCGGCGTCCGCGATGACCGGGAAGACGTAGATATTCTGCCGGTGCGACAGGTGGGGGTGCAGGGCCGGCGTGGTTGAGAGCGCCGCATCCGCCGGAATCTGCGCCGCGAACCTGGCGAGCAGCCGTTCGTGCTCCGTGACCCGCGGCCAGCCGGCCCGCCGGAACTCGCGGCCCAACGGCGTGAACCCTTCGGCCACCTGATACCCCAGCGCGCAGACGATCACCAGGCTGAACAGCACAGGGCCGGTCCACCGGGCGGGCAGGCGCAGACGCGCGAACCAACCAAGCAGCCGGGCTGCGCCCGCGGCGCCTGCCGGGGCAAAGAAGGGAACCAGCGCAGCGGAATAGTGCAGCTCGCCCGAATACTGCAAGGGGTAGGAGCTCAGGAGGTTGGCGAGCAGCAGCGGCAGGCTGAGCACCAGCAGTTCCGGCGCGAGCAGCGCCAGCCCTGCCACGGGCAGCAGCAGCCCGGCCAGGTAGCCCGCGCGCAGAGGTTCAGCCGCGATGCGCAGGACCGCCAGCGGCTGCGTGACCAGCGCGACGACGACATCGGCGAACGAATCGCCCAGCGCGCCGTAGCGCGCCGCGTAGGGCGTCTGCCCGATGGCATAGGCCTCGGCGGCGAAACGCGGGATGATGACGAAGGTCGCGACGTAGAACCAGGCCAGCCCGAACAGCGCAACGCCTGCTCCGGCGGCGAGTCCGGGCAGGCGGCGTACACCCGCATCGCGCGGGGCAAATACGGCTCGCGCGGCGGCATACAGGCCGAGCATGACCGTGAGCAGCGCGGCGCCCTCCTGGGTCATGGCAACCAGGGCCGCAGCCAGCCAGAACCACCCCCACCGGCGGCTCTCGACGGCCCAGAGCGCGGCCGCGATGAACGGCGCGGCGAGAGGCAGCGCGTGGAACTCACTGACGGCCGCGGCCTGCAGCGCGGGGGCCAGCAGGTAGGTCGCGGCAAAGGTCACCCCGCCCCAGGCGGCCAGCCCGGCAGGTAGGTGCGCGGCCAATCGCCGTCGTGCGAACAGGTAGATGAACGGCGCGCCTGCGGCCAGGAAGACCGCCTGCAGCACAAGCAACGCGGCCACGTCATCCCACAGCCGGAGGACGAGCGAAACAGGGACGAAGATCGGTTCCACGTGGTCGGTGAGCCGGGTGCTGACCCGGTCGACCTTGGTTTCCTGGAGGATGCGGCCGTGCGCGGTGTTCCAGATGGCCTGATCCATCTGGCCGAGGTCGGACTTGTGCGTGAGCTGCGCATCGTGCAGGCGGATGCTGTAGGCCGCGAACCAGGCCACGAACAACAGCATCAGGCCGATGACGGTCAGCGTGGCAGCACGGTGCACATATGGCGGCGGAGTCCGATGGGAGGGAGTGGTTACAGGCACGGGTTTCTCGTGATTCGCTCGACGTGGCGGCGGGTGCCGGATCGCCCCGCTGCAGGAGCATTGTAAACGAGAAAGCCGAATTCGCGAAGACTGTGTCGCCGGCAGAATTGCCGGGCCGTTCCGTGTCGGCTATAATCTGCTGTCGCTGTCAGCGACGCGGGGAGCCGCATCCTTCGACTACGTGCGCCGCTGCGCGGCGCCAATCCGCTCAGGATGCTCGACTGCGGGCGGTCCTTCGACTGCATATTGGAGGCAGATGTGACCAGCGATTTCATCACCGTTGTGTCCGGGGTGCCGAGATCAGGGACCTCGATGATGATGCAGATGCTCGAGGCCGGCGGGATGTCGATCCTGACCGACAGCCTGCGGACTGCGAACGCGGACAACCCTCTCGGCTACTACGAATTCGAACCGGTCAAGGGTCTGTCGAAGGGCCATTTCGATTGGCTGCCCGCGGCACAGGGGAAAGTCGTCAAGGTTATTTCTGCGCTGGTGGAATTCTTGCCCGCGGACTACAGCTACCGGCTGATCTTCATGCACCGCAACATGGACGAGGTCCTGGCCTCGCAGCGCCGCATGTTGTCGCACCGCGGGGAGCCGCCGTCGGATATCAGCGACGTGAAGATGGCCGAGATCCTCAAGCGGCATGTCGCAAAGGTGGAGAGCTGGCTCGCGCGGCAGCCGAACTTCACCGTCGCGGCCATCGACTACAATCAGATGGTCGTGGACCCGCTGCCGCACGTGCTGGCCGTCAACCGCCTCCTGGGCGGACACCTCGACACGGAACGCATGGCCGCGGTCGTGCAGCCGACGCTCTACCGGAACAGGTCCGGGCAGTAGCGCTCAAGAAGAGCATCGCTCACGCACGGCGGCTGCCAGTGCGCAGCAGCAGGGCAACGCCCGCCGCGACAAACTCCACGACGACCATCCACAGCCGGGCGACAATCGCCACTACCGCGGCCACAGCCCCCGGCAGCAGCGGTGACAGGAGCAGCACCAGCGCGCCCTCGCGCACGCCGAGGCCGGAGGGCGTCAACAGGCTCAGGAAGCCGATCAAATACGCGCCGACCCACGTCGCGACCAGGTACAGCGCGGCGGGCGCATGGCCGCCGGTCAGCCCATGCACCAGCGCCGCGAAGCTCAGCCCCTGCATCAGCCAGAAGACCGCATAGCCCCCGGCCAGCAGCCACACCTGCCGCCACGTCAGCGTGACGCGCACAGGAGGACGGCCAAAGCGAGCCAGCACCCAGTTCAGCACCCGCTCGATCAGCGCGGGCTGGAGCAGCAGCAACCCCAGCGGCGCGAGCCAGAGCAGCGGGCGCAGCCGGTCGAACGCGGCCCCCTGCCCCGTCGCTGCCAGCAGCGCGGCCGCAACCGCCAGGCCGGAAGCGGTGGAAATGACCTGGTGCAGGGCAACGCTCGTCAGCGTGAGCAGCCGCGCGACGCCCGACTCAGCGGCCAGCTCAGCCATGCCCAGGAACTGCCAGATGTTGCCGGGGATATAACGGATGATGTTGCTGAGAAACCACACCTGGACGGCGCTGCGATAAGTGAGATGACCCCCGAGGCTGCGCAAAATGGCCCGCCAGATTTGGATTTCGACGAGCCAGGCTGCGGCGAGGCCCGCGGCTGCCAGCCCGGCCCACCCCGGCGCCAGCCGCCACTCGTACGCCTGCAACTCAGCCCACTGGCTGCGCACCAGGGCAACGAGGAACCCGAAGGCCAGGAGCATCACAAGCGCGCCCGCGATGCGCTTCCAGGAGACGCGCATCAGCCGCCCGAATCCTGTTCGCGATACGCGGCAATCTCGCGCACATCCCCCGTGATGCGCGCCGGGTTGCCGGTGACGACGGCATAGTCCGGCACATCGCGGGTGACGACCGCGCCTGCGCCGACGAGTGCGTTGCGTCCGATCGTCACGCCCGGCAACAGCACCGCGCCGGCGCCGATCTTCGCACCTGCCAGCAGATGCGGGCCGCGCAGGTTCGCCTTGGCGGACGGGCTGAGCGGATAGGCCGCGTTGGTGAAGATGACCCCCGGCCCGACCCACGCGCCCTCGTCCAGCACCGAAAACTCAGGGATGAACGCGTTCGAGTGGATGCGCACCCGGTCTGCCAGCACGACATGGTGCTCGACCACGCTGTGCGAGCCCATGCTGACGTCGTCACCGATGCGATTCTCCTCGCGCACGAGGACGCCGTGTCCGGCCTGGAAGCGCGCGCCGATGACGTTGCCTGCATAGATGACCGTGTGCGAGCGGATGACCGCGGCCGGGCCGATGACGGTGGGCAGGTCACCGGCCGCGCGGCCGCGCGGCGGCTCCCCGATGACGACGAACGGGCCAAGCGTCGCGCCCTCATCGAGAGTGACGTTAGGATAGATGATCGCGTTCATCCATGTCTCTTTGGGGCGGTTGCAGATTGAAGATTGAAGATTGAAGATCGAAGATCTGTGATGGCCCAACGCCTATCTCCTCGCCAACCACGAATCTTCAATCTGTAATCTGTAATCTTCAATCGTCAATCGTCAATC
>DAOUGK010000152.1:0-8490 GCA_034429055.1 Anaerolineae bacterium | reverse complement strand
GCTGCCAGCTCAGGGGGCGTCGCGATCTGCTATCACGGTCAGCCTTCCATCAGGCGCATCATGGCCCTGCCCACCCCTGGCAAGCAGTCAGTCAGACTTCGAACCTCTCCGGCTGTCGAAAGCCGGTGAGGTTGTGCTAGAATAGCCCGCAGAGACGCTTATTGAGCGAATCCCGCCTGTGAGGGGATTGCGAGAAGACTATGTCCCTGGACAAGCTCCCGATTGCGCGCTTGCGGTTTGACCTGACCGCACTCGACGAAACGGACGTGCCGACCTATAAGGGCGACATGCTGCGCATGGCGCTCCTCTGGTGGCTCAGTGAATACTGGTGCGTTCAGCCGCAGCGGTGTCGCAACGGGTGTGAGCAACCCCACGCCTGTCTCTTCGGCCAGCTCATCGAGCCCCGTATGAACCCCGCCTGGCCCCTCCCCATGCAACGGCTGATCGGTGACACTCCGCCCCCCGCTTATGCCCTGTGGGATGACCAGGACCGCCGCCGGCTCTACCCGGTCGGCGCGCCCTGGCACTTCGAGCTGACCCTCGCAGGAGACTTAGCCCTGCACCAGATTCCGGCCATCGTCGCCGCGGCCCAGCAAGGCGCAGACCGGGGCATGGGGCGCATCCGGCTGCGCAGCCGCTTGCAGCAAGTCACTGCGCTGCTTCCCGCGGGTGAACAACTGCTGGCGGCCGAACAGCCTTCCGCGAGCGGGACGACGTTAACCTGGAAAAACCTTCGCCTGGCCGACATCGAATTCGACCTGGCTGGCGGCGAGCGGCTGGTTGCGACCCTATCGGGGCCGGTGCGCGCCATTAGCCTGCGGTTTCTCAGCCCGGTCAAGATCAAGGAACAGGGCCGGTGGGTGGAACAGCCGGAGTTCGGCGCGCTGATGCGTGCCCTGGTGCGGCGGCTGCGGATACTGAGCCTGGTGCACGGCGCCGGTGAGTGGCCGCACGAGGCCTATGGCCCGCTGCTGGACCTGGCCGACACGGTGCGGCTGGAACACGACGAAACCCGCCGGATGGGCTTCAGCCGGTACTCCCAGCGTTCAGGAGAGCAGGATGTCGAGGGCTTCGTCGGGCAAGCCTGGTACGGCGGCAGCGATTTGCGCCCGTTGCTGCCCGTCCTGTGGTTGGGTCAGTGGTTGCACATCGGCAAGGCTTACGTCGTCGGCAGTGGTCGGTATGAGCTCGCCCTGATGGGCTGACAGACGGCTCGACTTTATGAGACGTATCCATCACCGCTACCCGACCTGGCCGGGCAGTACACGTGGCGGCTCCAGTGGACGCAGGCGCGCGAACGGAACATCGGCTGGCGCATCGACTACTTCTTCGCCGCCGCGGAGGTGCTGCCGCGCGTGACGAATGCCTTCATCTGGCCCCACGTGCGCGGGAGCGATCACTGCCCGGTCGGGATTCGGCTGGCCGCCGCGTAACGCGCCGCGTCTGGCGGAACAAGAGGACATATCACAGCGAGAAGTAGAGGCGACGTCGGTCGAGCGCGAGTCCGATCCAGCTCAGTGTCCCCACCAGCAACAGCGTCTGTAGCGCCACCAGCCATGTCGTCGCATTCACATACCACCACGCCGCCTGCGGCAGGGCAAACAGCCCGATGAGGACCCCGTGCAGTAGGTAGAGCAGCAGCGCGTTGCGACCCCAGGCGTTGAGCACCGGCAGGCCGCAACCGACGCGCGTCACCAGCCAGGTAACCCCCAGGAAGGTGAGGCCGCTCAAGCCCAGGCTCAGCAGTACGTAGCTGATCGAGGCGCGATCCTTGCTCACCGGAAACAGGATTGCGAGTGCCAGCCCGGTAACCGCCCCCGCCAGGGCGACCCAAGGAACAAGATGCCGCTGGGCCGGGTCATGGTATAGATCGGCCATGCACGTAGCGAGTATGAGCATCGCAGCCCAACTCAAGGCGCCCCACGGACCGTTGTGCGGAGCGGACCGCACCAAGTCCAGCCACGAGTGGTCCAGGAGCACCTGGTAGCCGGCCAGGAACAGCAGCCCGAGCGCGGCCCTGGGCGCGACCGGCAGCCGGATGAAGACCAGTGCCACCAGCCCGGCCGCGCCCAACGCCTGCAGCAGGCCCCAGTTGACGCTGCTCTCGTAGATGCCCGAGAGAGCGCCGGCCAGGGTCAGGATGAAGCCGAGGCCCAAGAGGGCCAAGTTGCGCGAGATGAAGTGGGTGTAGGTGCTCCACGCGCCATCGCGCGCCAGCCTCCGCCGGAACGATAGGCCGAAGGTGAGGCCCATGGCGAACACGAACAGCGGCGCGATCAGGTCGATCACGGTGTAGCCAATGTCATCCGCGTGCTTGAGCCACGCGGGGACGGTCTCAGTCCCGGCAAGGTAGTTGGCCAATACCATGAGCAAGATAGCGAAGCCCCGAAACTGATCAATGGCTTCGTTGCGGTCGGGCGCCTGGGGCGGCGTGACTGTCATCCCGAGCTCACATGTCGCCTACTTGCCGCGCAGCTTGGCAGGCTTGACGACTCCCAGTTGGAACGCAATACCGATGACTGCCAAGACGATGAAGATGACAGCCTGGATGGTGCCGCTGAAGCTCAGCAGCTCACCGCCCAGTGCCGACAGCGTCCCCGCGCCGGAGAGCGCGGAGAGGATCACCAGCGCCAGATCAAAGAACTTTACGGCCAGGTAGACGCCGAACAGGCCACCGGCGATAAAAACGACCCAGTGGACCGCGCTGCTCAATTGGGTCAGGCTGCCAACCAAGGCGGATAAAACGTAGCCGCCGGCCAGAAAGCCCACGATTGCAGCGACCAGGTTGGGCGCAGCCTGGGAAAGCAGCGCCCCCACCAGGCCAAGCCCGATGCCCACCAGGATGTGGATCAGCGAGCTCGAACCGGGCAACAGTCTCTGGCCGATTGCGAACCCGGCCAGGAAGCCCACGATAGCGACGAAAAGCCAGAAGACGCGGCGTCCGAAAAGAAGAGCGATTGCGCCGCCAATCGCCCGCAACAGAGGCGCTAGAATAGCCATTTGAGGAACTCCTTACGTTATGGTAACGTGATTGCCACCCACGGCATGGGATCCTCCGGCCCCTGACCGGGCCGGAAGGTTGCATTGAAGTGCAAGCGTTCGGGCTCTCCGAGCAAGCTCAACGGAATTCGCGCCTCGGTCAGCGCCTGCGTGCTGGTTACTTTGATCGAATCGGCCGATATCCGCTGCCCTCGTTCCGAAACCTGAAGATTACCGCCTTTCATGTTGATCGCGATCTTGGGCATTTCGGCAAAGGACCGATCAGCGCGGTGACCCATCAACATGATGGTCGCCCCAGCGCCCCCCTGGACATCGAGCGCAAAGCCGATGACCAGGTCGTTCCCCTCCACCCGCACCCGCCTGGGGATGCCGATCGCAGACGATCCAGCCGCCGGTTCGTTGCCGACTGCTCCGCTTCCGCTCGGTAAAACGAAGGCTTCAGGAGACACAGCACTGAGAACCGCGTCCTGTGGCGTGTCGAACAGCTCGTTGGCACGCATGAAAGACTCCAGGTAGGGTGCGGCGGCCTGATACTGCGTCTTGTGGCGCTTGAGTGCTTCCAACTTGGTGCTGACCTCTTCGGCCTCCAGCGGCAGCACTACCCACCGCCCTGCTTCGTCGAACTGCGCGGGAGGCTCGTGCGGCGCATCGAACAACAGCCCGCGCGGCCGTGGCCACTCACCGTAGTGGGTTAGGTACATGTAGACTGCCGGGTCTACCTTATTCTCCAGGTCCCACAGCGCGGTTCGGAGAAACAGATAGAGCGCAGCGTGGTCGGGGTTCTTGTCCGCAGGGTGCGAAACGAAGACCTTAGTAGGCTTGAAGTCTGCCAGGACCTCACCGATCTCGGCGAGGACGGATTCCCCTTTGTATGTGGCGTCCGGCGTCCGAGCGAACCAGTAGGGGACCCGGTTCTGTTCGGAAAACATGCTGCGAAACGCCTCGCGATCCTCGCCCCAGCGGTTCAGCCACATCTCCAGTGTGCCGAAGTCCGGATAGCCGAGGAAGGTCTCTCTGGAAATATCCAGGCCGAGTTCGCGACCGGCGCGCAGCGCTTCAAGGGCGCGCGTCTGACCGGCATAGACGGCTGAGCTGGCATCCAGGGTGAAGGCCTTGCTGAAGAAGAGGAACGCAAACTCGTTGTTATCACCGTTGGTCAGGAAGACGACCTGCACGGGCAAGCCCCTGGCAAGTGCCTGCTGGATCAGGCCGCCGGTGGCGAGAATCTCATCGTCCGGGTGCGGGGCCAGGACGAGTATCCGGTCGTCATCCGCCAGCGTGAGCACAGGTCGATCAGGCGGGCTGGTCGGCGCGGCAGAGTCATAGATGAAGCTCGGGCTGGCGCCAGGGACGCCGTGTGCGCAGCCTGCGGCGCTGAGAGCCAGCACCAGCAGAAGCAGCGCAGCGAACCACCGAGCCAGTGATCGAAACTGGCGGTTGTAAGGGCTCGGCTGGACTATCATGCTGCTGCTCCTTGCGCCTGCGAGTTGGCGCCCTGACGTCTTCGCCCGCGGCGTTCCCGCCAGAATTGAAAGCCGATCCCAATGAGCGCGAGAATGGCGTAGACCTGGAAGCGATGGGCTTCATCTACTCCCAGCGGTTTGATCAAGCTGTCGGTCAGGACCCCGGCCCCGACCAAGGCCGAGAGGACAATCGTGGCGGTTGCTCGATTATTCAACACCCAGACCGCGCCGGCAATGCCGCCCGCTCCAAGCAGAGCCAGCACCAGCCACTCCGGCGCCGGATTGAGGAGCGGCCCCAGTGTCTGGATGATCGTGAGGCCTGTTGCCAGAAAGCCACCGACAGCCAGGACGACGGTGCTGTAGCGCCGCTGCAGCAGGAGCGCCAGAACAGCGGCCAGGAGAGCGCCGGCCAGGCTCACGCTCGCCCGGATCGCGTCGGTGTCACGATAGAGCGCCACGGCCAGCACCTTGCCGACCGTCTCGAGCACTGCCAGCGCAAACCAGATCCACGGCAGTTTGCGCCCGAAGAAGAGGGCGCCGATTGCGCCGCCGTACTGCACTACCAAGAGCCCGATGATCGCAACGAGCGCCAGGATCCCGGTCACAACCGACATAGTATGCCCCCTCAGACAATTGCGGCCAGCGTCAGCCAGCCAAGAGGGCCAGCTCCTCGGAAGCCTTGCCCGGGGAGCTGGCTGACTCGACACGAGTTATCCGCGGCCGAAAGGCACGGTCAACTCCTGGCGGGCGGAACCGGCAGACTCGGAATCCACCCGCAGCTCATAGACTTGCGTGGTGCCTTCCTCGCTGACGGCCACGCAGTCCTGGTAAGCGGATTGCACGTCTGGGCCGGCGATCAGTATGCCGTTGCGGCTGAGCCAGACCGCGGCAAGTCCTTGCCCTGAGATCTGCCACTCCAGCACTATGCAGTTGGCGCCTGCGCTGAGCTGCGGCGGATTGGCCGTGAAACTATTGATACGCGGTGGCTGGGGCGCCGGCACGGCGGTCGGCGGCGTGAAGCCGGGCCGGACCAGTAGGGACCGCTGGTTCTTGATGAAGCCGCCTGGCCCCCAGGCCTGCAGTTCATAATTCTTCTGACCCGCGCCGGGCGGGCAATCGTTGAACGACCCTGAGGTCGGCGCATAGTCCCAGAGTGGGAAGCCGTCGCGCACCAATGCCACGCGGTTGACCGCACCGTCTACGCGCCATTGGAAGGACACGCACTGCCCCGGGTCGACATCGAACTCAGGCGATGAGGAGAACTGAGCAATGACGGGAGCGCCCGCCACTGCGTTGACGTTAATCTGGATCTGGCGGAGGTCCACTGAACCATCCGTTCGCTCGATGCGTAGCTCATATACGGTCGTGTTGGCGGGGCATACCTGCTTGCTGCTCTGCCCGGCCACGCCAGAGCCCTGGAACGGCTGGCCCTGGGGGTAGAAGTACACGGCCCGGACGCCGGTCACATTCCAGTTGAAGTTCACGCACTCGCCGGCGTTGATGTTCGTGCGATCAGCACTGAAGGAGATGCCGGGTGCTGGCGTCTGCGTCGGGGGCGGCGGCGGCGTAGGCGGCGCGGGCAGTCGAATGCCGACCCAGATGCGCTCGCCGAACGGCCGTCCGCCGGCGTTGGCCATCTGCCAGAAGCCCTGATACGTTCCTGGCGCTTGCGGTGCAACCAGGTTGACACTCAGGTCGATGGTCTGGCCTGGGGCCACCGTCTTGCCGATCCTGAAGTTGCTGCCGCCCATCTTGGCCGCAGGCGTGTTGCCCGAGCGATAGGTGAGCGAGAAGTCGGCCGACCAGTCGCAAGTGCCAGCGTTGCGTACGCGCCAGCTCTTCGTGAACGTCTGGCCGGGCTGGAGGACCGGCGGCGCGGTCATGTTCTTGTCGTCCAGGTTCAGGTCGGCGACCCAGGCCATGCCGTCGATGCAGGGCACGGGCGTAGGCGGCGCCACAGGCGTGGGGATCGGCGTGGGCGTAGGAGCTTCGGGCGCGGGGATCACGACCTCTGCCGGCAACTGCAAGTAAGTTTCGATGAGATGGCCGGTCGTGCCATCGCTCACCATCTCCGCCAGGATGCGATTGATTTCCGGCAGCAGCGTCGAACCCTTGCGCACCGCAATGGCGAACATCTGCGGGTCGAGCCCGTAGCCCACCAGCTTGCCCTTGCCTTGTCGCACGAAGGTTTCCGCCGGTCGCCGATCCATGACGACCAAATCAACATGCCCGGAATCCAGGTCATCCACTGCTTGATCCGGGCTGACATAGGACAGCAGGTTGCCGGCCGGCATCTGCCCGGTCTGGACCAGGGTGCTCAGGAGCCAGCTTTCGTAGGCCGAGCCCCGCTGCACGCCAACCCGCCGGGACTGAAGGTCCGTCAGCGACCGAACGGTCGGGATAGACGAGTCCGGTGCTGCCAGTATGCCATCCTCGCCCACAAAGTAGGGAGTGCTGAAGTCCACCCGCGCTGCGCGCTCAGGCGTGATGTCGATTGCGGCGATGGCTACGTCCACCTGCTTCAGTTGGAGGGCATCCAGCAGGCCCTCGAACGTGAAGTCGTTGATGTCAGTACGCGTACCCAGCCGCCGGGCGACCTCCGTGATGAGCGCCACATCAAAGCCCGCAGGCCGGTACTGGTCATTGTAGGTCGAGTAGGGTGGGTTGTCCAGGGAGCTGCCGACCAGCAGCAGGCCCTCGGCCCTGGCCTTGGCAAGGCCGTCATCCGGCGCGCTCTCCGGCGCCAGGCCCGTCGGCGTGGGCGCTACAGGCTGCTCGGTCGCCGGCTGGCTGGTCGGCGCAACGGGCTGCGCTGTGGGCTGAATCACGGGCGCCGTCGGTGCGGGCGTGACGGTGGGCGCTGCGGTGCATGCGGCGAGCAGCAGCCCCGCAACCAGGAGCACCGGTATCTTGCTGAATCGAGTGTTCATGCTTACGTTTGTTTCCCTTTCCGTGGAATCAGTATGGTAGGCCGCACTGCCCCAAGTTCCCAGATGTGGACAAAGGCCCCAGGAACCCGTTGGGTCTGACAGGTGGCCCGTCCTGTGCAGAAATCTGGAGGACGCGTTCGAGAATAATGGCCGGCTCCTCCCACCGCTTGCGAGGGGATGGCAGAGGTGAACCCGGGTGGGTATCGTGTTGAGAAGTGGTGCTCTCCATCATGTACTCCTGCAGAGATATCTGCTTGGGTTGCTGTTTGCCGGGCAGGGGCTGCAAGTGTAGCAGCCCCTGCCCGGCGCACGTCATGCGCGGATGCGCCGCCAGATGACGCCCGCGACAGCCAGTGCTGCGGCAAGCAACGTGAGCAGCCAGGGCCATGCCAGTTGGTCAGGCGCCGCCTCGAATCCCCTCAACCTTACAGCGTTCGGGGCCGCGTAGAACACGCTGACAGGCTCGTGCAGCGTGGTCGCACCGCTGAAGTCTACGTCCTCCAGCCAGTACCAGTAAGTGGCGCCGGCTGTGATCGTAGTATCCTCGTAGGTGTAGAAGAAGCCCTGCGAACTGCCCGGCGCCTTCGACGGTATGGTAGCCAGCAGGTCGGCTGCGGTTGGCGCCTGGGGCGTCGCCGTGCGGTACAGGTTGAACCCCGCGTTCTCCAGTTCCGATACGGTCTCCCACGCCACCAGCGCGCCATCGGTTGCAGTTTCGGCGGTGAAGTTGGCCAGCGTGACAGCCAGGGGCTGATTGCTGTTGATGAAGGTGCAGGTGACGGTTTCGCCCGGATCCAGGTTGATGGTCGCCGTGCGCGTGTTCACGTCGCCGACCGACGCAGTGCCGGTGGTGACATCGTCCACACAGCTGATGTTGCGCAGCTGGAAGGCATTGCCCGGCTGGTCCTCCGTCACGGTGTAAATGCCCGGCGTCACGTTCAGGAAGGCCTTCTGTTCGCCGTGACTCAGCGAAAAGCTGTTGGGGGCAGCGATGGTGTCGGTGAAACTGAAAACGTTGGCGTTGATCGGTGTCACCTGCTTGATGATGTTAATCGTACCCAGCTTTTGATTGGTGAAGGTGCAGGTGATGTCGTCGC
>DAOUGK010000151.1:0-6882 GCA_034429055.1 Anaerolineae bacterium | reverse complement strand
CCGTAGGCTGCGACGACGATCACATCGGGCGCCAGCGCGGCCAGCTCGGCCTGGGCCTCCGCGGTGCGCAGCGTGCGCGGCTGCTGGATGGTCAGGTCGTGCTGCAGCGCCAGCCGCTTGACTGGCGACATCTCGACCTGCTGCACGCGGCCCGCGGGTTGATCGGCGCGCGTCAATACGCCGGCCACCTCGTACGAGGCAGCAAGCAAGGCTGCCAACGACGGCACGGCAAATTCGGGTGTACCCATGAAGACGACGCGTGTCATGCTGCGAATATAACACAGTGATGCGATGTGGGACAAGGCACGATGAAGCGCGGGGCCCTGCAGCGAGGTGACTCTATGATGGAGGCAGCCTCGAGCTGATCGTAGCAACCGCTTGATCTCCCTGCCGCTCCGTCCGTCGAGTGCGCGCGAACATGCGCTGCAGCGCTACGCCCACAAGCGCGAAACCAAAGAGGGTGAACGGCATCTGCCAGACGAGGAAGTTCATGTGGGTGTGAATGTACGAATGTGCCTTGAAGATAGTATACCAGGACAGTGGGCCGAGTAGGGCTATCCATGTGGCGGCAATCAGGGGCAGATGCTCGGCTCGGTGTTCCGCGGAACCGCGCCGCCGATAGAGCAGCAGGTAGACCGTCGCCAGGAGAAAGATAACAAGTAGGCCTGAGTAGCGCAGCGGCAGGACCTGCTTGATCCATGCAGAAGACTCGACATACTTGCCGAGATCAAAGAAGACACCGTCGATGTAGGTGCGCAGCACCGAGAAGACATCGGCTCGCAGGCTCTCGCTGAGCGCCGGGTCGAACGCGTTGGGGTCGGCATAGGTGCGTCGCTGAAAAGAATCGATGATGTGGTGGATGCATTGTTCCGGGCTGGTCCCGTGACCTGCCGCAATCTGAGCCACCAGCACCGCGAAGCTCACCAGGATTGCCAGGACTGAAGCTGCGACCATCGTAATGCCGTGAAGCAGGACTTGTAAAACACCGACCCGGTTACGGACGGCGTAATATACGAAGGGGACGGCCATCATGAATAGAGCGGTCGTGATGTACTCGTAGCCAGTGAAGAAACACTTGAGAAAGACGACCAGGAAGACGAGTCCGGAGAAAGCCCACAAGCGCCGGCCCGAAATCAGCTTGCGGCCCCTCAAATAAAACGCAAGCGCCACCATTGGTAGATAGAAGGCCCAGATGGACCACCAAAGGTTGCGGCCAAAGACGGCCAGCCATTGCGAGAGCAGGGCCGACAGCAGCACGAACAGGGCGGCCCAGACACCGGCTTCGCGATAGAACCACACCACCACTGCCGCGAGTATGGCCGCGGAGAACAGGGAGTTCAGCAGGTGGAGGAGGTCGAGCTTGCGGCTGTTGGGGACAGGGAGGACCTGATCCAGCATACTGAACAGCATGGCCTGGCCCCCCAAATGAGAGCTGTAGACGCCATACCTGGTGAAATCCAGACCTTCGGCAAAGGCCTTGTACTGATAGTCCCATACTGCCTCGCGCGTGGGCAGTTCTTCAGCGGGTCTGCCCATGCCCGTGAGGCCTCCGGCTTCGAAGATACCCGCTTGGCGCGACTCGACCATTCTACCGAGTACGTGGGCTTCCATCTCCCGCTGGTGACTCGCAAACCAAGCCGGCTCCGCAACACCCCATAGATTCGCAAAAAAGCTTGCTCCCAGCAGGAGAGTCGAGGTAATGAAGAGAAGGAAGGAGGCTACAGCACGCGTCCGAGAGGATTGAAGCACTTTTGAGGTGGGCCTTTCAGCATCATAAGTGATCATGCGCGCATGATTATAAACCGTTACCCTCCAGTCGGCAACCACGCAGTGATCAGGGTTCCCCGGCCAAGTGCAGATTCAATCAGCACATGCCCGCCGTAGAGCAGCGCGCGCTCGCGCATGCCCATCAGCCCGAAGTGGCCGGCCTGCGCGAGGTCGGCGGGTTGGTCGGGTGGAACGAAACCGCGGCCGTTGTCGCGCACGCGGAGCCGCAGGCCTTCGGGCGTGAACTCGACGGTGACTCTGGCCTCGGTTGCCGCGGCGTGCGTCGCCACGTTGTTCAGCGCCTGCTGCACGATGCGGAATGCGGCGAGCTCCAGGTCGGGCGCGAGGCGAACGGTCTCGCCCAGCACATCCAGCGTAACGGCCAGGTCGTGACGCTCCTGCATCTGCCCGGCCAGCATGTCCAGTGCAGGCACGAACCCTACATCCTCCAGGTAAATGGGCCGCAGGTCACCGATTAGCCGGCGCAGGCCGGAGAGCTCCTGGTCGATCAGCGCGGTCAGCTCATCCAGCCGCTGATCCGCGCGCGCCGGGTCGGAGGACAGCGCCTTGCGCGCCATCTGCGCGCGCTGCCGCAACGCGATGAGCGCCTGCACGGTGTCATCGTGCAACTCATGCGCCAGCCGCGCGCGCTCGGCTTCCTGCGCCTGTGTCACGGCGCTGAGATAATCGCGCATGCCCGTCTGGTAGGTGCGGATGCGCTCGGCCATCTGCGCCAGCGTTGCGCGCAGGTCATCCATCTCCTGCACGCCGCCCACCGGCTGTTTGACCGCCTCGAAGTCGCCCCACGCGACGCGCTGCGCGCGGCGGTCAAGCTCCTGCAGGGGGCGCACCACGTTGGCGACACCGAAAGACACCGCCAGCAGCCCGAATACTGCGACGGCCAGGAGCGCCAGCGGCAATACTTCCACAACCGACATGCCCATCGTCTCGACGCCGTGAATATCCTCGGTCACTGCCAGCGTCCAGCCCGGCGGGTCCACGCGCGCATATGTGACCAGCAGGTCATGGTCACCGCTGCCCAGCGTGGCCGCAGTCGCGCCCTGCTGAGGCGCGGGGGGCAGATTCGCAACGGCAATCTCGTCGATGTGCAGGCCTGCCGAATTGTCATGGTGAACGAGACGTCCCGTGCGGTCGAAGATGAAGATGGCGCCTTCGGTCTCGGCCTGCACCTGGCCGCCTGCCTCGGCAAGACTCAGGGATTCTATTGGGATCGCGCCGAGCAGAGCGCCGTCCGTAGATGACAGGCGCGCCGTGGGCATGCCGGCCAGGAGATGGGGCATCTCGCCCAGCCCGAAATGTCCCTCATACTGCGGCTGTCCGACGGCAGCCGTGCGCGCGGCCAGCACGCGCGCCTCCTGGCTCCCCGCCCAGGCCTGCGCAGCCGGACTCGCGGCGATGACCTGTCCTTGCGCATCCAACAGTGCGAGGCCGGCGGGGAATTCCTGCGCCAGACGGGCAGCCAGCTCCTCCAGGGCAGCCGCCTCGGCCAGGTCCACGCCCGCGGCGGCCTGTGCAAGGCGGGCCGAACGCCCTTCGACCTCGCGCGCCAGCCGGTTGGCAACCGCCAACGCCAGCCCCTTATTGCGATCTTCCACTAACTGGGTCATCGCCTGCCGGTGGCGCGTGATGCTGGCAAAGGAGAGGATGATCAACACGACGGCCAGCGGCAGAATCATCCAGAGCAGGAACTGGACGCGCAGGCCGCGCAGTTGCCGGATACCGATGCTGCGCGCACCCGCGCGCGCCTCACCCGCCGGCGGTTTCATCGAGCACGATCCAGCCCAGCTTGAGCGCCTTTGTCACCGCCTCCGTGCGCGAACTGACCGCCAGCTTGCCGTAGATATTTGCCAGGTGCCCCTGCACTGTGCGGTCGCTGATATTGAGCGTCAGCCCGATTGCCTTGTTGGTCAGGCCCTGGCCTGCCAGGCGCAGCACGGCAATCTCCCGCTCGCTGAGCGGTTCGACCTGCTCCTGGGCGGTCGCGGGCCGGCCGGTGACCGTCTGCGCCAGTACTTTGGCGGCCACGGTCGGGTCCAGCACCTTGCCGCCCGCCGCAGTCGACTTCACGGCACGCACGATGTCATCCGGGTCCGCGTTCTTGAGGATATAGCCGTCCGCGCCCGCGCGCAGCAGGGCGAAGATGTACGGGTCATCTTCGTAGGCTGTCAGGATCAGCACGCGTACCGCCGGCTGGGTCGCCTTGATCTGCCGCGTCGCTTCGATCCCGTTGAGCACCGGCATCTGCACGTCCAGAACGGCGACCTGAGGCTGGTATTCAGCCGCAAAGCGTAACGCCTCCTGGCCGTTCGACGCCTCCGCGACGACAACAATCGCGGGGTCTTCTTCCAGGAACTCGCGAATTCCCTTGCGCACGACCGCGTGGTCGTCGGCAAGCAGGACACGGATGGGTTGGGGCATGAGTGCTTCCTGTTCAGAAATGCTGGGCCAATCATAATGCAATCGGCGCAACCTGTCAGTTGCGCCGATTACGGTGAAGGTCGAGCCGAATCCGGTTCCCTGTATGCTAAAGCGTCGTGCCTGAGGACTGGTGCATCGGGCAGCCGTTGGGCATCTGCCGGGCAGGTCCCTGCTCGCCCTGCGGGGCATTCCAGCCGCGCATCATGTCAGGGCGACCCATCATGCCGAACCGGCCCATCATGTCCCGCATCATGTCCCACATGGGGCCAGACATCCCGCCGCGCATCATGCCGTGCATCGGGCCAGACATCATGCCCTGCATGCCGCCGGCCATCGGGCAAGCCGCCGCGCCGTCCTGGCCGGCCTGAGCCGGGCAGACGCCGTTGCCCTGCATGGCCGGACATGCTGCTGCGCCGCGCGCCATGGGGCAGGCTGCCTGACCGTTGCCCGTCATCGGGCAGGCGGCGTCATCGTCTGCCATCGGGCAGGCCGCCGGCGCGGCATTCTGCGGGTCAGGGGTCTGCGCAAAGGCCGCGGTCGCAAAGGCTGTCACAAGCAGCAGCACGACGATGCCTGCCAGCAGGGCCAAACGTTTCATCTGGTTCATAGGAGTCTCCTGGTGAAGAATCAGGGTGGTGCGAAAGACACCGTCCATAATCCAGTATGCCACGCCGCACGCACACCTGCCATCGTCGTCCGGCGCGTCGGACGACGCGCCATTTGGCGCGGTCGGCTCCGGTCATCCTGCGCTGTCTCGGCGCGCGCGGACTCGCTATACTGCGAACCGTTCACACCACTCTGGAGGAATTCATGTTCCGACGCCCTCTCATACTCTTTGTGCTCCTGGCGCTGACCGCACTGGCCGCCACCGGCTGCGCCAGCGGCCGACCTGCGGCTGTCAAGCTGGCTCCTGTGAGCGAGCTCCCCGAGGTCATGCAGCAGGCGCCCGCCAGCGTGCGTACGGCCTATCAGTTCGCAGTCGCGCATCCCGACGCGCTGCGCAACGTGCCCTGCTACTGCGGCTGCGGCGCTATCGGGCATCACAGCAACCTGGCCTGCTATATGAAAGACGTGAGCGCCGGCGGTGAAATCGTCTTCGATGACCATGCGCTCGGTTGCAGCATCTGCGTGGATATCGCGCTCGATGTCATGAAGATGACAGAAGAAGGCCGCGACCCCGCCGCCATTCGCAGCCAGATTGTCGAAACCTATAGCGCGTTCGGCCCGTCCAACCAGTGACGCAACGATAGAAGATTGAAGATGGAAGAAGGAAGATTGCGGCGAGTTGCACCGGGAGCATTGGTGCTTCTGGTGGTGGCCCTGATTCTCATTGTGCCGCTGCCTGCCTGGGGCGCTGCTCCGCAGGAACGGCACATCACCGTCTCCGCGCGCAGCTTTGCGTTTGAGCCGGGCACGCTCCGCGTCAATCGGGGCGACACGGTCGTCATCCGGCTGGAATCCGCCGACGTGGTTCACGGGCTCTACGTGGACGGCTACGGCATTGCGGCGGAGGCCGAGCCGGGCCGGCCGGGCGAGCTGCGCTTTGTGGCCGAGCGCACCGGCTCCTTCCGCCTGCGCTGCTCCATCGCGTGCGGCAACTTGCATCCCTTCATGATCGGCAAGCTCGTCGTCGGCCCAAACGTCACCTTGCTGCGTGCTGTGCTCGCTACGCTGGTTACTGCTGTGGGCGCGGTCATCATTGCGGGAAAGGCGCGCTGACTCCGACCTATGACCCGCTACGCCATCTCTGACATTCCGCTTGTCAAGCGCATTCTCCGCAGCCGCTGGCCCCAATGGCTGGTGGTCGCGGCCATGCTGTCATTCTTCGTGCTGGCGATCCTGGCCGGGCTGTTCGGCACGCCCGCAGGCAACCGGAACTTCGGCATCGTCTTTGTCTGGATCGTCTGGTGGGCATTGCTGATCCTGCTGATGGTGCCGTTTGCGGGGCGGTTGTGGTGCGGCGTCTGCCCGATTCCCGCGCCGGGCGAATGGCTCCAGCGCCGCGCGCTCGTCCAGCCGCGACCGGGCGGCAAGCTCTACACGCTCGGCCTGAAATGGCCCAAACGTTTCCGCAACATCTGGCTGCAGAACGCCGGGTTCCTGGGCGTCGCGCTCTTTTCGACGGTCATCCTGACGACGCCGCTGGTGACTGCGCTGGTGCTGGCCGGGTTCGTCGTCGTCGCCATCGCGACATCGCTGTTGTTCGAGCGCCGTGCCTTCTGCCGCTATCTCTGTCCGGTAGGCGGCTTTATCGGGCTGTACAGCCAGGCTGCACCCGTCGAGATTCGCGTCCGGGACCGGGATGTCTGCGCCGGGCACCGGGAGAAGACGTGCTACACGGGCAGCAGCGACGGCTATGGCTGCCCGTGGATGGTCTTTCCCGGCAATCTGACCGCCAACACCTACTGCGGCATGTGCACCGAGTGCCTCAAGACCTGCACGCTCGACAATGTGGCGCTCTACATCCGCGAGCCGGGCGCTGACCTGCTGCAGCCGCAAAAGGGTGCAGGGCAGAGAAACCTGGACGAGGCGTACAAGGGCCTCATCATGTTGGCCTGCGCGTTCATCTACTCTGCGGTGCTGATCGGGCCGTGGGGCGTCCTGAAGGATGCCGCACGCGTGCCCTTCACCCTGCCGTGGGACGCGTATGCCGCGGTGTTCCTGACGGTCAACCTG
>DAOUGK010000150.1:0-10484 GCA_034429055.1 Anaerolineae bacterium | reverse complement strand
GCGACCCTATCGACCAGCGCTGGGCGAAACCCTGGGCGCCCGACGATAATCTATAGGGGGCGGACATAGAACGCTGATGGCGCCGATGATCATGATTTTCATGATTACTTTCTGTATCATGATCAATCATGACTATCGGCGTCATCAGCGTTCTATCGTACGTACGGTATCGTCTGCGGGCCTTCCGGCAGCACACAGATGGTGGCCGTGGGGCCGTACCGCTCCCGTAATTGCGCGACGGTGTGTTCGATGGACGCGCAGGGCAGCAGCAGCGCCCGCCGGACCTGCTCGTCGGTCAGGTGGTCGCTGCGCACGTAGACCTCCGCTTTGAGCTGGATTTGCGCCTGGATCTGCGCCTGCCATTGGTCCTGCTTGAGGAAGCCCGGCGCGGTGATGGCGTCGAGCAGCTCGCGCGGGGAGCGCGCGGCCGCGAGCAGTTGCCCGTAGAGACCGTGGTCGGGGATGCCGTCCCAGCACTCCGCCGCGATGATGATTGCGCCGCCCGGCTTGACGATCTCCCTGGCCGCGCTCATCCCCTTGACGGCCTGGTACAGGTTGAGGTCGAGCGGGTAGCCGGAGTTCGTCGTCACCACGATGTCGAACGGCGCCAGCACCGGCACCATCGCGTTGTCCCGCGCGAACGCGCAGCCTGCCGCGTGCGCCGCGTCGGGGTCGCCCGCAAACACGCCCGTGATGCCCTTGTCGCGGTTGAGCGTCACGTTGACGAGGAACGTCCCGCCCGCCACATGTGCGACCTCCATGACTTCTTCCCAGATGGGATTCCCCTTGGTCACGCCCCAGGTGGCCTGCTCATGCGCGATCATGCCCGCGTCGTGGTTGCCCAGCACAGTTTGCTGGCCGGCCATGCCCGGCATGAGCGCTTTCCCCCCGCCGGAGAACCCCGCAAAGAAGTGCGGCTCGATGAAGCCGGTCAGCACCTTGACGTCGCACTCCGCAATCTCCCGGTTGAGCCAGATCTCGTGACCGCGCCGCGTCGTGCCCAGGCAGACCTGCGTCGCCGGGTCGAACGCGTCGTTCTGCACGACCCGGTATTCGTCCAGCAGCCCGCCGATCATCCCGCGCAGCTCCGCGGCGGTGTTCGGCCGGTGCGTGCCCAGCGCATTGAACAGCGTGATGTCCTCACGCGGGATGTGCTGCAGCTCGGCGAGCACCGCGGGCAGGATCAAGTGGTGGGGCGTTGCGCGCGTGATATCGCTGAACACGATGCCCACCCGGTCCCCCGGCCGGACGCGCTCGGCCAGCGGCTGCGACTGGCGCGGCGCGCGCAAGGCTGCCGTGAGCGCGGCCGCGGCGTCCGGCAGCGCGGGCACATAGTGCGGGGCAACGACCGTGACAGGCCAGTCATCCGGCAGGTCGAGCGGCAGCCCGTGGCGGCCGTAAGCCAGTTCGATGTGCATCGTGCGACCTCCTAGACTTAGCTGTGTACCGTTACAAATCCGGTTTCTGTGCGAAGCGCAGCTTCGCCGAAAAACCGGGTTTGTGGGCGTGCTGACCTTGTAGCACGAGGCAGCGCTGAACACTTCTCATAGTCCGTAGATGGGTAGAAGCATGACGGAAATGATAGCATTGCCCGGTATGATGGTGCAAGGAAACGAGAGAGACAGACAGAAAACCCAATGTGGCTGGAGTCGAGGCTTTAGCCGGTTTGGCTGGCTGCACACTTACACACCCTAACCGGCTGAAGCCTCGACTCCCATTCTCAGTACGGGCCTGTACCAGAGTCCCTGGCGAGAGGAACGGGAGAGATGGCGAACGAGACGATCGGACGGCTGATTGAAGACCTTGGCGGCAACTGGCGGCAGCGCCGCGATGCGCGCGATACGCTGCAGGCGTTGGGGCCCGCTGCGGTCCCGGAACTGACCGCAGCGACGCGACATGCCAACGACCAGGTGCGCTGGGAGGCGCTAAAGGTCCTGTCGGAGCGGCTCGATCCAGAGCTGGCAGCCGTGTTTGTGGAGGCGCTGGCGCACGAGCGCAACGACGGCAACCGGTGGGTGGCTTCTCACGCGCTGATGGAGCTGGGCGCGGCGGCCCTGCGCCCGCTGTTGGAAGGCCTGGTGCAGGGGGCCGACTCGGCCTTCCTACGCGAGGGCGCACACGCTGTCCTGAAGGCTTGGATCAAGCAGAAGGTACTCCCGCCGGCGAGCGTCGACATGCTCATCAATCCGGTGCTGGCGGCGCTGGAGGGGCTGGACCCCGGTGTCCACGTCCCCTTCGCAGCCCACCGTGCCCTCGACACGCTGGCGGGCCGGCCGCGGGTCTGAGCGCAACCACGGAATACACGGACCACGCGGAAGAATGGTCTGTCTGGTGTTCAGTACAGCCACACCGGCTGCGTGCCGTCCATGTCGGTGAACCCGTACTCGCGCGCGAGCCGGCCCGACAGCAGCGCCTTGCCGCTGTGGCGCATCACGTCGGGGTCGGCGGCCAGCGCAGCCACCGCGCGGCCCACGTAGAACGGCGTTTCGGAATACTGGAAGTTGGGGTCACGCGCGATGCCCTCGCGCCAGTTCTCCTCGCGCACGCCGAGCGCGTCGAGCACCTCTTCGCTGCGCATGAACCCGGGCGACAGCGCAACGACAGCGATATTCTTGCCGCGCAGGTCATCGGCCAGTCCCATCGCCAGACGGATGACAAACGACTTTTCCAGGCTGTAGTAGAACATGTTCGTGCGGATCTCGGTCACGTCGATGCCGTCGGTCATCTCGACGAGAAGTCCGCCGCCACTGCGGATCATCAGGGGGACGCCGTAATACGCGTTGCGGATGTGCGAACGGACGCCGCTGTCCAGCACTTTGAGCCCCTTGTCCAGCGGGTGTTCGAGGAACCCGACCCATTCCGCGTAGCCATCGCCGGTCAGGTCGTTCACCAGGATATCCAGGCGCCCCTGCTCGCGCTCGACCCGCTCGAACAGCGCCTTGACCTGCTCATCCTGCGTATGATCGACCTGGGCCCAGAGACCGGTCCCGCCGTAGGCCGTCACCATCTCGGCCGTCTCCTCGATGGTTTCGGAACGCTGCTTGTCAGAGGGCTGCCCGCGCACGCTCCGTCCTGTGCAGTAGACCGTCGCGCCCGCCTCGCCCAGCATGCAGGCAATCCCGCGGCCCGCGCCCCTTGTTGCGCCCGCTACAACCGCCACCTTTCCCGTCAAAGCGGCCATCGTTCGCCTCCCGTATCGGAATCAAAAAAGGCGTGAGGTGCGCCAGGGTCAAAGCCCTGCGCACCTCACGCCTCATCCGCATCCTGCTATCCGCGCAGGTGCTCGATGATCGCCCGGCAGAACGCGGGCAGGTCATCCGGAGAGCGTGAGCTGATGAGGTTGCCATCGACCACGACCTCCCGGTCCACCCACTTCGCACCCGCATTGATGAGGTCGTCCTTGATGGCCGGGGTGGAGGTGACGGTCTTCTCCTTGAGGATGCCCGCAGAGACCGCCACCCATCCCGCATGGCAGATCATGGCGACGAGGCCGCCCCGCTCCGAGACCCCGCGCACGAGGTTGAGCACGGCCGGATAACGGCGGAGCTTGTCCGGCGCAAAGCCGCCCGGCACGATGACCGCGGCAAACTCCTCCGGTTTGACTGCGTCAGCGGCCACATCCACTTTGACCGGGTAGCCGTGCTTGCTCTCGTAGGAGCTCTTCGTGCCCGTGCCGGCGATGACCACTTCGGCGCCGGCCTCCCGCATCCGCAGAACCGGATACCACAGCTCCAGGTCTTCGTAGATATCCTCTGCCAGCACCGCGATCTTCTTGCCTGTTAGCTCCATCTCTTCCGCTCCTCTGTCAGC
The DNA here is from genome assembly GCA_034429055.1 of Anaerolineae bacterium. GTDB lineage: Bacteria > Chloroflexota > Anaerolineae > CG2-30-64-16 > CG2-30-64-16 > MWBF01. The sequence goes on along the minus strand of DAOUGK010000150.1, from coordinate 6,674 downwards.
GCGAATTGCTACGCGTCCACCGTATAGTCCGGCAGCGCATCCAGGAAACGCGGGCTGACGACGAGGTGAATTTCCTCCTCGCCGAACTCGCTGACCCACTCTACCGGGATGAGCTTGCGCTCCTTGAGCAGCAGGCCGCGCGAGATGACGAAGTGCGTGACCTGTTCGGTGTCTGGGTTCGTCATGATGCGCTCGACATCGCCCACGTGATCGCCGTTGTCGGCAATCACGTTGACGCCCTCGCGCAGGACCACCGCGCCCTCCGGCAGGTTGCGGTCGATATGGACGACATACGCACCGGAGGTCGCGCCGGCCGCCGCCCCGATGGCGGGACCCATCGGCGCGCCACCGACCATGCCGAGCGTCGGGTACGCGTACAACGAGCGGGCCGAGTCGATGTTCAGGGCCGGATCGTTGGCGTAGTCGGCCGCGTAGGCCGGGTCGTCTACGGTCACGTACTGGGTCTCGATAAAGTCCTGCTGGTCGGTGATGTTTGCCGCATCGGCGTCCAACCGGATGCCGTCTTCGGTCACATCCCCGATCAACTCGACCGGAATCAGCTTGTCGGTGTCAGCCAGGAAGCCCTGGCTGGCAACTACGTAAATCACTTCGCGGGTCTTGGGATCCAGCACCACGGCATCCACCGTGCCGGCATCCTGCCCATCCTTCGTTACAAGTCTCGTGCCCTTCACAAATTGCATCTTTCCCTCCATATACTTCAGTACAACATCTCGAATCTAGGTCACTCGTTCCAACTACCCTCCAGTACAACATCCCACACGGGATAGCCCGATTATAGCAGGTTGGCCGTCGGTGCGACGTAAGAAGCTATCCGAACTGCCTTTGCTCAGGCCCTTCCTGAGGCCCTTGCTGAGGCCTTTGCCGCACCGGGCGCTGCACTGCGCCAGGTTAAGATCAGCACGCCCAGCAAGGCGACAAGCAGGATGACGCGCAGCCAGACTGCGGGCTGCAGGAACGTCAGGAGCATCAGCACGACAAATGCCGCCAATGCGACCGCAAGCGGGGCCCGCCAGCGCGATCGGATGACGAACAGCGCGGCGGCAATGAGTCCCGTCAGGAGTGTCGCGCACCACAGAACAATCTCGGCCAGTTCCCTGTAACCCGGCTCCACCCAGCCTTCCGCGCGGGCCTTTATGCCTTGCATCGTGCGCTGGTTCATGATGAACCCACCCAGGCCCATCATCACGTTCATCACGGGGTTGTCCGGCCCCGCTGCCTGGATGCGCGTCCGGTTGACCAGTCGGGTCGCTTGCCCGTCGCGGGTGGGCTGTATCTGCCAGACCCAGGTCCAGCCAAAGACCTCCGGGATGACGGAATCGGCCAACAGCCATTCCCCCGGCTGCGCGGCCGCGATCTTGAGGATGCCGGAGATCATGGACTCACCGGGCTGCGGGTCCTGCCATGCGGGCACGATCGTGTTGGCGTTGGTGTAGTCCACGGCGTAGCTTGCGTCGCCCATGAGGCTGCCGACGCGATCCTCGATGAAGGTGAAGCTGTAGAACCCGCCGCGCGTGTCTCCCATCTGCGCGATCCACGGCCACACTTGCTCGGGTGGCGCGTTGATGGAGATTGCGTTGGTCCAACCGGCCTGCGGGGCGGTGAGCGCGTCGTCTCCCGGCAGGGCCATGCCGGCCTCGGCTGCACTCGCGCCCCACCGCTGCGAAAGCGGCAGCATGAGCGCAAAGGTGGCGGCGATCAGCGCGATCACCAGGAGCAGGCCGCCCACCAGGCGACCGGGTCGGCTTCCGAAGATCATCATCAGTTCACTCCTGTGGTGATGTCGCTGATTTACCGGATGGAGGCCAGGAAAGCATCGACCTGCGCTTGATCCCACTCGGAGATGGGCCGAATGACCATGACCCAGGCCGGGCCGGCTTTGCCGTGGAACGATGCCGTGACCTGCCTGAAAGCGCCGCTGCTATGGCTCATCCCTTCGGCAGTAATCAGGGTGGTCTCCTGGCCGCGGATGGTGATCTGTTCCTCGCCCACGACCTGCATCTTCTCGTCGAACCAGGTGTAGCCGCGGCTGCGGGCGGTGCTGCGGATTTCTTCCTCCAGCTTCGCCGCATCCACACTGATGCCTTCGGGGACCTGTGCAAGCATGATGTGCCCGCTGCCAGACCGGGGCCGGTACGCGACCAGCTTGATGCCGGCGATGTTGACGGCATAGTCCGGCACAAAGTCGGCCGGCAGTTGGAAATCGGCAATCTCGCTGCCGATGTCGCCGATGCTTGCGGGCTGGGTGGTTGCGGTCCGGCTGATGAGCCAGCCGCTCAATGCGACGACACCGATGCTGCCACAGACGCACAGCAGCAGCAATCCGGCCAGGACCACGAGAAGTATCTTGGTATTGCGTGTCACAGGAGCCTCCAGGGGTTAAAGTTAGGTTTGAGAACGTTTTCACTGCTCCCTTCTACGCAGGGATTTCTCCGAAGTTGCGTGGTATACTGGTCCGGCCCGGCCAATAGGGCAGGGCCAGTCCATCATCGAGGAAGGCACATGGAAAACACCCGTGACGCGCACGATCAGAGCCGGCTCCCGCGCGCCTATCTGCTGGAGCTGACACGCTGGAACACGCCCAGCATCTATAACGGCTGGGAGCAGGTGACGCGGCACAATCCGGGCCGCGAGTGCTTCAACCTGGAGGAGACGCGCGATTTCATGCCCCAGATGGGGCCGATGGCCGGCTATGCGGTCACGCTGCAGATTCAGCCGGGCAATCCGGCGCACCGCCGCGGCAACCTGCAAGCGTGGGCTGAGTATCGCCGGTACGTCGCCAGCGTGCCGGGGCCGAAGATTGTCGTCATCCAGGACCTGGATAAGCCGGCGCTCTACGGCTCGTTCTGGGGCGAGGTCAATTCCAGCGTCCACCGCGCGCTCGGCTGCGTCGGCACGATCACCGACGGCGGCATCCGCGACCTGGATGAGATGACCGCGGCGGGGTTCAAGGCGCTGGCGCGGCGGCTGTGCGTCGGCCATGCGTTCAACTATCCGGTTGCGTGGAATTGCGAGGTCGAAGTCTTCGGGGTGCGCGTCCAGCCGGGCCAGCTCATCCATGCGGACAAGCACGGGTTCCTGGCGCTGCCGCGCGAGGACGAGGCCGCGGTGCTGGAGGCCGCGCGCTTCATGGACAGCAACGAGTGTCACACGGTCATCGCGGCCGCGCGGGGCAGCACGGGCCGGACGATGGAAGATGCCGTGGAGACGATCAACCGGGCGTCAGGCGCGTTCCGTGAGGCCACCCGCGCGCGCTTCGGCGCTCCTGGGGAGTGGTAGGACCCATAGAACGCTGATAAACGCTGATGATCATGATGAACGCTGCTGAACCTAAAGAGAAATGGATCAGCGTAAATCAGGGCCAACCGTAGGTTGGCACATCAGCGTCAATCAGCGTTCTATTACCCCAGCAAACGCGCACTGAGCCGCTGGACCCAGCCGAGGTGCTCTTCGAGCGCGGCGCTGAGGCGGGCCGGTTCGCTGTCGTAGCCCAGCCGCCGCGCCAGGAACGCGAACTCCTCGCCGCCCGGCGGCGGCACGGTCAGGTCTTTGTTGTTCCCGCGTACCATGCGCAGCGCGTTGATGAGCTGCTGCAGGAACACCAGCGCGCCGTTCAGCCGCGCGGCATTCTCGTCCGAGATAATGCCCGCACGGGCCAGCGCGGCAATCGCGTCTGCGGTATTGGTCACGCGCAGCGCCGGCTCCCGGTGCCCGTACGTCACCTGTAAGCCCTGGACGATATACTCCACATCGACCAGGCCCCCGCGGCTGAACTTGGCGTTGACGGTTCCCGGCGTGACGAGATGGCGCAGTTGCCGCTCCCGCATCGCGCGCATGGCCGCCACATCGAAGGGCGTGGCTGTGTAGACGAAGCTATCGCGCAGGCCGACAAGCAGCTTGCCCAGGTCCGCATCTCCCGCAATGGGCCGCAGCTTGACGAGCGCCTGTCGTTCGTAGCCCCAGGCCGGGCCGCCCGGCGCGAAGTACCGGCGGAACGCGTCCAGTGAGACGGCGAGGCTGCCGGCCTTGCCGTAGGGCCGGAGTTGCAGGTCGATTTCGAAGATGCCCTCACGCCGCGCATGGATGGCGCGGCCCAGCTCCACCACCAGCTTCTCGTAGAATTCCGCCGCGCCGATGACACGGGGACCTACGGTGCTGCCTGCGGCCTCATAGACGAACATCAGCTCGATATCCGAGGCAAAGCCCAGCTCCCGCCCGCCGGCCTTGCCCAGCGCGGCGAGGCAGTAGCGCCCGGGCTCAGGCGCACCGTACTGCGCGGCCAGTTCTGCATGGCACCGCTCGACCGCGGCCGCCAGCACCACCTCGGCCAGGTCGGTCAGCTCGCGCGCGAAGTCTGCATAGGCGGGCACGTGGCCGAGGATGTGGCGCATGTCGATGCGGAACATCTCGCGGTCTTTGAAGGCGTTCAGTGCGTCCCGCCAGTCGCCCGTCCCGGCCTGTCCGTCCTCCAGGTTGGCGGCCAGGTTCGCCGCAAGCTCGGCGCGGCTGCGTCCCGCGGCCAGCGTATCCACGTTTGCGACGACCGGGAAGAGGTTGGCATACTGCATCCGCAGGAAGTCGTCCCACAGAAACTCGCTGACGCCGAGCAGCCGCGCCAGCGCATCCAGCACTTCGGGCCGTTCCAGCGAGGCCAGCTCGTCGGGCCAGGAGGGCCGGCTGAACAGCTCGCCCAGGTACTCGTTGAAGTGCAGCAGCGCGGACTCCGGGTTGGGCGAGCGCGGCAGGAGGTGGGTGAAGTGCTTGACCAGGACGGTCGCCGCGCGCAGCTCGCGCTGCCGCGCCTCGGACGTGATCTTCTGGCCCCGGTCGTCGGTCACATAGAGCGTGTCCTGCACGCGGTCGCGGGCCGACGTGACGAAGACCTGCGCGATGTGGATGCGGTTTAGCGCCAGCGCATTGGTGAATTCATAGAGGAAGCCGGGCGTGTCCGCGCCGCTGATGCGCAGGACCGTGTACGCGGCGGACGCGTCGTTGTCGATCTCGATGTCTACCGGCGGCAGGGTGGGCGGCGCGGTCGGGCTGGCGCGCAGGGTCGCGGCAATCCGTTTCGCGAGTTCGCCCTGGGCCACGCGCGGCTGCCGCGCCTGGAGGTGGCGCAGCAGGCCGGTCAGGTCCGCCGCATACCGCTGCCACAGATCGGGCGTGACCCGGCGATCCTCGGCCAGGCGCACCGGCTCCACGGTGAACACATCGACGATCTTGCGCTGAGAGTCCGCGCGGCCGCCCGGCTCATAGGTGTGCACGTTGCCGTCCACGATGCTGAACCCATAGCCGAAGAAGAGGCCGCCGATGAGCGACAGCACGCCCAGATAGTCATAACCGACGATGGTGACGCGCCACAGCTCCGGTACGCCGGCCGTGCCCGCGGGCAGCAGGGCCGCGGTTACGCCGACGGGCTGCTCGGAGGTCAGGGCTGCGGCCATCTCTGCATGGCGCTCGATCTCCGCGGTCTCGAAAGTCGTGCGGTAATCGGCTGACATGCGCTGCAGGTGCTCACGGGCCGGGGCTGAAACGGGCGGATCAAGCGGCATTGCGGTCCCCCTTGTGCGGTCATGGTGGTTTACGATCATGTTATCTGCAGGCGGCGTGGCTGCGGCGGGCCGCGCTGCGGGGACAGCGGGCGGCGCAGTCACGGGCGGGGTGGCAAGGTGGCGCAGATAGACCCCGCGCACCGCCGCACTGTGTTGCTGGTACTGTGCCACGAAATTCGGCCCTGCGTCCCGGCCCTCGAATCCCAGCCGCCGCGCCAGGTAGCGAAGGTCGGAGGCGTCTTCCGGCAGGATGTGCGTCTGGCGATAGTCCAGCAGTTGCAGATAGTGCTCGACGGTCCGCAGGAAGGTGTAGCCTTCGCTCAGGATGCGGTGGTCTTCGAAGGAGAGGAAGCCGTTGTCGGTGAGGCGGGCCAGCGCGGCGAGGGTGTTGCCGGAGCGCAGCTCCGGATGCGTGTCGCCGTACGCCAGTTGCAGGTACTGGGCGACGAACTCGACATCGCGGATGGAGCCTTCGCCCAGCTTGACCTCGCCCCAGATGCGCCCCGTCTGGCGCAGGTGGTCCTCGGTGAGCTGCTTCATGCCGTACACCTCGGCGCGCACGGCTTCCGGGCCGCTGGCAAAGAGCAGCGGCTCGGCCCGCGCGATGAATGCGCCGCCGACCAGCTCGTCGCCCGCGATCACCCGGCCGCGCAGGAGGGCCTGCTTCTCCCAGAGGCGGGCGTGCTGCTGCAGGTAACGCAGATAGCCGTTGACCGTCGGCGCGAGCGGCCCCACCTTGCCCCAGGGCCGCAGCCGCATGTCGACCCGATAGAGGAAGCCGTCCGCCGTGGCTTCGGTCAGCGCGGCGATGAGCCGCTCGCCGAGTCGGGTGTAGGCACGCATGTGCGTCTCGCCGTAGCCCTCGCCGACGAGAAACAGCAGGTCCACGTCCGAACTGTAGTTGAGCTCGCCGCCGCCGAGCTTGCCCATAGCCAGCACCGCAAAGCCGGCCGGGGAGATGCCGGTTTGTGCTGCGGTGACCTCCAGCGCCGTCTGGATGACGGTTTCGGCCAGGTAGGATAGCTGCGTGGTGACGGCTGACAGCTCCAGCAGGCCGTTCAGGTCGCAGATGCCGATGCGCAGCAGCTCGCGCTGCTGGTAGCG
>DAOUGK010000149.1:0-3222 GCA_034429055.1 Anaerolineae bacterium | reverse complement strand
ATGCTCCCGATGCCCTGTTGCTGCTCCTGGGGCTTTTGGCCTACGCCAGGTCGGCCAGGCGAGCGCGCAGCCGGTCCGCTCGCGCGTGCAGCTCGGCCAGCTTGTCGCGTTCGCGCTGGATGACATTGGCGGGCGCACGCTGCGCGAACGGTCCGTTGAGCAGAGTCTCACTGCGGGCAGTCTGCGCCTCGGTCTCCGCCAGTTCCTTTTGCAGCTTGCTGCGCTCTGCGGCCAGGTCCACGAGATCGGCCAGGGGCAGATAGGTGGACACCGCGCCGGTCACGAACGTGAGCGCCTGAGCCGGGGCGTCAAGGTGTGCAGCGATGAGCAGCCGCGCCGGATCCAGCCGGGCCAGCGAGCAGAGCACCTCCGCCTGAGCCAGAAGCTGGCCCGCGCGGTCACCGGCGGAGATCTCGGCCGCGATCAACTGTCCCGGCTTCACATCGTACTCGGCCCGCGCATTGCGGATCGCACGCACGATATCCATGACCAGGCTCATCTCCGCTTCGGCGGCTTCATCGCGCGGTCCCGGCTCCGGCCAGGGGGCCACAATCAGCCCTGCGGGCCAGGTCTCGTCGCCCGCCGCCTGCTTGAGATAGCCCCACGTTTCCTCGGTCACGAACGGGATGAAGGGGTGCAGCAGCCGCAGCGCCTCATCTAGCACCTTCACTAGCACGGCTTGGGCCTGCGCCTTCGCGGTCGCATCGCCCCGGTAGATGGCAATCTTGCTCATCTCCAGGTACCAGTCGCAGAACTCGCTCCAGAAGAATTCGTACATCTGCCGGCCGGCCTCGCCATACTGGAAGGTGTCCATCAGGCGGGTTGCCTCGCTGATGGTCGCAGACAGGCGGCTGAGGATCCAGCGTTCGGGTAGCTGGAAGCTGGAAGCTGGAAGCTGGAAGCTGGCAGCTTCCAGTTGCGACAGCACGAAGCGCACGGCGTTCCAGATTTTGTTCGTGAAGTTGCGGTTCCCTTCCACCCGCTGCAGGCTGAGATTCATGTCGTTGCCCGGCGCAGAACCGGTCAGCAGCGTGAAGCGGAGCGCGTCCGCGCCCATCGCCGGGATGCCCTCCGGGTACTGCTGCCGCAGGTACACATCGAGCTGCTCCGCCGACGCACCATCCAGCAGCGCAATCGGGTCTAGCACGTTGCCGGTCGTCTTGGACATCTTGCGCCCCTGGTCATCTCTGACGAGGCCGTGCAGGTACACCGTCTCGAACGGGATGTCGTTCGTGAGCAGGAGCCCCTGCATGATCATGCGGGCCACCCAGAAGAAGATGATGTCGTAGCCCGTCTCCATGACCGTGGTCGGGTAGAAGCGGCGCAAGTCCGCGGTGTCATCGGGCCAGCCCAGCGTCGAGAACGGCCACAGCGCAGAACTGAACCACGTATCGAGCACGTCCGGGTCCTGCTCGATGCGCGTCGAGCCGCAATGCTCGCAGCGGTCGGGGTCCGTCATTGCCACCGTCATCTGCCGGCAGTCCGCGCAATACCAGGCGGGGATGCGGTGGCCCCACCAGAGCTGGCGGCTGATGCACCAGTCGCGGATGTTTTCGAGCCAGTTGTAATACACCTTCGTGAAGCGTTCGGGCACAATCTTGATGCGCCCGGCGCGCACCGCCTCGAGACCCATCAGCGCCATCGGCGTCATCCTGGCAAACCATTGGGTGCTCACCATCGGTTCGACAATCTCGCCCCCGCGCTGCGACCGCGGCACCTGCGTGCGGTACTTCTCGGTCTTGATGGTCAGTCCCGCCGCCGCCATATCTTCCCACAGCCGCTTGCGGCACTCGAAGCGGTCCAGCCCGGCGTAGGGGCCGGCGTTCGCGTTCATCTGCGCGTCGGTGGTGAGCACATTGAAGATGCCGAGCCCGTGGCGTTGGCCGATGGCGAAGTCGTTCGGGTCATGGCCGGGCGTGATTTTCAGCGCGCCGGTGCCGAATTCGCGCTCCACGTAGGTGTCGTGGATCACGGGGATGGGTCGCTTCAGCATGGGCACCAGGCAGGTCGCGCCGATCAGATGGCGGAAGCGCTCGTCATCCGGATGCACGGCCACCGCAGTGTCGCCCAGGATCGTCTCCGGCCGCGTCGTTGCCACGGGGATGTAGCCCTTGCCCTCGCCGTCGGCCAGCTCGGCCCCCGCAATGGGGTACTTGAAGAAATAGAGCGTGGCATCTTCCTCGCTGTACTCCACTTCGAGATCGCTGACCGCGGTCTGCAGGCCGGGCGACCAGTTGATGAGGTACTCCCCGCGATACACCAGGCCCATGCGGTACATGCGCACGAATGCCTCGCGCACGGCCCGGCTCAAGCCCTCGTCCAGCGTGAAGCGCATCCGGTCCCAGTCGCAGGAGGCGCCGAGGCGGCGCAACTGGCGCACGATGTGGCCGCCGTACTTCTCCTTCCAGGCCCACGTGCGGCGCAGAAACTCCTCGCGGCCGATATCCTGGCGTCGGGTGCCTTCGCGCGCCAGCATCTTTTCCACCTGGAGCTGGGTTGCGATGCCGGCATGGTCATAGCCGGGCACCCACAGCGCCGCATAGCCGCGCATGCGTTTGTAGCGGATCATCAGGTCTTCCAGCGACACGAACATCGCGTGACCCAGGTGCAGCTCGCCGGTCAGGTTGGGCGGCGGGATGGCTATCACAAACGGCTCGGCGTCTGCCGGCGCAATCTCCGGCTTGAAGAAGCCGGACTGCTCCCACCACTCGTAAATCCGGCGCTCGGATGCGCTCGGATCGTAGGTCTTGGGCATTTCAAATGAAGCCATGATACTTCCTCCTCATGAAGCCGGGCGGCATGGTGCTGCCGTCAGGCGTGGTTGTTCGGGTTGTCAACTTGCAGCCCCTCGGCCTGCGCCGCGGCAAGCAAGTCAATGTCTGCACTCACCAGGATAGGGACCGCCACGCCAGCATCTGCCAGATCATCGGCCCATATCAAGGCGGCGGCCAGGTGCACGGCATCGTACGCGCGTAAGGGATGGCGTAATGTCAGCAGGCTCGCGCGCTGCAGGACATCGTCGGTGATCGCCCAAGTGCGCCAGTAGACCTGCGCATCGGAACTGAAGCGTGCGATGGTCTGCTGCGCCTGCCTGGGATTGACACGCTTGGCGCGCACGGCACGAGCGATGGCGGCCAGGACTTCGACCGATACGATGGCTGCGCTGACAAAGCGGTGTGCTTCCACCTGCTCGACCAGGTTCTCGATCCATGCGCTCCCTTG
>DAOUGK010000148.1:0-5328 GCA_034429055.1 Anaerolineae bacterium | reverse complement strand
CGGGGCGTCCAATCGTTATAATAGCACAAATGTGTCATTATTGCAACCTGGTCGTGATGTCTGGGCGTGTTCCATACTGGGGGCGAACGCGGCCATCGCGAATACGCGAATCAGCCTGCGGATACGCGAACCGGGCGCGCCGCGGCTGCCCGATTCGCGTATTCGTGGCGCGCCCGCAGGCGCATTTGCTTATTCGCGATGGCCGCGTTCGCCCCCAGTATGGAACACGCCCAGACATCACCACCAGGTTGCAATAATGACACATTTGTGCTATTATAACGATTGGACGCCCCGTCGCGTTTATGAAATACACCCATTTTGTGGTAAAATGGGAGGGATGAAAGCTGAAACTGCACCGCGCTTAGGCGCCATCGATGCCCTGACGGCCGGGCTTAACCTGGCAGCGCGCCGCCCTCTGCTGCTGGTCATTCCGGTCGTGATTGACTTGGGCCTCTGGTTGATGCCGAAGCTGTCGGTGCAGACGCTGCTCCGGCAGGCTCAGGCCGTCTGGGAGGCGCTCATGCTGGCGTTCTACACCCAGGCCCAGCAAGCGGCCCTGGCTGAGACCGTCCAGACGCTGCGCGAAGCGTTCGTGAGCCTGGGGCAGCAGATCGACCTGATGACCGCGCTGACGACGGGCTGGCTGGCCGCGCCGAGCGCGCTGGTGGATGTCCAGGCGACGCGATTCAAGCTCATCAGCGACGGGGTGCTGGCGCCGCTAGGACTGGGGCTGACCCTGCCGCCGGTGGCTGCGCCGCCCTGGCAGATGCCGGGGTGGGATATCTCGAACATCTGGCTGGCCGGACTCATCATCGTGGGGCTATGGTTGTTGGGGCAGGTGTTGACCACCTTCTATGTGCGGTCGGCGGCCGAGGCCCTGGTGACGGAGAACACCGTCCCGGCGCAGAGAAGCTCCATGCACCAGCCGAATGGTGCTGCGCACGAGGCGCAGCTTGCTGCCGGCGGCTCGACTACGGCCCGGCACATCTCGTTCAGCTTCGGGGCGCTCTTGCTGCGGTTCATAGTGTTGAGCCTGCTGCTGGGGATCATCGTCTTTCTGATTCGCGTACCGCTGGCCCTGGCAATGGGGCTGGCCGCCTTTTCCGGCAGCACCCTGGCCGCGGGCATCTTCGTGTTCAGCGGAGGGTTGACCCTCTGGTTCATGCTGTGGTTTCTGTCGGCGGTCTTTTTTGCCAGCGAAGCGATGCTGTTCGACGGCCAATCGATGGGCCCGGCACTCTGGCAGGCGCTCGTACTTGCCCGTACGAGCGGGTGGCGCACCTTCGGCCTCATCACGCTGGTCAACCTGATCGCCCTGGGTTTTCGGGCCGTCTGGGGACTGATGGGTCAGACGCCCCTCGGTGCGCTGATCAGCATCCTCGGCAACGCCTACCTGGCGACGGGGCTCTTACTGGCGATTTTTATCTATTACAACGGCTTGCGCCGCGAGCTTCAGACCTTGCGGACAGCCCGTAAGGTTATCAAATAGAACGCGTTCCGGCGGATAAGCATTATGGGGATAGCGCAGGAGTTAGAACGTGGCAGAACAGGGAAATAACCGGCCTAATCATTATACTGCCGACGATATTCAGGTGCTCGAGGGGCTGGAGGCCGTGCGCCGCCGCCCAGGCATGTACATCGGCGGAACAGATATCAAAGCCCTCCACCACATGGTCTATGAGGTGGTGGACAACTCGATCGACGAGGCGATGGCCGGATACTGTGACCGGATTGCGGTCACGATCCATAAAGACGGCAGCGTGACCGTGCAGGACTGGGGACGCGGCATCCCGGTCGGCATCCACAAGCAAACGGGCAAATCGGCGCTCGAAACCGTCATGACCAAGCTCCATGCCGGCGGCAAGTTCGGCAGCGGCGCATATAAGGTTTCCGGCGGCCTGCACGGCGTCGGCGTGTCCGCGGTCAACGCCCTGTCCGACTGGATGGAAGTCGAGGTGCGCCAGGATGGCAAGCTGCACTTCCAGCGGTATCAGCGCGGCATCCCCCAGGCCGACCTGGCGGTCATCGGGCCGGCGGCCGCGCATGAGAGCGGCACGCGCACGACCTTCATGCCGGACCACACCATCTTCGAGGAGACCGAGTTCCGCTTCGAGACGCTGGAACAGCGGTTTCGCGAGATGGCCTTCCTGAATCGCGGGCTGACCATCGAGTTCTCGGACGAACGCACCGACAACGGCGCGCGCTACATGAACTTCTACTTCGAAGGCGGCGTGCGCAGCTTCGTGCGCTATCTGAACAAGAACCGCGAAGTGCTCCACGAGCCGGTCTACATCGAGAAGGAGATCGACGGCAACATCATCGAGGCCGCCATCCAGTACAACGACGGCTACAACGAGTCGGTGTTCGCCTTCGCCAACACGATCAACACGCCGGACGGCGGCACACACCTGACCGGCCTGCGCGCTGCGCTGACCCGCACGATCAACGAGTGGGCCAAGCGCCAGAACCTGCTCAAGGAATCCGATCCCAGCTTCACGGGCGATGACACGCGCGAGGGCCTGACGGCCATTGTGAGCGTCAAGCTGCCCGACCCGCAGTTCGAGTCGCAGACGAAGGTCAAGCTGCTCAACAACGAAATCCGCACCCAGGTCGAGTCGGCGGTCAATGAAGCGCTGATGGCCTGGCTGGAGCAAAACCCGAAGGACGGCCGCAAGATCGTCGAGAAGTGCGTGACGTCGAGCCGCGCACGCGACGCGGCGCGCAAGGCGCGCGATCTCGTCATCCGCAAGAGCGCGCTGGAAAGCCTGACACTGCCCGGCAAGCTGGCCGACTGCTCGGAAAGAGACCCTGCAAAATGCGAGTTGTATATTGTGGAAGGCGACTCCGCAGGGGGCTGTCTGGTTGGGGAAACGCGTGTGGCGCTGGCATCCGGCATCACCAAGACAATGCGTGAGCTGGCTGAGGACTGGACGCTGGGGATTCAGCACTTTGGCTACGCGACCAACGATGCAGGTGATGTCCGCATCGTGCCGCTCGTTGAACCGCGTCTGACTAAACATGATGCGCCGCTTGTCGAGGTAACGCTTGATAACGGCGAAATACTACGCTGCACGCCAGATCACCCGTTCCGCATGCGAGATGGCTCATACAGGCCAGCTTGTGGACTACAGGCCGGCGACAGCTTGATGCCACTCAAGACCCGGCTTACTGAAGCCGATGAACTGCCAGCACCGGGTTACGAGATGGTCTGGATGAACGGGCGTGAGGAGTGGTGGCATACCCATCACCTGGCAGACTTCTATAACCTGGTCACTCGCGTCTACACCAAAAAAGCGGGCAATGCGCGGCATCACGAGGATTTCAACAAGCGCAACAATGATCCGCGCAACATCAGGCGCATGCCGTGGCGCACACACACTAAACTGCATGCGGAGCTGGCAGGCGATATGGCGCGTCGCTTGTGGCAAGACCCAGTGTTTCGCGAACGCAAGCTGCGGCAACTCAGCGAGCAGGCTGTTATCCAATGGCAGAACCCGTTGTATCGTGAGTACATGCGTGAGCGAGTGCGATTACAGCGACAAGATGAAGCCTTCAACGAAAAGATTCTGCAAGCATTTCGTGACTGGTTCAGCGGGTTATCTGCCGAGGAGTATGAAGCGTACCGCGAGCGCACGCGGCAACTTATGGCTGAATACTGGGCCGACCCGAAACACCGGCTCGAGCAGTCAGAGCGCACGCAGCGGTTCTACGCTGAGCATCCTGAAGCAAAGGAAGCCCGGCGACAAGAAGCAATCGCACAATGGGAGGATGCCGAACTTCGCAAGTGGCGCGCAGAAAAGACCAAAGAGCAATGGCGCGACGAGGCTTTTCGACAGCAACATGCAATAGCCGTCAAAGATTGGTGGGCGGAGCATCCTGAGCATCGGGAGAAGGTCGTAGCGGCGCGCCAACGCGGCTGGGCAGATGCAGATGTGGGGGAGCGAATCGAGACTGCCCTGGCAGGCTGGCGTGCGGACACAACCAGCGAAGAAAAGGGAATGCTGATTCGCGAGGGCAAGAAGGTCAAAGCACTACGCGTGCTGAACCAGGTTCTTTGCGAGGACGATGTACCGGGAGCGTACGAGGCGCTACGATTACAGGTAGCACCCACCTCTCCTTCCTATGAGCGGCTGTTAAATGGCTACTATAACGGCGATGAGATACAGCTTTTCGAAGCCGCAACTAACGTTAACTGCCGCGTGGTCTCGGTGCGCGGCATTGACGATACGGCAGATGTGTACGATCTGACAGTTGACCGGTATCACAACTTTGCGCTGGCAGCGGGCATCTTCGTCCACAACAGCGCAAAACAGGGCCGCGACCGCCGCTTCCAGGCCATCCTGCCCTTGCGCGGCAAGATTCTCAACGTCGAGAAGGCGCGGCTGGACAAGTCGCTGGCAAACCGGGAAATCCAGGCGCTCGTCCAGGCGCTCGGCAGCGGCATCGGGGACGCCATCGACCTGAGCAACCTGCGCTATCACCGCGTGTTGATTATGACCGACGCGGACGTCGACGGCAGCCACATCCGCACGCTGCTGCTGACGATGTTCTTCCGCTACATGCCGACGCTCATCGAGAACGGGCATCTCTACATCGCACAGCCGCCGCTCTATCTCGTGCGCAAGGGGAAAGAGGCCAAGTACGCGTATGCGGATGCCGAACGCGACCAGATCATTAAGGAGTTCGGCGGGATGCAGGGCATCACGCTCCAGCGCTACAAGGGCCTGGGCGAGATGAACCCGGAGCAGCTCTGGGAGACGACCATGAACCCGGCGAACCGCATCCTGTTGCAGGTGACGGTGGAAGACGCGGCCGCGGCCGACCGTACCTTCGACATGCTGATGGGCAATGAAGTCGCCCCGCGCAAGCGGTTCATCCAGAGCCATGCGAAGAAGGTAAGAAATCTGGACGTGTAAGTGCGCCTCGTTCTGAACATAAAGAGCCCCGGGATTGCCGGGGCTCTTTTGAATGGGCTGCCCCAGGAGCCTAGTACTCCGTGTGCAGCAGCTCGTGCGCCTTATGGCCGCCCGGCTCGCCCAGGAACTCCTCGTACAGCTTGATGATCGAGGGGTTCTCGTGCGACTTGCGGATGGCCGACCGCGCGTCGATGCTGTACAGAGCCTGCGTGCGCAGCTGGATCATGTCCAGCCGGTCGCGCGTGTAGGGCTGGCCGCCGCCGTTGATGCAGCCGCCCGGACAGGCCATGATTTCGATCACGTCGTACTGCGACGTGCCCTTCTCGACGTTCTCCAGGATCTTGCGCGCATTGCCCAGGCCCGACCCGGCGGCCACGCGCACCTGCCGGCCGTCCAGGTCGATCACCGCCTC
>DAOUGK010000147.1:0-15019 GCA_034429055.1 Anaerolineae bacterium | reverse complement strand
GAGCGTTATCCCGATAATGATCGATTCAAGGGCCAACAATATGATCGCGATATCACGTGCTGTAGCCATTAATCCACCTCCCATAGCAACGAGTATAGCATAAGAGCCGCAGCGCGTAAAGGTGCTTTCTTTCCTTTTCAGGGCACAGGCAGGTCATCCTGGTGCGGCTGCCAGATGCGCCGGCCCAGGAACAGGGCGGCGAGCGCGCCGAGCGAGCCCCAGAGCAGTTGTACGTCGCCGATGCGGAGCCAGCTCAATCCGGCAAGCAGCCCCAACAGGTGTCCGACGCCGAATCCCGCCAGCCCCACCGCCAGGTCACGGAGCCACTGGCCCCAGCCGCCGCCCCGCCAGAGCGTGAACAGGGTGCTGTAGATGAATGCCAGCAGCACGCTCAACCACAGCGCAGGGCTGAGGGCGAGGTTCAACAGCCGGTCGAGCGTGCTGCTTGGAATCATGGCTACTCCGTTCGCTCGATGATGCCGCCGCCCAGGCAGATGGGGCCGTCGTAGATGACGGCGGCCTGGCCGGGCGTGACCCCGCGCTGAGGAGCCTCGAAAACGACCTCGCACGTGCCAGCGGGCAGCGGCACGACTCGCGCGGGCGCAGGCCGGGCATGGTAGCGAATCTGCACTTCCGCATGGAACGGTGCGGGCGGCGCCTCGCCGCTGACCCAGTTTACGAGGCCGGTCCACAGCCGTTGACGGCCCAGCTCACCCGCAGGACCGACGACCAGGGCATTGCGGGCTGCATCCAGTTCCAGGACATAGAGGGGCTGGCTGGCCGCGATGCCCAGTCCGCTGCGCTGGCCGATGGTGTAGAAGGGCAGCCCACGGTGACGCCCCAGCTCGCGGCCGGCGCGGTCGAGGATGGGGCCGGGCTGCACGGCCTCCGCCGCGTGGTCAGCCAGGAAGCGCCGGTAGTCGCCGTCCGCAATAAAGCAGAGGTCCTGGCTGTCAACGCGCGAGGCGGTGGGCAGGCCGCGCGCCGCGGCCAGCTCGCGCACCTCCGGCTTGGTGTAGCCGCCCACGGGGAAGAGCGCTTGGGCGAGATCCGCCTGGCCGAGCACGCTGAGGACATACGACTGATCCTTGGCCCGGTCCGCGCCCCGGCGCAACTGGTAGCGGCCCGCCGCGTCAACGCCAACCTGCGCATAGTGGCCGGTTGCCAGATAGGCCGCGCCGAGCGAGCGCGCATAGCGCAGCAGGTGGCCGAAGCGAATGTGCCGGTTGCAGGCGAGGCAGGGGTTGGGCGTCTGGCCCGCGGTGTAGCCTGCGATGAACAGGTCCACGACCTGCGCCTTGAACGTCTCCGCGACGTTGATGACGTAGAACGGGATGCCCAGCCGCTCGGCCACCCCGCGCGCATCGTGGACCGCCTCCACCGTGCAGCAGCGGTTCGTGGCCGCCTCGACGGCGCCGCCCAACGTGGGCGCAACCGGCTCGGACCAGAGGCGCATCATCACCCCGATGACCTCGTAGCCCTGTTCGAGCAACAGCGCGGCTGCGACGGAGCTGTCGACCCCGCCGCTCATCGCGACAACGACGCGTTCGGTCATCTGCCCCGCACCGCACGGACGATGCCCGGCAGCTTCGCGAGCACAGCCTCAACATCGGACTCAGTGCTGGCCCGGCCCAGGGTGAGCCGCAGCGCGCCGAGCGCGACCGTGGCGCCAAATCCCATGCCCGTCAGTACGGGGCTCGCCGTCGGCGTGCCCACGGCGCACGCAGACCCGGATGAGGCCGCGATGCCCGCCAGGTCCAGCGCGATGAGCAGGGATTGCGCATCGGCGCCGTGGACCAGGAAACTCGCGTGGCCGGGCATGCGCCGGGTCGGGTGGCCCGTCAGCTCGACGTCGGGGATGGCGGCCAGGATGCCGCTGACCAGCCGCTCGCGCAGCGCCAGCAGCCGGGCCGACTCGGCCTCCCGCTCGCCCTGGGCCAGTTCCAGCGCGGTCGCCAGCCCGACGATGTAGGGCACGTTCTCGGTGCCCGCACGGCGCCCGCGTTCCTGGCTGCCGCCGGTCTGCGTGGGCAGCAGCCGCGTCCCCTTGCGCACGTAGAGCAGGCCGACGCCCTTCGGCCCGTAGAATTTGTGCGCGGAAAGCGCCAGCAGGTCCACGTTGAGCGCCTGCACGTCGAGCGGCAGGATGCCGCCTGCCTGCACCGCGTCGGTGTGGAACGGGACGCCGCGGCGCTGTGCGATGGCCCCGATCTCCGCGATGGGTTCGACCGTGCCGACCTCGTTGTTGGCGTACATCACGCTGATGAGCGCGGTGTCAGGCCGGATGGCCGCTTCAATCGCCGCGGGATCCACGAGGCCGGTGCGGTCCACGGGCACGATGGTCACGTCGCAGTCGAAGTGCTCGGCCAGGTCGGTCAGGGTATGCAGCACGGCATGGTGCTCGATGGGCGTGGTGATGAGATGGCGGCGGCCCTTGGGCGCCGCGGCCAGCGCGACCCCGCGCAGGGCCAGGTTATCGCTCTCCGTGCCGCAACTGGTGAAGACGATTTCCGCGGGCTGGCAGCGCAGGATCGCGGCCACGCGGGCGCGCGCATCATCCAGTGCGGCGGCTGCGCGGCGGCCCTGGCCGTAAATGCTGGATGCGTTACCGAAGACTTCGGTCCAGTATGGTAACATCGCCTCGACGACGCGCGGGTCCACGGGCGTCGTGGCGGAGTGGTCAAGATAAATCATGATGCGCTCCTGTGCCCTTATTGTACCCTGTCTCGGTGTTCCGGCCAAACTGCCTGCGACATGACCTGCATCATGGACTCTGTGCCGTGGTTGCGTGATAATGAACGTGGCCTGTGCGCTGAGTGCCTGTGAGCAACAGAATGCCTCATCGCGTGCAGGCTGACGCTTGTCTTTACCCGGTCAATGGGGTACAGTCTGTGTGCCTGACCGGACCCTCGAAAGGGAAGTCTGCCGATGCTTGAAATGTTTACTGAAGCGCGTGGCGTTGCCGTCGTCGGCGCGTCCACCAGCCCGGAGAAGCTGGGCTATCAGGTTCTCCACAACATCATGCGATACGGTTATGCCGGCGGCATCTACCCCGTCAACCCGACTGCGCCGGAGATCCTGGGGCTGAAGGCCTATCCCAGTGTGCTGGAATGCCCGGATCCTGTTGACCTCGCCATCGTCCTCGTGCCTAACAAGGCAGTGCCCGGCGTCATGGAGCAGTGCGGCCAGCGCGGGCTCAAGGGTGCGGTGGTCATCACCGCCGGGTTCCGCGAGGTGGGGCCGCAAGGGAGGGCGCTCGAACAGCAGGTGCTCGACATCTGCCGCCGCTACAACATGCGGATGATCGGCCCCAACGTCCTCGGCATCATCGACACGGTGCTCAAGCTCAACGCCTCGTTTGCGGCGGGGATGCCTGACCACGGTCACATCGCCTTCATGTCGCAGTCGGGCGCGCTCTGCACGTCCATCCTCGACATGGCGCTGGGCCAGGGCATCGGCTTCTCCCGCTTCTACAGCATCGGGAACAAAGCCGACATCAACGAGCTGGACCTCATCAAGACCTGGGCCGAAGACCCCGAAACCCGCGCCATCATGGCCTATCTGGAGGGCATCACCAACGGGCCGGAGTTTATCAAGGTAGCCAGCGAAGTCACACGCCATAAGCCCATCATCGCCATCAAGTCGGGCACGACGAGCGCCGGCTCGCAGGCCGTGTCCTCGCACACGGGGACGCTGGCCGGCTCCGAGGCCGCGTATGATGCGGCCTTCAAGCAGGCCGGCATCATACGCGCCGGCTCGGTGCAGGACTTGTTCGACTACGCCCGTGCCTTTGCCCGCCAGCCGCTGCTGACCGGCCCTGCGATTGCCGTCATCACCAACGCCGGCGGGCCCGGCATCATGGCTTCGGACGCCATCGAGCACGCAGGATTGCGCCTGGCTGCACTCGCGGCGGAAACCAAGCAAGCCCTCCAGCCGCAACTGCCGGCCGCGGCGAGCGTGGCGAACCCGATCGACGTCCTGGGCGATGCGCCTGCTGCGCGCTATGCCATCGCTATCGAAGCGGCGCTCAATGACCCCAATGTCAATGCAGTGCTGGTGGTGTTGACCCCGCAGACCTCGACGGAGATCCCGGAGACGGCAGAGGCGCTGGGCCGGCTGTCGAAGCAGTATGGCAAGCCCTGTTTCGGCGCTTTCATGGGCGACCTCGCCATTCGCGATGGCGTGCAGGTCCTGCGCTCATACGACGTGCCCAACTATCAGGTGCCGGAACGCGCCGTGTCTGCGATTGCCGCCATGTGGCATCAGCGCATGTGGCTGGACACCCCGCCGCTGGCGGTGGAGGACATGCCGGCCGACCGCGAAACGGTCAAGGAGCTCTTCGCCAAGGTGCGGGCCGAAGGTCGGGTCACGATGGGTGACGCCGAGGCCCGCATGGTGCAGGAGGCCTATGGCATCCCACTGCCCAAGTCGGTCATTGCTGCGACCGCGGATGAGGCTGTCACTGCGGCCGAGCAGATCGGCTACCCGGTCGTGATGAAGATCGCCTCGCCCGACATCCTGCACAAGTCCGATATCGGCGGCATCAAGCTCAACATCACGTCGGCGAGCGAGGTGCGTGACGCCTTCGACCTGCTGGTATACCGCGGCCGGCGCTTCATGCCGGATGCGAACATCTGGGGCTGCCAGGTTCAGCAAATGGTCAAGGGCGGGCGGGAGATCATCATCGGCGTCAGCCGCGATCCGCAGTTCGGCCCGCTCATCATGTTCGGCCTGGGCGGCATCTACGTCGAGGCGCTGAAGGATGTCACGTTCCGCGTGGCGCCCATCGACCGCCGCAACGCGAAAGAGATGCTGAACGAAATCCGCTCCTACAAGTTGCTGCGCGGCGTGCGCGGCGAGAAGCCGTCCGACACGAAGGCCATCGTGGACACCCTTCTGCGCATCTCGCAACTGGTGACTGACTTCCCTGAAATCGTCGAGCTCGATATCAACCCGCTGTTGGTGTTCGAAGAAGGCCGCGGCGTAATGGGGATTGACATGCGGCTCGCTTTGAAGTAGTCTGTGATTTGATCCCTTTAGGAGCTAAGCATTATGAAGACTCTTTACATTACGTCTGCCGAGACCTTCTCCGGGAAGTCTGCCCTCTGCGTCGGGTTGGGGATGCAATTCCGCAAGGATGGGCTGAAGGCCGCGTACATGAAGCCCGTCAACGTCAACGCGCAGGTGCGGGATGGCGTGCCCTACGATGAGGATGTCTACTTCGCCAAGCAGGTCTACGGGATGACAGAGCCGGTGGACCTGATGGCGCCGGTGGCGCTGACTCCGGCCAAGCTGGAGCAGCAGTTGCGCGGGCCGGAAGTGGATTACGCGCCCAAGCTGATGGATGCCGTCAAGCGGCTGTCAGAGGGCCGTGATGTGCTGGTGATGGAGGGCGGCCGCAGCCTCCGGGAAGGTTACGTCGCAGGTCTGCCCCCCAAGCGGGTCGTCGAGCTGGCGAACGCCCAGGTACTCGAGGTCATTCGCTACGACGACACGCTGCTCTATGACCGGGCGATGACGGGCCAGAACTACTTCGGCTCGGCCATGATCGGCGTCGTCCTGAACGAGGTGCCGCGCCCGCAGATGGAATTCGTGACGGATGTCGTGAAGCCCTTCCTGGCGCGCAAGGGCATCCACACCTTCGGCGTGTTGCCGAACGAACAGATGCTCTCGGCGCCGAGCGTGCTCGAACTGGCCGAGGGACTGGGCGCCGAAATTCTGTGCGCCTCGGAATGCAGCGAAGAACTGGTCGAGCACATGCTGGTCGGCGCGATGAGCGTCGAAAGCGCGCTGGGTTACTTCCGCCGCAAGCCCAACAAGGCCGTCATCACCGGTGGCGACCGGGCGGATATCCAACTGGCCGCGCTGGAAACATCCACCCGCTGCCTCATCCTGACCGGCGGCCTCTACCCGAGCCCCTCCGTGCTCAATCGGGCCGAGGAGCTGTGCGTGCCGGTGTTGCTGACCAAGCTGGACACCCTGGCGACCATCGAGATCATCGAGCGTTACTTCGGGCGCAGCCGCTTCCAACAGCCCCAGAAGATGGAGCGCTTTGCCCAGATTCTGAACGAGCATTTCGACTTCGCCACGCTGTACAAGCAGTTGGGCCTGACTGCCAAGTAACGTCCGCCGTCCGGCACACAAAGAACGGGGCGGGTGCATCGCAGGATGCACCCGCCCCGTTCTTTATGGGCCATGACAGCGTGCCGTCTGACCTCTCGCTCTCAGGCCGCTTTCCGCTGCCAGGGGAGCCTGAGCCGGGCGCCGATCCCCCGGCGCGCGACGGTTTGCTTGCGCCGCTCCCCGGTTTCCTCGTCCTGGTAATAGTAGTAGTAGTAATAGTACCCGTTGCGGCGCATGTCGAGCCGGTTGAGCGCGACGCCCAGGATGTTCGCGCCGGTCTTCTGCAACTCTGCGACCGCGTTGACGAGGGCCTGCTCGCGCGTCGCGCCTGCATCCGTAACGAGCAGCACGCCGTCCATCTGCCGGCCCAGCACCGCCGCGTCGGTCACCGCCAGCACGGGCGGGCTGTCGAAGATGATGACATCTGCATTCGCAGCCAACACCTCGACCAGGTGCGCCATGCGATGCGAGCCGAGCAGCTCGGAGGGGTTCGGCGGGATGGGGCCGCTCGTCAGCACCTGCAGGCAGGACACTTCGGTCGGCTGAAGTTGTTCCTCGATCGCCATATCCTGACCGGCCAGCAGCGCCGTCGTCAGGCCGGTGTTGTTCGGTATGCCGAAGATTTTGTGCAGCATGGGCCGGCGCAGGTCGGTGTCGACCAGTATGACGCGTTGTCCTGTCTGAGCCATGACCACGGCCAGGTTGGCTGCGGTCGTGCTCTTGCCCTCGCCTGGGCTGGAGCTGGTGACAAGCAGCGCGCGCACGGGGTTGTCCACGCTCGAAAACTGGATGTTGGTGCGCAGCGTGCGATAGGCTTCAGATTCCGGCGCCGATGTGCGCAGCCAGGCGATCCGATCGCGCGGCGTATGGGAGTCCTTGAGCCGCGCAATCGCGCCCAGGGTGGACAGGCCGGCCACGCGTTCGATGTCATCGGGCGTCTTAATCGTGTCATCCAGATATTCGATCAGGAAGGCCACGCCGAGGGCCAGCAGCGCGCCGACGATGGCTGCGAGCGCCGTATTCGTCAGCGTGCGCGGCCGGATCGGTCTCTCCGGCACGACGGCCGGTTCGGACAGCACGATGTTGTCCATGGTCTGCGCCTCGGCCAGCCGCGCCTGCTGGTAGCTCGAGACGAGATTGGAGTAAGTGCTGCGATACTGGGCGAGGCTCGTCTCGAGACGCGTCTTCTGCGTGTCGTCGGTGGCCTGGCGCAATTCCTCGGTGGTGCGCGCGATATCCGCTTCGGTGTTGGCGATCTCCTGTTCCAGGTTCGCTTTGGATTGGCTCAGCCGCCCCAGTTGGAGTTCCTGGTTCCGCTCGATGAAGACCTCCGGCAGCGTATTGGCGATGCGCGCAATCAGCCCGGGGTCAGGGCCCTCGACGGTGATCTCCAGTAGTTGCGTATCGCGCACCGGATTGACGTTGATGGTGCGCTCGATGCTCCGCGGGTCGATGCCCAGTTGGGCCGCGGTTTGTTCGACTACTGGGCGGCTCATCAGCAGGTTGGCATAAGTGCGCGCCAGCCGTTCTGCCGTCAGGATGTCCGCATAGACCGCAGACGCGGTGGGGCTGGACGCCTGATTGACCATGACGGTTGCCGAGGCCTCGTAGATGGGGGTGCTCTGGCGGCTCACGAAAAAGGCGGCCGCGCCGGCCAGAATCGTACAGATGAGAATCAGCCCCAACCTTTTGCGCAAGAGCGCCACGTACTCGCGTAATTCCATGCTTGCTCCTGATCCTGATTCTAGCATAACCGACATGCACCGGCAAGCAGTTGGCCGGGAATGCCAGGGAGTTCAAATGTAACTGGAGTCGAGGCTTTAGCCGGATAGGTCGGCTGTGTGCTGGCACAGCCAAGCCGGCCAAAGCCTCGACTCCGATCTTCCGAGTGGGCGACACATTTGGAATTCCCGACGGTGGTTCAGATCAGCTTCCCCGGGTATGGGCCGCGAAGTAGGCCTCGAACAACGCGCTGATGCGCCGCGTCAGCGGGCCCACGCGGCCGTCTCCCACCGGCTGCCCATCGATGCGCGTCACGGGCATGATGTGGCGGCTGGTGCTCGTGATGAAACACTCCTGCCAGCCGGAGATGCCGGAGACGGACAGCTCGGCCTGTTCGAGCGCGATGCCATTTGCGGCGGCCAGCGCGATGACGAGGTCGCGCGTCACGCCCGACAGCACCTCCTGCGCGGGCGGTGTTCGCACCGCGCCGTCGATGACCGCGAAGAGGTTGCTGTTCGAGCCTTCGGTCAGCCGGCCTTCGTGATAGAGCAGCCCTTCGTGCACGCCCCGGTCACGCGCCGCACGGCGGGCCATATAGCTCGCCAGTGCATTGAGCGACTTGGACTGCGGCAGGTATCGTTGCGCGGGGAAGGTGATGGCATCGGCCCCGGCGGTATAGTAGGCCGGCAGGTAGATGGGCGAAGGCTGCGGCCAGAGATAGGCGCACGTCGCGCCGCCGTTCTCCGGGCCGACCACAAAGAGCCGCAAGGTGCATTCGGCGCAGCCGGCCATCTGGTTGGCGGCGAGCACTTCCGCAATCCACTGGCCGATGACGCTTACCTCCGCGGGGAGCGGCAGGCTGATAATCTCAGCCGAGTGGGCCAGGCGCGCCAGGTGTGCGGCCTGCTCGAACACGACGCCGTTCCTGACTTGCATGGATTCGTAGACGCCATAGGCGCCATAGATGGCCGGGTTGAAGACCGAAATCGTGGCATCGGCGGGCGAGATCAACGCGCCATTGCGTGAGACATAGAGGGGCGCAGCCATATGAGGAACTCCAGGCACAAAATACCGGGCGGTCGGCCCGGTGGACGTAGTATAGCACAGGCAGCGGAAAAGCGTGAACGGGTGAAGAGGTGAACGGGTGAACGGGTGAGCAGGTGAAGAGGTGAACGGGTGAGGAGCTTGCATTCTCAGATGCAAGCGGTCAATGGCGGTAACGTGCGTCGTCAGCGCGGCTGGGTGCGCATCAGCGCCTGGATTTCGGCGAGCGTAGGGAGCGGATCGCTCGTGCGATCCCCGCCCACATACAGGCCTGCGGCGGCGCAGGCGAATTTGACCTTCTGTTCCAGCGGCCAATCGGCTTGCAGCCAGCCGTAGATGATGCCTGCCTTGAACAGGTTGCCTGCGCCGCTGGTGTCGATGACACGCTCGATCTCATACGGTTCGACGCCGAAGGCGGAGCCATCGGCCCGGACCACTAGCACCGGCCGCGGGCCATCGGTGATCATCACGACGCCGGCGCCCTGCGTTTGAAGCTCGAGGGCATGGTCGTACTCGTAGATGCCCGTGAAGTTGGTCTGCAGCCAATCGCGCGAGATGATGATCACATCGCTGCGGCCGGCCAGCGGATACTGCGGCCAGATGGCATCGGCGGAAATCACCGGCTTGCCGCACTCGCGCGCCACGTCCGCGGCACGGTCGCGCTCATCCTGGCCGTAGGCGTCTACGCTGAGCAGCCGCGCGCGCTGCATCAAGTCGGGGGTCAGCTCGTCTTTCGGTGTGTCGTCGTACCAGTAGGCGATGCGGCTGCGCTCGCCGTCGGGTGTCACGAGGATGCGCAGGAAGGGCGTCGTGACGTTTTCATATTGCCGGATGTAGCGGGCATCGACGAGGGGATAGCGGGCCAACTCAGAGAGGATGAAGGCGGCCTTGCGGTCATGGCCGATGTAGTTGCCGACCACGGCCACGCGCAGGCCCCAGGTTGCCAGGGGGAGTGCAACCTTCAACGCTTCGCCGCCGATTTCGTCCGACTCAAACTGGGCCACGGCATCACGCCGCGGGGTTGGCAGATGCGACAACCGGGTTACGTTTTCGAGGCTGATCGTTCCATAACAGAGCACATCATAAAGGTCATCGCTATCCGCCATGCTGGACCTCCTGCACGAGTGCGGAGCATTCTAGCATAAAACCGCACGAAGGGAAACCAGCCAAAAATCGAGGAGGAATTCCAAATGTAGACTGCCAGGCATCCTGAGCGGAGGCCTGCAGGGCCGCAGTCGAAGGATAGCCACTGTGCAGGCGTGCTTCGACTCCGCTCCGCTCCGCTCAGCATGCCTGCACCCTCGCGCACATTTGTAGTTCCTGAAAATCGAGAAGCCAGGGTGCTTCTTCTTGTCGTGGAGACGCAACTAACGGTAGCAATCGGGACGACGGTCCGCAAACAGGTCATTGCGCGGGGTGACGTGCTTATCGTCGGCGCGCGCCGGGTCAATTTCGACCAGTTGCACGCTATCGCCCTCGACCGGCGCCTGCAGCAGCCGCTCGCCCAACGGGCTCATCACCTGCGACGCGCCCGTGAAGGTGAGGGTCTTGTCGCCCAGCTCCTCGACGCCGTAACGGTTCGTGGTGACCGCGTAGACCCGGTTCTCCAGGCAGCGCGTGACCATCGCGGTCTGGCAGTGGGGCAGGACGAGGTTGGAGGGATGTGCCAGGACCTGCGCGCCTTGCAGCGCAAGGGTGCGCGCGGATTCGGGGAAGTACCAGTCGAAGCAGACCAGCATGCCGATGCGCACGCCCCGGTGCTCGCACAGGTGGAAGCCCGTGTCGCCGGGCAGAAAAAGCGTCTTCTCATCCCAAAACAGGTGCGTCTTGCGGTAGACCTGCACGATGCCCCCGGCGGTGACGGCAGCCGCAGCGTTGTAGAGGCCCGCGGACGTCCGTTCCGCGAAGCCTGTGACGATCATGCCGCCCAGCGCCCCGGCAAACCTGCGCAGCGCGGCCAGGAAGGGACCGGAGCCGTCCGCCGATTCGGCGTAGGGCGCGAGGTCAGCGGGTGCGGCATACAGGTAGCCGGTGTTCGCCAGCTCCGGCAGGACGAGCAGGTCCGCGCGGACATTGCGGAGCAGGGCGGCAAGCTGCTCGATGTTGCGCGCCACGTTGCCGCGCACGGGGCTGAACTGCACGAACCCCACGGTGAACATGCGACCTCCGCTCAACCCCGGCGCCAGAGCAAATGGCGTGTGGCCGTGTCATACAGTGCATAGGCCGCGCCGGATCCGTCGTGCGGCTCGCCCACGCTGCCGACGCCGACCAGCCAGCGCCCGCCGGCATCCAGCACCAGTTCGCCCACACTGCCGGGGATGTGTGACGGCGCGCCGCCCGGCGGCCAGTGCCACGCCTCCTGGACATGGGTGTGGCCGTGGAAGAACACCGGCACATTCCCTGCCTCCAACTCGGCAAACGCCGCCCAGCGCGCCTCCTCGGATCGCTGCAAGGAGGGAAAGAGGGCGCTCCAGTGGAGGTCCTGGCCGCGCAGGTGCTCGACGACGCGCGCAATGGATAGATTGGCCGGCCAGACGGGGCTGGCATGGGCGGCCCAGAAGCCGTCCGCCCGGAACTGGGCGGGCCAGCGCGCAATCCACCCGCGGTAAGGCGCGACCTGGCCGCGCAGCCCGGACGCTTCCCAGTTGCCGAAGACATACTCGGCGCCGGCAGCCTGGAGCATATCGAGGGCCGCGGAGCTGGCGATGTCGCCCAGCGCCAGGATGCGCTCGGCGCGGCGGCTCTGCGCATCCGCCAGGACGCGCGCCAGGCGGTCACCGCGACCGTGTACATCGGAGACAATTGCCCACAGGGTCATAGGCCCCACTTTATACTTCCCGCGATAGGGCCATGTCAAATCAAGGTGTCGCGCTCCGGCCGACTGCCTCCTGTAGCAGGTCTTCCAGCGTTATCGTCGGGTCAAAGGCCTGCGCCTGCCAGCCCGGCAGGAGGCGATCGAGCAACACCGCCTGCGCCATGCCGCTGTAGTAAAAGCGGGTGTCGCCGCTGCGGCCTGACGTGTGCGTGAGTTCGCCCAGCTGGCTGGTGTAGTAGGTTTCGCTGTCGGCATAGGAGCGGAAGGCCGGATCGGCAGTGACCTCCGGCAGCGGGCTGTAACCGGCGGTATGCACGGCTGCGCGGCCGACCGATATCTCGGCATACTTCGCCAGTCCCTCGAGCCACTCCCGCTGGCGCTCATAGTCCACGAGATTTGCACTCAGGCCCGCCGCAGCGCGCCGCGCAGCGCGGGCTGCGAGGAACCGGTCGGCCAGCTCAGCCGCCTCGGTGTTGGATGCCGCACGCACGGCGCGCGCTAGGAAGCCAACCTCCTGCTGCCAGCCCTCGGCCAGGGCCGCATCATCCCAGGGGTATTGCGGCTCCAGGCGATTCACGTTCTCCGCGGCGGCCAGGCGCTCGGGCGCGACGGTTCCCTGGTAAGTGTGAAACCCCTCGTGGAGCAGGGCGGCGATGTAGCTATCGGAGTCGCGCATGAGGAGGCGCCACATCAGCCGGTAGGGAAAGACCGCCCGCAGGGGCGGCGGCAGATCCTCCCGAAATCCGGCGTAGAAGGCCACCTCCATGTACTCCTTGACCTGGAGTGTGGCCGCCCACCGCTCACCGACCAGGACGGTGAAGTTTTCCGGGGTGATGTTGGGGTCGGTCAACTTCTGGCGGTAGTAGGTCTGGCCCTCGAATGCGTCATCCGGGACGGGTTCCCACGCGCCGCCGCGGGCCTGGCCCTGGGGCATCTTCACCCAGCCCGGCGGCGGATCGCGGTAACCGACCAGGTAGGCGTATTCGGCGTCATGGACGATGTACGGAGTGTCCAGCTGGCTCCAGTCCGGCCAGATCGCATCGCCCAGGGTGTGCTGAAGATGACGGGCTTCGGCCAGCCGGGCCTTTTGGAGATCGGACAGGTAGCCGGTCGATGTGAGTTGCGTTGGCAGGTTGAGATTGCTGAGGGCGGAGAGGCCGACCAGCGCGAGCAACAGCGCCACGAGTCCGATGGCCGCGCCGCGCAGTAGGCGCAAAGTACGTCTGAACATGCGATGGCTCCTTGACGACGTCATTGTCGCGCAACCGTCCACCGCGTCAAATCATGCTATTCTACGAAAGATCCAGCGGCAGGGGCGGCTGATAGGGCGGGCGTTTGCCGGCGAGCAGGACGTAGGGCGCGGCCTGGTCGGCCCGCGCGCCGAGCTTGCGCAGGTCACCGATCTCGCGCAGCGCGCCCTGCCGCCGCGCGGTCGCGATGGCGCGCGCGGAATGCGGGCCGATGCCCGGCACGCGCAGCAATTCGTTGACGGGTGCGCGGTTGACCTCGATGGGGAAGCGTTCGGGATGGCTGCGCGCCCAGGCCGCCTTGGGGTCGATATCGGAGCGGAGCAGGCCGGCCGCGTCAAAGGGCAACTCATCTGCGTCGAACCCGTAGAAGCGCAGCAGCCAATCGGCCTGATAGAGCCGGTGTTCGCGGCGGGGGTCGGTGGGCGCGGCGCTCTCCAATGGCGTGCCCTGCACCGGGCGGAACGCGCTGTAGTAGCTGCGCACCAGGCGCACCTCGCGGTAAAGCATCTGCACGGTGCCGAGGAGCTCGCGGTCGCTCTCGCCCGCCGGCCCGACGACAAACTGCGTGGACATGCCCAGCTTCACGCCGCCCCAGCCGAGCGTCGCGGGCCGCTCGCGGTCGCGGATGCTGTCCGCGGCCACCCGCAGCGGGCCGATCAACTCGTCCATGCGCTTGTCGGGGGCCAGGAACGCCAGCCGCTCGGCGGTCGGGCCTTCGAGGTTGACCGACACGCGGTCGGCCAGCTCGACCGCGCGCACAATCTGCGCAGGCTCGGTGCCCGGCAGAATCTTGAGGTGCAGATAGCCGTGGAACTGATACTTCGTGCGAAGCAGTTCGGCCGTGGCAATCATCTCGTCCATCGTGCGCTGCGTCCCGATGACGCCGGAGCTGAGGAACATGCTCTCCACGAGGCCGGCGCGATACATCAGGTCGAAGCTGCGGGCCAGTTCGTCGGGCGTCACGTGCGCACGGCGGAAATCGCGGCCCGCGCTGAACGCGCAGTAGTGGCAGCGGTTCTGGCACGCGCTGGTCTGCAGGATCTTCAGGGTGGCCTTGCGCTGGCCGTCGGGGGTGTGCAGGTGGGAGATGCAGGGCAGGACGTGCGGATCGGGCTTGGCGTCGGTTATCGGTGCGAAGAACCCCCGACCGTCGCGCAGCACATCGCCCCTGGGCGCGACGCAATCATCGTACTGGGCCGCCTGACCCAGGAGGTTGAGCTTCTCGCGAACATCCATCGCCGGCCTCCTGCCCGCTATGGGCAAGGATATTATACGAACGGACGTTCGGTTTGTCAAGATAGGGAAAGACGAAAGAAGAAAGGCGCGTTTCCTGCTGGGGGCAAAAGCCGAAGCACCCTGAGCGGAGGCCGGCCCGCATCGCGGACCGGTCGCAGTCGAAGGGGCGGCCGCATGAGGGGCATCCTTCGACTGGCGATAACCTGTCACCGACGCTGAGCCGTCCACCCGCTCAGGATGCCCATACATTTGGAATGGTTGGAGAAAAGGGCGTGTTTTCCGTTACGCCTTGTCGTCGAATGCCCCGAACCACGCGGCCGCCTGTTGGATGTCCACGTTGCCGCCGCTGAGGACCACACCGACGCGCTTCCCCGCCACGTCGTAGCGGTGGTTGTAGACCGCGGCCAGGCCTAGCACGCCCGTCGGCTCAACGAGCAGCTTGAGCCGCGTCCAGACGAAATACATCGTGCGAACGAGGTCAGCGTCGGAGACGGTGAGCATGTCGTCCACATACTGCCGGACGAGGGGGAATGTGAGCTTGCCCAGGTAGGGCGTGCGCGCGCCGTCCGCGATGGTCGCCGGGTTGTGGACGGTGTGAAGCGTGCCCGTCCTGAACGAACGGGTGGCATCGTCGCCGGCCTCCGGCTCCACGCCGATGACCCGGCAGCCGGGCGCGAGCGCCTTGGCCGCGACCGCGCAGCCGCTCAACAGCCCGCCGCCGCCGCACGGCACGAACAGGTAGTCGAGCGGGCCGGTCTCCTGCAGCAGCTCCAGCGCGGCCGTGCCCTGGCCGGCGATGATGTGCGGATGATCGTAGGGCGGGATCAGC
>DAOUGK010000146.1:0-1948 GCA_034429055.1 Anaerolineae bacterium | reverse complement strand
GGAGGAAGCATGAAGATCACCGACATCAAGACCTACCCCGTCTGGGTAGGCAGCCGCAACCAGCTCATCCTCAAGATCGAGACCGACGCGGGCATCTACGGCTGGGGCGAATCGGGACTCTCGGGCCGCGAGCTGGCCGTCATCGGCGCAGTCCGCCACTATCGCGAGTTCCTGCTGGGCAAGGACCCCATGCGCATCGGCGCGCTGTGGCAGGAAATGTACCGCAGCCAGTACTTCGAGGGCGGCCGCGTGTTGACCGCAGCCATCGCGGCCATCGACATCGCGCTGCACGACATCGTCGGCAGGGCGCTGGGCGTCCCCGTATATCAGTTGCTCGGCGGCCGGCAGCGCGACTTCGTGCCCTGCTTTGCCACGACGGGCGCGGCCATGGGGCCGAAGCTGATCGAGGACACGCAGCTGCTCATCGCGCGGGGCTGGAACGTGATCCGGACGGTGCCCGGTCACCCGCACAGCGACGATCCGCACCTCTGGGAGCCGCGGCAGTCCATCGGCCTGACCGCAGCCTGGCTGACAAAGCTGCGCGAGGCCGTCGGGCCGGATCCCGTCCTGGGCATCGACTACCATCACCGGCTGAGCGTGGCCGAAACCGCGTCGTTCTGCCAGCGGATGCCATCCGGGACGCTCGACTTCCTGGAGGAGCCGATCCGCGATGAGACGCCGGAGGCCTACGCCGCGCTGCGCCAGATGACCGATGTGCCGTTTGCCATTGGGGAAGAGTTTTCCAGCAAGTGGGCCTTCCTGCCCTACATCGAACGCGGGCTCACACAGTTCGCGCGCATCGACGTCTGCAACGTCGGCGGGCTGACCGAGGCGATTAAGGTCGCGGGCTGGGCTGAGGCGCACTACATCGACCTCATGCCGCACAACCCGCTCGGCCCCATCTGCACCGCGGCGACGATCCACCTGGCCGCGGCAGTCGCTAACTTTGCCTGGCTCGAGGTGCGCGTCTCACCGACCGAGGAACTCGGCTTCTACGACATGGACCTCTTCCCGGTCCAGCCGCAGTTGCAGGGCGACCGCTTCCCCGTGCCGGATGTGCCGGGGCTAGGCGTGGAGGTCAACGAGAGCCTGGCCGCAGCGGGCGAGTTCCGCTTCTGGGAGGCGCCCCACCTGCACCGGGCCGACGGCTCGGTGACGAACTGGTAAGGGTCCGCGCGATGAAGGCTGGGGCCGGTTTCGGCAACCGGAGGTTGCACAACCGAGCCCCCGGCCCACTCGGTCCTTCAGCGTGATCCGTGTATTCCGTGGTGGGAGCTAGAGCCTCGACTCCAACTCAAGCCTCATGTCAGAGCTGGCATACCTGGCCTCGCGCACCCGCGCCACCAGTGCGATGGCAACCGGCAGCGCGAGCGCCAGGAGCCAGAAGGTCGGGCGGATGCCGAGGCCCTGGAACGCTGCGCCGACGGCCAGCGAGCTAAGCACGATCGCCAGCGAATGGACGCCCCCCAACAGGCCGAGGCCCCGGCCCACCAGTCCGCGCGGCAGCATATCGGTCGCCAGCGCCTGCAGCAGCGGCTGCCAGGTCGTCATGATGCCCAGCAGCACGGATGCACCCCAGAAGCCCCAGGCGGTCGAGGCTAACCCCATGGCCGGCAGCGCGACCAGACCGACTCCACAACTCGACATTAGCAGCCGCTTGCGGCCGATGCGGTCCGAGAGCCGGCCGAGCAGAAACGGCACGGGCAGGCTGACCGCGCCACCGATCGCCGCGGCCAGGCCCACCGCTGTGGCCGAGAAGCCCAGCTCGCTCATTGCCACGGAGCGTCCGAATCCGCCGCCGTAGCCGGCGACGGAGACGAGCACCGCGGCAACCAGCAGGGTGTAGTAGCCCGCGCCCAGGCCGCCCTCCGGCCGGCGGGCAGTCCTGCCGGCTGCCGGTGCTCGCGCCAATGGCGGCTCGACAAAGAAGAGGGCCAGCATAATGCTG
>DAOUGK010000145.1:0-15410 GCA_034429055.1 Anaerolineae bacterium | reverse complement strand
AGAACTATGACTTCAAAGTGCCGGTGATGACCGAAGGCGACACCTACGCGCGCTATCTCGTTCGCCTTGAGGAAATGCGCCAGAGCCTGCGCATCATCGACCAGGCGCTCAAGAACCTGCCGGACGGCCCGGTGTGGACGGCGGACCGCAAGATGGCGCTGCCGCCCCGTCAGGAGCTCGACACCAGCATGGAGGCGGTCATCCACCACTTCAAGCTGATGACCGAGGGCTTCGTGCCGCCAAAGGGCGAGGTATACCATTCCATCGAAAATCCGCGCGGCGAGCTGGGCTTCTACATTGTCAGCGACGGGACGGCCATCCCGTACCGCCTGCACGTGCGCGCGCCGTCGTTCCATAACCTGCAAGCGACCGACACGATGTCCCGCGGCGGCCTGATCGCTGACCTCGTGCTCGTCATCGGAACGATCGATATTGTGTTGGGGGACGTTGACCGTTAACGATTGAAGGAAGATTGCAGAAGGAAAAAGGAAGATTACACAGGTCAGATTGAAACACAGGAATCTTCCTTCTTCAATCTTCCATCTTCCTTCCGTCACCGGAGGACTGCGTGCTTTCAGAACAAGCCATTAACGAAATCCGGGCGCTCCAGGCCCGTTATCCGGTTGCGCGTTCCGCGTTGGGACCGGCGCTCTATGTTGCGCAGCGTGAGGTCGGCTGGCTGCCGCCCGAGGCCATCGCCGCAGTCGGCGGCCTGTTCGGGCTGGACCCGGCGGAAGTGGCGGAGTTCGCCAGCTTCTACCATATGTACAACATCCACCACGAGCCCGGCCAGTACACCATCGAGCTGTGCGACAATGTGCCGTGCATGCTGCGCGGCTCCGCCCGGCTCGGTGACATGCTCCAGGAACGGCTGGGGGTAGCCTTCGGGGAGACGACCGCGGACGGCAAGTTCACGCTCGGCCACGTCGAGTGTCTCGGCGCATGCGCCACGGCCCCCATGTTCATGTGCACGGAGAAGTACACGGGCCGCATCCGCTACTTCGAGGAACTGGACACCCCGGCGAAGCTGGACGAGGCGCTGGCGCTGATTGCAGCGGGCCGCGGCTTTGACACGACGGAACGCTGGCCGCTCGGCCCGTTCCGCCACGGCGGCCGCCCCGACACCAACTTCCTGCTGGGCCGCGTCGACAAGACCGATTCGCACCGTCTCGACACCTATGTCGCGGACGGCGGCTATGAGACCGCCCGCGCGATCCTGACCAGCGGCAAGGCGCCCGCCAATGTCGTGGCCGTGATGAAGGATGCGAACGTGCGCGGGCGCGGCGGCGCAGGCTTCTCTGCGGGCGTCAAGTGGGGCTTCATCCCCGCGGGCGTGTATCCCCGCTACCTCGTCGTCAATGCGGACGAGTCTGAGCCAGGCACGTTCAAAGACCGCATGATTATGGAATACGATCCCCACCAGCTCATCGAGGGGATCATCCTCGCGACCTACGCCATCGAGGCGGAACACGCCTTCATCTACGTGCGCGGGGAGTACTACTTCGCGGCGCAGCGGCTGCAAACCGCCATTGCCGAGGCGGAGGCGCGCGGCTTCCTGGGCGACAACATCTTCGGCAGCGGCAAGAAGCTGCGCATCGTCGTCCACCGGGGCGCGGGCGCGTATGAATGCGGCGAGGAAACCGCCCAGCTCACGTCGCTGGAAGGCTATCGCGGCCACCCGCGGCTCAAGCCGCCCTTCCCGGCGGTTGCGGGCCTGTACGGCAAGCCGACCATCGTCAACAACGTGGAGACGATCTCCAACGTGCCGCATGTGCTCCGTCACGGCGCGGACTGGTACAAACAGTGGGGCACGCCCAACAGCACCGGCTTCCGCATCTTCTGCATCAGCGGGCAGGTCCAGAAGCCGGGCCTGTACGAGCTGCCGCACGGCGTCACCCTGCGCGAGCTCATCTACGACTGGGCGGGCGGGCTGACCGAGGAAGCGGGCGAGCTCAAGGCCATCGTGCCGGGCGGCCTGTCCATGCAGTTGTTGGACAGCAGCCAGCTGGACGTGCCCATGGATTTCGACAGCGTGCAGAAGGCCGGGTCGAGCCTGGGCGCGGCCGCGGTCATCGTCATCGGCAAAAACCAGAGCATGGTCGAGCTGGCGCGGCGCACCATCGCGTTCTACCGCGAGGAGAGCTGCGGCAAGTGTACGCCCTGCCGTGAAGGCACGGGTTGGCTGGAGAAGATCCTCGAACGCATCGAAGCGGGCGAAGGCCGGGTGGACGACATCGCGCTGATGCTCTACATCGCAGATATGATTGCCGGCAAGAGCTTCTGCCCGTTCTCGTTCGCGGCGGTCTGGGGTCTGCAGAGCAACCTCGCCAAGTTCCGGCCCGAGTTCGATGCCGCGATTGCCAGCGCAACCGAGCAGCCGGTCATTCCGATCCGGCCCATCTACCGGCCCGATCCTGGCCGGCCCTCCGGCGTGACCGAGCCGAGCCTGCCGCAGGAAGAGAAGTTCAACGCACCGACGGTGAAACGCTAACGACGCATTGAAGATTGAAGATGCAAGATTGAAGATTGGGCTGTGCGCCTGATCTGCAATCTGCCTATAATCTTTGGTCTTCAGTCTTCCATCAATTGAGGTTTTCGTATGGCTGATTTGGTCAACGTGACCATCGATGATGTCAAAATCCAGGTTCCTGCGGGGACGCTGGTCGTTGACGCGGCGCGCGCGGCAGGCATCGACATCCCGGTCTTCTGCTCGCATCCGAAGCTGGACCCCCTCGGCGCGTGCCGCATGTGCCTGGTCGAGTTCCCCGGCCCGCGCGGCAGCCGGCTCGACACCGCCTGCACGGTGCGCGTGAGCGAGGGCATGGTCGTTCAGACGGACACCCAGCAGGTGCGCGATGTGCGCGAGGCCGTGCTCGGCTTCATCCTCATCAACCACCCGCTCGACTGCCCGATCTGCGACAAGGGCGGCGAATGCCCGCTCCAGGACCAGACGTACGAGTACGGGCCCGGCGCCAGCAGATTCGTGGAGCCGAAGCGCCACAAGAAGAAGCACTATCCCATCAGCGACCTGATCATGCTGGACCAGGAACGCTGTATCCTGTGCTGGCGCTGCATCCGCTACCTGGACGAGTGGGAGGACAAGCCGCAGCTCGGGCTCTTCGAGCGCGGCGGCGAGACCATCATCGATGTCTTCCCCGGCCAGCCGGTGGACGCGAAGACCTCTGGCAGCATCATCGACATCTGCCCGGTCGGCGCGCTGACCAATCGCACCGCGCGATTCCGCTATCGCCCGTGGGAGCTCGCCAAGACGCCGAGCGTCTGCACGCTCTGCCCGGTCGGCTGCAACGTCCGGTTGGATGAACGGGTGCATGAGCTGCGACGCATCGTGGCGCGGGAGAATCCCGCGGTCAACGATGAATGGATCTGCGACAAGGGCCGCTTCCTCACCCAGTATGTGGACCACCCGGAAAGGCTGCGCACGCCGCTGATTCGTGAGAACGGCGCGCTGCGGCCTGCGACCTGGGACGAGGCGCTGCGCCGTGTCGTGGACCGGCTGGAGCGCCTCGTGGAAGAGAAAGGCCCGCAGCATGTCGGCGGCATCGCCTCCGCGCGCGTGAGCAACGAAGCCGCATACCTCTTCCAGAAGTTCATGCGCGTGCTGGTGGGCGCCAACAATGTGGACTATCCTGACGGCGCCGGCGTCCGCGCTCACCCGACCGGCCTGTCCGCGATTGCTGACATCCCCAAGAGCGATGTTGTGGTGCTGGTGGACATCGACCCCAGCGAGCACGTGCCGGTGTTGGACCTCCACATCAAGCGCGCGGTGCTGCGCAAGGGCCAAAAGCTGGTCATCATCAACCCGCGGCGCATCGAGCTGGCCCGGTACACGCAAGATGCGCGCACGAAGGGCGGCGCATACCTGCCGGTCTACCCCGGCCAGGAGGCCAGCCTGTTGAGCGATCTGGCGAGCGCCGTGCAGGGTGCGAAGGCCGAAAGCCAACCGGCCGCGCGTGCGCAGGGGGCACGGCCCGTGGGCCAGCAGCCCGTCGCAATGAAGCAGTCTGTTCCGCCCGCGCTGGCGAGCGCGGCAGCCTTGCTGGCCGGCGCGAAGTCGCCCCTGTTCATCTACGGACCGGACGCGGCGCGCGGCGAACAGGGCCGCCAGACCGTGGCCGCGCTGAGCAACCTTGCGAGCGCGCTGGGCCACGGCGATAAGCTGGCCTACATCGGCGCGGAGGCCAACAGCCAGGGCGCGCGCGATATGGGGATGCTCTCCGACAGCCTGCCCGGTCATCTGCCGGTCAGCGAGCCGGCAGTGCGCGAACGACTGGGCAAGCTGTGGGGCGTGCAGCCGCCCGCGGAAGCCGGCCGCACCTATGCCGAGATGCTCGAAGGCGGGGTGCGCGGGCTGTATGTCATGGGCGCCAACCCGGCGGCCATCCCGGCCAATGCGGAGGCGCTGCGCAAGCTCGATTTCCTGGTCGTCCAGGATATGTTCCTGACCGAGACCGCGCAGTTGGCTGAGGTCGTGCTGCCGGCCAGCAGCTTCGCGGAGGCCGATGGCACGTACACGAACCTCGAGCGCCGCGTCCAGCGCGGGCCGGAGGCCATCCGCACCGAGGGCGAGAGCCGCGCGGACTGGGCCATCGTGGCCGCGCTCGGTCAACACTGGCTGACCGCTCAGACGCCCGAGAGTGGTGCGGAAGCGGTCAAGGCGCCCGACTGGAAACGGAAGAAGACCGCTCGCGGCAAGACCGGTCCCGCGCCGAAACCGTGGCACTACAGCAGCGTGCAGGCGGTGGACGAGGAAATCAGCAAGGCTGTGCCCGTGTATGGCAGCCTCCGATGGGACACGCTCGGTGAGCTGGGCGTGCAGTGGCCGGCCAGCGCGCTGACGCGAGCCACGCGCCGCCCCGAGCCGCTCAACATCACGCCGCTCGCGGACCGGCCCGCCGGCGCGTTCTGGTTGGTGAGCAGCCCGCTCCTGTGGGACGGCGACGTGCTGATGCAACATGCGGCAGACGAAGTCTGCGCACAGATGCCCGCACCCTTCGTCGCACTCAACCCGGCGGATATCGCCACGACGGGCCTGACCGAGGGTGCGCAGGTCACGGTAAGCTCTACTGCGGGCGCGGTCGTGCTGGCGCTGCGCAGCGACCCGCACGTGCAGCCCGGCAGCGCGTGGGTTCCGTACAAGCTCATCGGCTTGCCTGCGGAGACGCTGGGCGCGGGCCGCGGCCTGCCCGTCAGTGTGACGGTGCGCTGATATTATCAGGTTCGTAGTAGGCGCTTCAGCGCCTTGGAGGACCGGGGCGCTGAAGCGCCCGCTACGAACCTAAACGATCAAACGACGACAGGACTAACCTATGGACTGGATCAGCCTGATTCTCATCCCGGCAATCAAATCCCTCATCCTGGTCATCGTGCTGCTGACCGGCTTCGCGTATGCGACCTGGTTCGAGCGGAAGCTGATTGGCCGCTTCCAGCAGCGCATCGGGCCGAACCGCGCCTGGGTGTTCGGGCTGGGCCATCCGATTGCCGACGCGCTGAAGATGATCTTCAAGGAAGAGACCGTGCCCTCTTACGTGGACAAGGTCTTGTTCGTGATGGCGCCCGGCCTGGCGATCGCTCCCGCACTGCTGATGTTCGCCGTCATACCGGTCGGGCCGACCATCACCCTCTTCGGCCGCGAGATCCCGCTCGTCGTCGCCGATGTGAATATCGGCCTGCTGTGGGTGCTTGCCATCGCCGGCGTGGGCACGTATGGCGTCATCCTGGGCGGTTGGGCCAGCAACAACAAGTACTCGCTGCTGGGCGCACTGCGCACCAGCGCGCAGATGCTGTCTTATGAGTTGCCGATGGGCATCCTGCTCATCGCGATCCTGCTCACCACTGCGCTCGGCACTGCGGACGGCACGGGCACGCTCAGTCTGGTCCAGATTGTCAGCATGGAGCTGCCCTGGTACATCCGGCTGTGGGTCCTGCTGGCCTTCCCGCTCTACTTCATCACGATGCTGGCCGAGACCTCGCGTAAGCCCTTCGACTTCCCGGAGACGGAGAACGAACTGGTCGCGGGCTTCCAGACGGAGTACGGCAGCATCAAGTTTGCCCTGTTCTACATGACCGAGTACCTGCACATCCTGGGCGCCAGCGGCGTCGCAGTCTCGGTCTTCTTCGGCGGCTGGCGCGGCCCGTTCGTGGAGCAAGTG
Organism: Anaerolineae bacterium; assembly: GCA_034429055.1. GTDB lineage: Bacteria > Chloroflexota > Anaerolineae > CG2-30-64-16 > CG2-30-64-16 > MWBF01. Next base: position 9,240 of record DAOUGK010000145.1, on the reverse strand, counting down.
CCCATCCTGGGGCTGTTCTACTTCGCCGCGAAGGTCATCGCGATGGTATTCCTGTTCATCTGGGTCAGCGCCAGCGTGCCGCGGCCGCGCTACGATCAGCTCCTGCGCTTCTGCTGGACGTTCCTGTTCCCGGTGTCCCTGGTCTATCTGGCGATTACCGCCGTCCTCGTGGTCTTGCTCTGAGCCGTGAACGACAGCCCGATCACGGCACATTATGGTCTGTTTGAGGTGTTGAATGGCTGTAAGTGATGGCATCAAAGGGGCCGTTGAGATTGCCAAGTCGATGGCGGTCACGCTGCGCGCGCTGTTTGCGGGCCCCCTGACGGTTCAGTATCCTGAACAGCCCATCGCCGTGTACCCCCGTTACCGGGCGCGCCACGAGTTGCGCCGCTACGAGAGCGGGCTGGAGCGGTGCATCGGCTGTATGTTGTGCGAGGCGGCCTGTCCCACCGGCGCGATTCACGTCGAGGCGGCGGAGAACGACCCGGACAACCCGGTCAGCCCCGGCGAGCGGTACGCGAAGGTGTGGGAAGTCAACCTGATGCGCTGTGTCTTCTGCGGCGACTGTGAGACCGCGTGCCCGGTCGAGGCTGTTGTGCTCGGCCACGACTTCGAGCTCGCCAGCTACTCGCGCGACGGCCTGCTGTGGACCAAGGAAATGCTGCTAAAGCCCAGCAACCCCAATGTGGTTGTGCGGGCCGAATAAAGAGGCGCCCATGTTCTTATTCATCGTGTTTGCCCTGATTGCGGTGGCCGCGGCAGTCGGTGTCATCACCAGCCGCAAGCCGGTGTACAGCGCGTTGTTCCTCCTGGTCAACTTCGCGACGCTGGCCGCGCTGTACATCATGGTCCAGGCGCAATTCCTGGCTGCCGTGCAGGTCATCGTGTACGCCGGGGCCATCGTCGTGCTGTTCCTGTTCGTCGTCATGCTCATCGGCGGCGGCGAGTTGAACGACATCCGCGATCGCAACAAGACGCTCCTGGCGCGCTTCACCTGGCCGCGGGGCGTGGCCCTGGTCTTGGGCCTGGGGCTGCTCGCCGCGGTCGTCTACGGCCTGCTCAACGGCCAGTTGGTGACAGCTCAGAATACGGCTGACGCGTTCGGCCAGGGCAGCGTGCAGGCCATCGCCTCGGTGCTCTATACCGACTATGCTCTGCCCTTCGAGCTGGCCTCAGTCTTGTTGCTGGTCGGCATGATCGGCGCGGTCGTCCTGGCGCAGCCGCCGGAAAAGGAATGAGCGAATGGTTCCAACTACTTATTTCCTGGTCCTGAGCGCAATCCTGTTCACGATTGGGACGCTGGGCGTGCTCATCCGGCGCAACGTGCTGATTATCTTCATGTCGGTCGAGATGATGCTGAACGCCGTCAACCTCACCTTCGCTGCGCTGGCGCGTCACTTCCTGGACCTGAACGGCCAGGTCTTCATGCTCATGGTCATGGTCGTGGCCGCGGCTGAGGTGGCCGTTGGTCTCGCCATCGTGATGGCCGTCATCCGCAACAAAGATACGACGAACATCGAGGACGTGAATCTGCTGAAGGGTTGATTCGGGACTGACGCTCAACGCTCGTTTGGCGCAGCCGTCCGCTAGGGAGCTTCCATGCTTGATTACGCCTGGTTGATGCTATTGTTCCCCGCGCTGGGGACGCTCATTATCTCGCTGTTCGGCACGCGGCTGGGAAAGCGCGCGGTCAGCATCCTCGCGCCCGCGATGGTGTTCCTCAGCTTCGCGGTGGCGGTCGCCTCCTTCGTGACCCTGCTCGGCCTGCCCGCCGAGGAGCGCAGCCACGAGGTGACGCTCTGGCAGTGGATGGCCGTGGGGAACTTCAGCGTGGACATCGCCCTGCTGCTCGACCAGCTCTCGGTCACGATGGCCCTGGTCGTCACCGGCGTGGGCTTCCTCATCCACGTCTATTCCGCAGGCTACATGCACGATGACGTGCGGGTGCCCCGCTATTTCGCGTTCCTCAACCTGTTCATCCTCATGATGCTGACGCTGGTGCTGGCGAACAACTACCTGCTCCTGTTCGTCGGCTGGGAAGGCGTCGGCCTGGCATCGTACCTGCTCATCGGCTTCTGGTTCGAGAAGCCCGCGGCCGCGGATGCGGGCAAGAAGGCCTTCATCGTCAACCGCATTGGTGACTTCGGCCTGCTGCTGGCGATTATGTTCATCTGGACGGGCGTCGGCTCGCTGCGTTTCGCGGATGTGTTCGCACTCGCGCCGGAGGTGTGGACCGTCGGCAGCGGCGTCGTTGCCGCGGTGACCATGCTCATGCTGCTGGCCGCCACGGGCAAGAGCGCGCAGATTCCGCTGTACGTCTGGCTGCCCGACGCGATGGAAGGCCCTACGCCGGTCTCCGCCCTCATCCATGCCGCGACGATGGTCACCGCAGGCGTGTACATGATCGCTCGGTCGGCCACGCTGTTCGACCTCGCACCGACGACCGGCAACTGGGTCGCCTGGGTTGGCGTGCTGACCGCGTTCTTCGCGGGCACGATTGCCCTGACGCAGACCGACCTCAAGCGCATTCTCGCCTACTCGACCGTCTCGCAGCTCGGCTTCATGTTCATTGCGGTCGGCGTGGGCGCGTATGCCGCGGGCATCTTCCACCTCGTCACGCACGCGTTCTTCAAGGCGTTGCTGTTTCTCGGCGCCGGCAGCGTGATGCACGCGCTTCACGGCGAGCTGGACATCCGCAAGATGGGCAACCTGCGCGCCAAGCTGCCGACGACCTACTGGACCTTCCTGATCGGCTCCGCCGCGCTGGCCGGCATTCCCCTGCTCTCGGGCTTCTTCAGCAAGGATGCCATTCTCTTTTATGCTTTCGAGAAGCAGATCCCGGTGTGGGCGCTCGGCATCATCACGGCCTTCATCACCGCGCTCTACTCCTTCCGGATGGTCTTCGTGGCCTTCTGGGGCCAGGAGCGCGACAAGCGCCTGCACAGCCACGCGCACGAGTCGCCGCAGGTGATGACCATCCCGTTGATCATTCTGGCAATCGGTGCGGTTGTCGTCGGCTACATCGGCCTGCCGTCCATCTCGGCCATCGATAGCTGGCTGAAACCGGTCTTCCACCACGGTGAGGCGGCTGCGGAAGCACACAACCTGACCCTGGAGCTGATCCTGCTGGTCGTCTCGGCGCTGGTCGCGCTCGGCGGCGCGTTTGCGGCCTACCGGGCCTACATCGTGGACCCGGCGCTGCCGGGCCGCGTGCGGTCAGGGCTGGGCTGGTTCGCCCGGCTGGTCGAGAACAAGTACTACATCGACGAGCTCTACAACATGGTGATCGTCAACCCGCTGCGCGACCTGGGCGGCTGGCTGGCCCGGGTGTTCGACCAGCGCGGCATCGACGGCGCGGTGAATGGGCTGGCCGGCGTGACGGGCTGGCTCGGCACGCAGGCCCGGCGCTTGCAGACCGGCATGGTCGGCCTGTACGCCCTGGCAATGCTGTTCGGCGCGGTGGCGCTGCTGGCCTGGCTGGCGTTCCGATAGGAAAAGCGCGATGCGAACCCGAGTTCCGAAGGTTCGACGCCCTGCTATACAGGCGGCTCTTGCCGCCTATGTTGAACGTGTATCCAGCCTGTTTCCCGATGATGTAGTCGCCATTATCCTCTACGGCTCGCAGGCCCGCGGTGACGCCAGGCCGGATTCGGACATCGATGTTCTGGTCGTCCTGCGCCAGGAGTTGCCCGCACTGCGTCAGGCCCTGGCAGACATCGCCTGGCAGGTGCAGTTCGAACACGGTATTGTGGTTTCCGACGTGATTCGTACGATTGAGCAGTTGGAGCGCATGCCGACGAGACGCTTCCCGTTTTATCAGTCGGTGCAGCGGGATGGGGTGGTGTTGTGGAGGAGTACGTCCGGGCCTATGCCCGTCTTCGGTTGAAGATGGCGCGTGAGGAAGTGCAGACGGCGCGCGATAACCTGGCGCGCGGGCACTACGGCCGCGGTGAGTCGAGCCTACTACGCCGTGTTTTACATGGCTTCGGCAGCCTTGTTCACTGCGTCTGTCACCCGGGCGAAACATTCAGGTGTCGAATCCGCATTCTCGGAATATCTGATTAAGCCGGGCCACATCGAAGTCGAATACGGGCGGCTGTATCAGAGGGCGCGTCGGCAGCGCGAAGAGGCCGACTATGCCGAGGATACGGTGATTGACGAGGCGACCACCGGTCAGATCATTGCTGACGCGGAACGCTTTGTGGACAGGCTGGAACGTTATCTTGAGCAAGTTGGCGCTCTCGACGCGCGACTTATCTAAGCGAGTGGTGTATGACTCAATTCCCTTTGTTATCCGCTATTACCCTGCTGCCTCTCGTGGGAGGGTTGATTCTGCTGGCACTGCCCGGTGAGCGGCTCCAGAAGTGGTGGGCGCTCGGCGTCAGCCTGGCGACCTTCGTCATCTCCTGCCTGCTGTTCGTCTGGTGGCAAGCGGGCGAGGCCGGGATGCAGTTCGTCGAGCGGCTGCCCTGGGTGCCCCAGTTCAACATCCAGTATTTCCTGGGCGTGGACGGGATCAGCCTCTTCCTGGTGCTGCTCACCACCTTCCTGACGGTGCTCGTCATCCTGTTCTCGTGGGAAGGCGTCGAGAAGCAGCTCAAGACGTTCCTGGCGCTGCTCCTGGTGCTGGAAACCGGCATGATCGGCGTGTTCGTCGCGCTGGACCTCGTGCTGTTCTACGCCTTCTGGGAGCTCTCCCTCATCCCCATGTACTTCCTGATCGGCGGCTGGGGCGATGCGCACGGCACATACACATTCCTCGGCCGCACGCTGCCGTGGCGCATCTATGCCGCGCTCAAGTTCTTCCTGTACACCTTTGCAGGCAGCGCGCTCATGCTGGTCGCCATCCTGGTGCTCTACACCCGCGGCGGAACGTTCGACCTGCTGGCGCTGCAGCAGATCGGGCTGGAACCCAACCTGCAATTCTGGCTGTTCCTGGCGTTCGGACTGGCCTTCGCCATCAAGGTCCCGCTGTTCCCGTTCCATACGTGGCTGCCCGACGCGCACGTCGCCGCGCCGACTGCCGGCTCGGTCATCCTGGCGGGCGTCCTGCTGAAGATGGGGACCTACGGGTTCGTGCGCTTCTGCCTGCCGCTCTTCCCGAACGCGTCGCGGCAGTTGGGCCCGTGGATTGCGGCCCTGGCGATCATCGGCATCCTGTACGGTGCGCTGGTCGCGCTCGTCCAGAAGGACGTGAAATCGCTGGTCGCCTACTCCTCCGTCGCCCACCTGGGCTTCGTGATGCTTGGCGTCTTTGCGCTCAACGCGCAGGGCGTGGCCGGCGCGACGCTGCAGATGGTCAACCACGGGCTGAGCACCGGCGCACTGTTCCTCATGGTCGGCATGTTATACAACCGGCGGCACACCCGCCTGCTGGCGGACTTCGGCGGGCTGTGGAAACAGATTCCCATCTACGGGTTCCTGTTCATCATCGTCGCGCTGTCATCCGCAGGCCTGCCGGGGCTGAACGGCTTCGTGGGCGAGTTCAACATCCTGCTCGGCGCTTTCCAGACCAACCGCGCGTATGCCATCTTGGGCACGCTCGGCATCATCCTGGCCGCGTGGTACCTGCTCGTCGCGGTCCGCCAGATGCTGCACGGGCCGCTCAACAGGGCCGAGAACATGGCTGTGCGCGACCTGAGCGTGCGGGAGATCGTCACGCTTGTGCCGCTCATCCTGCTCTTCTTCGTCATCGGCCTGTTCCCGAACCTGTTCTTCGACAAGATTAACCCATCGGCCCAGGCGGTCGTGGATGCGTTGAACCGGCAACAGCCCATCGTGAGCATGGCTGTGGATTCTGAGCGATAGGTTGGTTGATATGACCCTTCCGACCCTTAATTACCTGGCCATCCTCCCCTTGCTGATCCTCGTCATCGCAGCGGCGCTCGTGTTGCTGGCTGACCTGGTCGTGCGCAACAAGCGGGTATTGAATTTCCTGGGCCTGCTGGCCGTGGCCGCCGCGCTCGCCGCAGTGCTGCTCGTCCGACCCGCCACCCCTGAGTTCCAGGGCATGACGCTGGCCGATGAGCTGGGGCTGTTCGCCTCTGCGGCGATCCTCGTGGCCGCGGGCCTGGCGCTGCTGCTGGCGCTGGAGCGCACCGCCGACTTCACGCGACGGCCCGGCGCCTACGTTGCGCTGCTCCTGCTCGCGACCGCCGGCATGATCGTCATGGCGAAGGCCAGCGACTTCATCACCATCTTCCTGGGGCTGGAAATCTTCTCGCTGGCGTTGTACATTCTCGTCGGCTCCGCGCGGCGGGATGCGCGGTCAAGCGAGGCCGCGCTGAAGTACTTCCTGCTCGGCGCCTTCGCCAGCGGCTTCTTCCTGTACGGCATGGCGCTCATCTACGGCGCGACGGGGTCCACGAATCTGGCCGACATCAGCATGGGCATTGCGCCGCTGTCGGCCTCGCTGCCGTTTGCGCCGCTGCTGCCGATCGGCATGGGACTGCTGCTCGTCGGCTACGGGTTCAAGCTGGCGTTGGTCCCGTTCCACATGTGGACGCCGGACGTCTACCAGGGCGCGCCGACCTCCGTCACCGCGTTCATGTCGGTCGCGACCAAGACGGCTGCGTTCGTCTCGCTGATTCGGGTGCTGGCCGCCGTGTCGAGCGTCGAGCGGCCGTGGCTGCTGGCGCTGGCCGGGCTGGCCGTCGTGACCATGACCCTGGGCAACCTGGCTGCGCTGCGGCAGACGAGCCTCAAGCGCATGCTGGCGTACTCCAGCATCGCGCACGCGGGCTACGTCCTCACCGGGTTGGCCGCGGGGAACGAGCGGGGCTTCGAGGGTGCGCTCTACTACCTGATCGCCTACACCTTCATGAACCTGGGTGCATTCGCGGTCATCCAGGCCGTGCAGCGCCGCGACCGGAACGATGTGACGACCGAGGATATGGCGGGGCTGTCGGCCCGCCGGCCCGCGCTCGCCCTGCTGATGGCCGTCTTCATGTTCGCGCTAACCGGAATGCCCCCGCTGGCCGGGTTCTTCGGCAAGCTCTACGTCTTCTCCGGCGCGGTCGAGGGCGGGCTGGCATGGCTGGCGGTTGTCGGCGTCCTCAACAGCGCCATCGCCGCCTACTACTACCTGCGCGTCACGGTCCAGATGTACATGGGCGGCTCCGCGCCCGCGACGACCGACATCCCGCGCACGGGTTGGGCCGTTTGGACGACGCTCGTCATCGCCGGCCTGGCGACCCTGGTGCTGGGCCTCTGGCAGTACCCGTGGATGGAATCCATTCGCGAGGCTGTGGCGGTGCTCGCGCTGCGGTAGGACCGATTGCATGTGTTAACGCAACGGGGCGCACCGCGGCGGTGCGCCCCGTTGCGTTAACAGACTATTACCCATCAGAACAAACTCAATTGCTCGTTCTCCGCCTTCTTTTTGGCCCGTCCCGGCGCCATCTCCCGTACCTGTTTGAGAACGTCCTGGATGTCGCCCACGAAGCGCGAGGGTGGATTCTCCATTCGCAGTCCGAACAGAAACCGTGTGCGCGCGCTGGTCAGCACGAGCTTGTGCCGGGCGCGCGTCATGCCCACATAGAACAGCCGCCGTTCCTCGTCTGTATCCGGCGCAGCAACGCTGGATACAGACGACCGCTCGTAGGGCAGCAGCCCTTCCTCGCAGCCGACAATGAACACGACCGGGAACTCCAACCCCTTCGCGGCGTGCAGCGTCAGCAGCGCGACGCGATCCGCGCGCGGGTCGTAATCGTCCGTCTCTCCGCGCAGCGCGATATCTTGCAGGAACGCCCGTAAGGATAACCCGGACGATTCGGCGCGGCGCAGCAGCTCCGGCACGCGACCGGTCTCCGCGTCCCCGGCGAACGCGACCGCCTGCCGGACAAGTTCCCCCACCGGTGCGGCCGGGTTCAGTCCATCGTAGAAACGGGCCAGGCTGCGAAGACGGGTGCGCTGGGCGGCGGTGAAACCTTCTGCCGCGGCAGCAGCCTCGAAGGCCGGCGCGAGACCTTCGAGGTTTTGCCTGGCTGCGCCTGGCCTGAAACCTCGAAGGTCTGATGTCAGCAGGGCCGCAACGTTCGCCTGCGCCGCAGCCGGGAAGGCGGGTTTGCCCGCGGCCAATACCGCGGCCAGGTGCACCTTCGAGCGGGGCTGCACCGCGAACCACAGATGCGCGAGCACCTGGCGGGCGGCCGCGTCGGCAGCCAGCGGCGCGTGCCCCGCGCACTGGTACGGGATGCCGGACCGGTCGAACGCCTCGATCAGCGCGCGGCTCTGCGCGCCCAGCCGATACAGCACCGCAAAGTCACCGAAGGCCCGCTCTGCGCCTCCCTCGTCTGCGCTCGGATCGCCGTCCAGCCGGCCCGAGTCCACCGAGAAGTAGCTCGTCCCCCCGACCATCTGCTCGATCTGATGCACAACGTATTCCGCTTCGGCCCGATCCGTGGCTGCGCGGTGCGTGTCGAGCCGGACCTGTTCGCTGAACTCCGCCAGCGCCGCGGCCGCGTGCAGCGGCGGGACCTGCTCGGCGCGGCGGGCAGCGAGCACCTGCATCGCGGCGTCGAGGATGAGCTGCGTCGAGCGGTAGTTGTCGCTCAGCCGCAGGAGCCGCGCGGTGGGATAGTCCTGCTGGAATGCCAGGAAGTAGCTGTGATCCGCCCCGCGGAAGCCGTAGATGGCCTGGTCGGGGTCGCCGATGACGCACAGGTTCGCACCGCCCGCGGTCAACAGCCGCAGGAGCCGCACCTGGGCCAGGTTCACATCCTGGTATTCGTCCACCGAGAGCCAGCGGTAACGCGCGTGGACTGCGCTCAGCACCTCCGGCTGCGACTCCAGCAGGCGGACGGTATGCATCAGTAGGTCGTCGAAATCGAGCGCCGCGTTGTCGTGCAATGCCGCTTCGTAGCGCGCGTAGACAGCCGACAGGTCGGCATCGCCCGCGGCTGCGACCTCCGTCGGGCCTTGCAGCCGGTTCTTCGCGTCCGAGATGCGCGCGAGCAGCCGTTCGGCCTCCGCAGGCGTCAACTCAGGAGCCGCCTCGCGGAGCAGCGCCAGGCGGTCAGCGTCTGTACAGATGGCGAATTCAGGGTCCAGCCCGGCCTCGCCAGCCCATATGCGCAGCAGATGTGCACCGAACGCGTGGAACGTGCTGACCGTCACGCGCACTGCGATGTCTGCCCCCAGCAGCGCGGTCAGCCGCTCGGCCATTTCCGTCGCGGCCTTGTTGGTGAAGGTGATTGCCAGGATGGCCTCCGGCGCGACGCCGTGAGCCTGGATGAGATG
>DAOUGK010000144.1:0-3163 GCA_034429055.1 Anaerolineae bacterium | reverse complement strand
ACCTTTTTCACGATGTCTCGTACTACCGTACAGCTAAAAGTGAGGAGGAACCGTGACCAAAGAAATCCTGAACCCCATCTGGCAGCACCCCTGGGCAGGCACGGCAGCGACCGTCGTGATCGCGGCACTGGCCGGCCTGCTGGTGGCGCTGACCATGCCCTATGGCCCCACGACGGCCGGGCGGGCCATCATCATCCTGGCGCTCGGACTGGCCGTGGGCCTCATCGCCGGCCTGCTCATGCGCTCACGGTGGGCGCTGCTCGTGGCGCCGCTTGCCTACATGGCGGCAGTCGAACTGGCCCGCCGCGGCCTGGCCGGTCCGACAGTCGGTCCGATCCGGCTGGATCAGACCTTTGGGATCCTGGCCTTTATCCTCGGCCGCGGGTTTCACGGCCTGGTGGGCCTGCTGCCCATGCTGTTCGCCGTCGTGCCCGGCATGCGCCTGGCGCGACAGCTTGTGGGCCAGGCCGCCTGGCCGGGCAGCCTGCTCGGCTGGCTGCCCACGGCCGGCGCGAACGTGGTGTTGCTTGGGTTCATCGTTCTGATCCTGCTGCCGGCCCGCACCCCGCCGATCCTGGATGCGAGCGGCAAGCCGCTGGCGGGCAGCATCGCGGAAGTGACCACCGTACCCATCGGCGGCAAACCGCAGGGCGTGCTCATGCGCGGGCAGAGCATCGACAAGCCCGTCCTGCTCTATCTGGCCGGCGGGCCGGGACAGAGCAGCCTGTCGCACCCGCGCGTCATTTTCGAGGACCTGGAGCGGGACTTCATCGTCGTCGCCTGGGATCAGCGCGGCACAGGTAAGTCCTATGCCGCCCTGCACCCGACGTCCGATATCACGCCCCAGCAGGCCGTGGCCGACACGATCGAGCTTACGGAATACCTGTGCGAGCGTTTCGACGAGGACAAAATTTACCTGCTGGGCGAGTCCTACGGCACGATCCTGGGGGTGCTGACAGTCCAGCAGCGGCCCGACCTGTATCATGCGTTCATCGGGAGCGGCCAGATGGTGAGCGTGGCGGAAACCGACCGCCGCATCTACCACGGTCTGGTGACGCAGGCGGAGCAGATGGGCGATGCGCAGCTCGCGGCCGCCATGCGCAAGTATCAGGAGCCGCCCTACGCTGACATCCCGTACGCCAACGGGTTCGTCATGGCGCATTACGACCGGCTGTATCAGCCCTACACGCCGCCGCAATCCTACATCGAGCGCGGCAGCAAGTCCGGCCTGGACCAATTCGGCCTGCTCGGTACTGAATATACCCTGGTCGAGAAGGTGAACGTGCTGCGCGGCCTGATCGATATGTTCACGGTCATGTATCCGCAACTGCAGGGGCTCGACCTCCGACGCGACGCCGTGCGGCTGGAGGTGCCGGTTTACATGCTGGACGGGCAGGCCGAGCTGGCGGCCCGCCGTGACCTGGCCCTGGAGTGGTTCGCGCTGCTCGATGCGCCGCAGAAGCGCATGTTCTCGTATGAGAACGCAGCGCACGCGGTGGCCTTCGAGGAGTATGAGGCCTTCCACCGGATTCTGCTGGACACGATCCTGCCGGAGACTTATCCGGGCCGCTGACCATCAGATGCCACAAACCCGGTTTCTGTGCGAAGTTATGCTTCGCCATGAGACCGGGTCTGTAACGGTGACGAGGGCAGGTCTTGCACCTGCCCCTACTTTGCGGAGGTGATTCGCATGTCCTTACCGGCTTCCCTCGCTGACCTCATGGCCTTTGCGGCGGAGACCGCGTACCTGGCCGGGCGGCTGACGCTCGGCTACTTCGGCACGAACCTGAGCCCCGACTACAAGGCCGACGATTCGCCGGTCACGGTGGCGGATCGCCTGGCGGAGGAACTCATCCGCGGGCGCATCGAGAAGGCGTATCCGCAGCATGCCATCGTGGGCGAGGAGTTCGGCGTCACCGAGCACGCAGGCGCGAGCCATCGCTGGTTCATCGACCCCATCGACGGCACGAAGTCGTTCATGCGCGGGGTGCCGCTCTACGGCGTGCTGCTGGGGCTGGAGATCGAGGGGCGGCCGGAGGTCGGCGCGGCCTACTTCCCGGGCACGGACGAGCTGCTCGCCGCCGCGACGGGCGAGGGCTGCTGGTGGAACGGCCGCCGCGCGCATGTCTCCGACGTGAGCGACATGGGCCGCGCATATATGTCCTGCACCGACCTGGGCAGCTTCATGGCTTATGGCCGGGCCGCAGCCTGGGAGCGGCTGGCGCGCCGCGCGTATCACCGCGTCGGCTGGAGCGACGCGTACGGCTATCTGCTCGTGGCGACGGGCCGCGTGGAGATCATGATGGACCCGGTGATGAACGCGTGGGATGCCGGCCCGTTCCCGCCCATCCTGGCCGAGGCGGGCGGCTACTTCGGCGACTGGCAGGGCAACGTCTCGATCCACGCGGGCGAGGCGCTGGCGACGAATGCCGCCCTGCTGCCGGAGGTGCTGGCGCTGATCAAGGGGCGTGATTGAAGATGATGTCTTCCTTGCCCGCGAGCCTGTCCTGGATGCGCTCGACGACGATATCCAGGTGGCGCGGCTTGTGGACGAAGTCAAGGTCGTCGGTCTGAATCGTCAGCACCGGGCACAGGTCGAAGCCGTGCATCCATTCCTCGTAGAAGCTGTCGAGGAGGGAGAGGTAATCCGCGGTGATGCTGTTTTCCATCGCGCGGCCGCGGCTCTGGATGCGCTCCATCAGCACCGGCACGGGCGCGCGCAGGTAGAGCAGCAGGTCGGGCTGCGGCAGATGGCTGACGATGAGGTTGAAGACGTTGCGATACGAGCGATAGTCGCGCTCGGAGAGGTCACCGAGATGGTGCAGGGCGCGCGCGAAGATGTAAGCGTCCTCGTAGATGCTGCGATCCACGATGGCTGACTCGGCGCTACGGGCCAGCGCGAGGTGCTGCTGCGCGCGGTGGCCGAGGAAAAAGACCTGCAGCTGAAACGCCCAGGCGCGCATGTTTGCGTAGAACTCGGCCAGGTAGGGGTTGTCCACGACCGATTCGAAGGCCGTGGTCCAGCCGAGACGCGCGCCGACGCGCTCGGTGATCGAGGTCTTGCCCGCGCCGATGTTGCCGGCGACGACAATGAAGCGTTTGGTCAATTGATTCTCCTGGCGTCAGTGGAGTCGAGGCTTCAGCCGGTTAGTCTGCCAGCGTG
>DAOUGK010000143.1:0-5460 GCA_034429055.1 Anaerolineae bacterium | reverse complement strand
CATCTATATCCAGGACGACTCCGGGGGCATCAAGGTCTATCTGCGTTCCGGCGAGTATCCGCCGCTGGCGCTGGGGGACAGGATGCGCGTGACGGGGTGGACGCGCGACTTTCACGGCGAGGCTGAGCTGTCCGTGCCGGACGCCGGCTACCTCACGCTCCTCGATGCCGGCGCGCCGTTGCTGCCGGAGACCGTGCCAACCGGGCTGCTCAGTGAGGCGCAGGAAGGCCGCCTGGTCAGTGTAAGCGGGCGCGTCGTGAGCTTCGAGCGGCAGGCGGTCGTGCTGGATGACGGAACCGGCCCCGCCTACATCTACTTCGCCGCGGACCTGCCCTGGTCGCGCCCCTACGTGCGTCTCGGAGAGACATGGAGCGTGACCGGGCTCGGCGGGCCGTATGCTGCAGATGAGCCGTATGGCGGCGGATACCAACTGCTGCCCCGCTTCGCCTGGGACCTGAGCAACGCACCGCTGGTGCTGCCGGTGACGGGGGGTAGCTGGCCTTCTCGATGAAGTGACTCAATCTCGCGCAAAGACGCAAAGCCATCGTGAAATGTTAGGTTCTTGGCGTTCTTTGCGACTTTGCGTGAACATATTCTCAGTCCCATGTGCACTCCAGAACATTTATTTGGTGGCTTCCACGGCCGGCGCAGGCGTTGACCGAGCGTGGAGGACATCGCAAATTGGTTGTACGGCACGGGCGCGGAAGGAGATTTGCATATCTACAGAAACTTATGGTAAAGTATATATCAATAGTTACAAGAATGGATGTTCTGGTGCCGCCCTGCAGCGCAGGTCACAAAGGTGGTATCCGTGATCCGTTTCGTCCTCCAGTTCGAATACTCGAACCCGCACCCATGGTCCCGCTTGGGCTTCCGGCGACCGCGGTGAGCTTCGGCCTCACTGCGGTCGTCTTTTTTAGCGACTGATTTGCCTGTTCGAACAACGTTACAGCGAGTCCATTCGCCGTTTCCTTGCGACTGAAAGAACAGTCAATGCGCACACTCCTGGAACTACTCTTTACCTTCGGTCTGATTATCGCAGGGATCAAGCTGGGATGGTTGTGGACCATCTTGTTTGTGCTGCTCTATATCCTGGCTTTTGATCTCAAGCTCACGAAGATGTCGAAGACCATGAACATCAGTTCGCGCTTCCTGGCGTTTGCAGGGATGTTCCTGGTCGTCGCGCTGACCCTGCGCCGGGTGATCGGCCTGCTGCTGCAAACCGATGCGGCCAATGCGTTGCTCCAGTCCAGCGGCATCCTCAGGTTTCTGCTCGGCACCGATCCGCTGAAACTCTTCTGGTCGTTGATCAGCGCCTTTGCCATCACCGGCCTGATTGCCGTGCTAATTCTCCTCATCTATGCTGCGTCGGCTGCGCCCAATATGTTCGCCCAATACGCCGGATACAAGGGGCATGAATGGCCAGCCATGCGGAGTGCGATTGGCATCCTGCTAGGCATCAACCAGGGCACGTGGATGGTCAGCGAGGGAAAGGCGGAGGCCCGCAGCACAGCCGGCGGCATGCTGGCGATGTTTGGCGGCCCCGGCCTGTTGATCGTGCAGGAAGGGCACGTTGCGGTCCTGGCGCAGAGCGGGAAGATCACCCGTATCGTCGGCAGCGGCGTGACCTGGCTGAAGCCTTTCGAGGGTGTCAGCATGGTCGTGCCGCTGCACATTCGGTCCGAAAAGCTCACCATCGATCAGGTCGCGACCCGAGACCGGGTCATCATCGAGGAGTTCGAGATCCAGGTCTTTCATAAGGTCAATCCCGGCCCGGAAGCCGACCGTATCCAGGATGGTCAGTTCTTCTATAACGAGGACAACATCCGCCAGAATGTGTGGAATACCGCGGGTGCAGACTGGCGCAACTCGGTGGCCTCGGTCGCCAACACCGCGACGCGCGATGTCGTGGGCCGCTACACGCTCGATGAGCTCCTGCCGATGTCTGACAGCTTCCGGGCGGACTTCCGGAAGACCCTGACCGAGCAGATCAACAAGGTCACGCGGGACATTATGGGCATCCTGGTGACAACGGTGGATATCGGGCGGGTGAAAATCCCCAAGGAGGCCGAACTGCGGCTGCTGGGGAAATGGCTGGCCGATTGGGATGTCCAGATTGCGCACAGCCAGAGGGAGGCGCTCATCCGCAAGGGCGAGGCGGAAGCTGTTATCCTGAAGCTTAAAGAGGTAGCATGGGCCGAGGCGCAGCGGCAGCTCGTGGAGCAGATGGCTGCCTCCTTCCGAGACTTGAATCTGTCGGGCCGCGATACGGCCAGTTATCTGCTCTCTCTGCGCTTTTTGGAGACTCTGGAGAAAATGGCGAGCGATCCGGCCACCAAGATTCTGCTGCCCGGCGATTCCCTCAGCCTGATTCAGCGGGCTAAGGAATCTATCATGGGCAACACGATTGCGGGCACGCTCGCGCCGCCCACCTGATTTCACATGCTCACTGCGAGATGCCACCTATGACTACTGCTGAACGACTGGCGCTGCACAAAGAAGAAGTGAATGACGTGCTGAGGCGCATAGCTGTGAACTCGACCCTGGCAGCCGACCCCATTTCTGTCACTCTTAAAGCGTGCAGAGAGGCCATTAAAGCCGGCCAATATGAACAAGCACAGAAAACCGCAGCCTCAGCGTATGTAACGGCCAAGGGTCTGCCATCCAGCAAAGGATCCGCTCATTCGCTCAGCGGTACTGCTTCTATGCACTTGGGCGCAATACATCATGCGCAGGGTGAGCTTGGTGATGCCCTTCGGTACTATCGCGAGGCAGAGGCGGATTTCTCGCGTGGCTACGACAATTGGAATGCGCAGATTGCACGGTACGCGGAGGCGCTGATCTACACCTGGCAAGGCCAAACTGTAAAAGCTGATGAACTGGCGGAACAGCTGAGTGCACAAGGCTGGAAGTACGCGTCCCTGAATGAACTTAACCGGCGGCGCGCGGGGATCAAGAAACATCTGTCGGCAGAAAGCGCTGCGGCTGCGCCACCACCACGCCGAAAGCGCACTGAGCCTGGCTCCCCCGAATACGTGCCTACCGCCGATGCGCCAGACGATCCTGAATCCGAACCCGGACTTTCGGTTTCTTGGGCTCTACGTATGTTGATTCTGGTCCTATCGGCCATCGTTGTCGTCCTGGTTGCTATTGAGCTTTTCGGTTCGGTTTCAAGTTCACTGATAGTCATCATTGCGCTACTAACACTGGGCTTGGTTTCGATCGCTCTATACTACATTCTTGACCGCCGACTCACCGTGGATGTTCCGCCTAACTGCTGGACGGTTCTGAAGCGCGGTACAGACTACTATGTGCTCAACTCGCGACCGGTGATACGGCGACCTTTTGACCAGGTATATGCGTTTGTGCCGTTGAATGTCTACCAGGTTTCGATTCCCATGCAGAAAGTTCTCCTCTCGAAAGATGAGTCTGTGGAGCTACAGGTTGCTGTTAGCTACACGCTTGACAAACCTGCCACCGCAATTCGCAAAGAAGAGGTGATGAAGGCTATCGCCGTTGCGGAAGAAACATCGCCAAAGAAGAACAGCTCGCAGCCGCAGAAGACACTCAATCCAGCCGACCTGAGACGCGGCTGGGAGAAACGGATCAGCAGCGATGTCTCGATGACGCTATTGGATGTCGTGCCCAAGCATGATCCGCAGGACCTCTACTGTGACCGGGCTGCCGGGACGAACCGTGTCGCGGGTGAAGTGCGCGAGAAACTGGACGCACGTGTGCAGAGATGGGGCCTGCGGATCGAGGAAGTGCACATCAGTGACTGCAAACAACTGAAAGCCGGTGGTTGAAACACGGAGGCATACGTATGGCTGGTGCACCTGAAATAACTCGCCGTTCGTTCCTAGATCGTGCGAGGGCAGGACTGGACCGCATCGCCACCCTTCCCCTCGTACTTGTCGCCATAATCGTTATACTTGTCGGTGTCATCGTCATACAGGCGTTGAACAGCCCGGAAATAAAGGCGCTAAGCCTTATGTCTGGGCCAACCGCCACGCCCACGACGGCCGCGCCACAGACCTATCACAACGAGTTGTACTATTTCCGGGCCGAGCCGGATGCCTATGTGGCGGCCCTCAAGCGCGCGGAAGACGTGCAGCATTGTCAGGGCGTGGTCTTTTGGGATGATCCCAGGGGTCCCCTATACCGCAGCGAGGCGGCCAAACAGATTCGCATCTGCTATGTCGCAGACGTGACGGAAGAGACGGCAGAGGCCCTGCGCCAGGCGCTGGACAAGCGCGCCGCACTCATCCAGGACCAGCTCGATGGGGCTGATATCGGCGTGGTCAAGCACTGCGACATCGGTCGCCAGGACCTGCCCTGTATCGAGCGGCATCTGCAGGGCGGGAATGCCCTGGGCACCAGCGGTGTGGAATGGTATCAGGCCGTCGTCAGCTACGGGCGCCGGCTTTTCGCCTTCGAGGCGACCTGTAACGCTGATGATTGGGAAGAGCACGAGGTCGCGGCGCAGCGCCTGCTCAGCACCCTTCGCTTCGACGACGGCGTGATTCCGCCCTGATGCCTGAACCTGCGGGCAGGCCGTATGTCAGCGCCGCGCGTCCGGCAGCCGTCGCGGGTCGTCCTCCGGGGCCCTGACATCGCCTGGCCGCAGCCCAAACGCGACGGCGACGAGCGCGATGGCCTCCTCGTAGCCGAGTCGGTACGCGTCACGTTGCTCGCCGCCGCCCCAGCGACCGGCAGCCGAAGAAGACAGGTTCAGAGAGAGCAGGACGTTCCTGATGTCCTCCTTGAACCAGAGTTCTAGTCCCATGAAACAACTCCAGGGTGTGAAACTCGCCTCGGCGCACACCCTGGCTCCATCCTAATCGAACGTATGTTCGATGTCAATCCCCCAGATATCGCAGATTCATCCCAAATCCGCTACACCCGCTTCACCACCACGCACGTCACGTCGTCGGCCTGGTCCGTCTCCCCCATGAACCCGGCCAGCGCGCCGGTGATGGCCCAGAGGACTTCTTCGGCGCTGCCCGCGCAGGACGCAGTGACGACGGCTTGCAGCCGCTCCTCGCCGAACATCTCCCCTTCATCGTTCAACGCATCGGTGATGCCGTCGGTATAGAACACCAGGACATCGCCGGGCGCCAGGTTGATGGTTTCGTCGCCCAGGTTAATGTCGTCGAACGCGCCGAGCACGGTCCCGTGGCGGCGCAGCTCGGTGGTCGTCCGGCTGGCTGCGTGATACCAGAGCGGATAGTTGTGGCCGGCGTTGGCGTACGTCACCCGCCCCGTCTGCTGGTCGAGGATGGCATACGCCGCGCTCAGGAACAGCTCGGCCTGGCTGTCCGCCAGGAGAAGCTGGTTGGCGCGCGTCAGCGCGGCCGCAGGGCCGCGACCCGTGAAGGCCACGCTGCGGATGACCGTGCGGCTCACCGCCATGAACAGCGCGGCCGGCACACCCTTGTCCGCCACATCCGCGATGACGAT
>DAOUGK010000142.1:0-3057 GCA_034429055.1 Anaerolineae bacterium | reverse complement strand
CTATGCCAGGGGCACGGTCAGAGTCCGGCCAGAGCGGGTTTGCGGATAGACTCTATGCAAGAAAGGAACCAGATCACCCATGTCGCAGGACTCATATACAGTCCAGATTTGCGGAGTCACCCGACATCTGCCGTTGTTCGAGGTGGCCCCCAAGGTCCGCATTGCCATCTTCAACATGCTGGGCGACACGGAAGTCGTTGAGGCGATCGCGGACGAGCTGGCGCGGCGCCTGCCGCGGGAGAATGTGGACGCGCTGATGACGGCGGAGGTCAAGAGCATCCCGCTCGCCCACGCGCTGGCCGTGCGGATGAACCTGCCCTACATCGTCGCGCGCAAGACCCGCAAGCCGTACATGGTCGGCGCAGTGAGCGTCGAGGTGCTGTCGATCACAACCGGCGCGCCGCAACTCCTGTGGCTCGACGGCAAGGACCTGGGCCTCGTCAAGGGCAAGCGCATCATCCTGGTCGATGACGTTATCAGCACCGGCAGCACGCTGGCCGGGATGCGCAAGCTCGTGAACGAAGCGGGCGGGACCGTGGTCGCTGAGTCCGCGGCGCTGACCGAGGGGAATGACCCCGAACAGTGGAAACACATCATTGCAACGGGCAATCTGCCCGTATTCCTGGGATAGCCTGTGATTGAGAAAGTCGCGGCAGTTGACCGCCGCTATGAAGAACTGAACCGCCTGATGGCCGACCCGGCTACGGCAACCGACCCGGCGCGGCTGGCGGAGCTCGCGCGCGAGCAGTCCGAGATCGAGGAACTGGTCACGCTCTACCGGCAGTATCTGGCGGCCAATGATGAGCTGGCCGGCGCTGTGCTGCTGCTCGATGAGGGCGGCGACCCCGAGATGAACGAGCTGGCGCAGGCGGAAATCGACCGGCTGGAAGCCGAGCAGGCCGAGCGCGAGGCGCGCATGCACCTCCTGCTGCTGCCGAAGGATCCGCTCGATGACAAGAACGTCATCGTGGAAATCCGTGCGGGCACGGGCGGCGATGAGGCTGCCCTGTTTGCCGGTGACCTGTTCCGCATGTACGCGCGCTGGGCCGAGAATCACGGTTTCAAGGCGGATATCCTGAGCCACCACGAGACGGGCACGGGCGGATTCAAGGAACTCATCTTCCAGGTGCGCGGCCGCGGCGCCTACTCGCAGCTCAAGTTCGAGAGCGGCGTCCACCGGGTGCAGCGCGTGCCCGTGACCGAGGCGCAGGGCCGCATTCACACCTCCACGGCGACCGTGGCAGTGCTGCCGGAGGCCGACGATGTCGAGGTGGACATCCGGCCCGAGGACGTGCGCATCGACGTCTTCCGCGCGACCGGGCCGGGCGGGCAGAGCGTGAACACGACCGATTCGGCTGTGCGGATTACACACGTGCCGACCGGATTGGTGGTAAGCTGCCAGGACGAAAAGTCGCAGCTTCAGAACCGCATCAAGGGCATGCAGATTCTGCGAGCGCGGCTCTACCAGATGGAGCAGGAGCGCCGCCAGAACGAGCGCAGCGAGGCGCGGCGCAGCCAGGTCGGTTCGGGGGAGCGAAGCGAGAAGATTCGCACCTACAACTTCCCGCAGAACCGGGTGACGGATCACCGGATCGGCAAGACCAGCTATAACCTGGCCGGCGTGTTGAGCGGCGGCCTCGATGAATTCATCGAAGAATTGGCTTCAACAGAACAAACCGAGAGATTGCAGGCAATCAGCGAGGAATAGACGTGCAAGAACTACAACCTCACAGGATCTCGTCCGAGCTCCAAAGCAGGGGCACGAATGGCAAGGCCGCCAGCGAGCATGAGGTCCACATAGCAGGCATGAATGGTACGGCGCCGGCTGCCGGCATGAGAGTTTCAGAGAAACAAGTGAACGGTACGACCAAGAACGGCAACGGACGCTATGAAATCGTCTGGTCATTGGACCGGACCAGCGATGTGGGACGAGCCTTGCTCGCCGCAGTGCGGCGGCTGCGCGAGGCTGAAGTGGAATCGGCCCAACTGGATGCGGCGGTGCTGCTGGCCTATGTGTTGGGCGTCAACAAGACGTGGGTGTATGCGCACCCGGGCCGCCAGCTCACCGAGACTGAAATCAGCCGCTATGAGGCGCTGGTCCGGCGGCGGATGCGCAGCGAGCCGGTGGCCTACCTGATCGGCTTCAAGTCCTTCTACGGACTCGACATCACGGTGGACCCCCGCGTGTTGATTCCGCGGCCGGAGACCGAGATGCTCGTCGAGCGGGCGCTGGCCGATGTGCAGTGGCTGGTGCAGGATGGGCGGCAGCCGGTCGTGGCCGACATCGGCACGGGCAGCGGCGCGATTGCCGTGGCGGTCGCCTGCCATGCGCGGCAGTCCACGGTCTATGCGGTCGATATCTCGGACGATGCACTGGCGGTCGCAGAGCAGAACATCTGGCGCTACGGACTGGCCGACCAGGTCCACCTGCTGCCGGGTCACCTGCTGGATGTGCTGCCGGAGCCGGCGGACATCCTCCTGGCGAACCTGCCTTACGTGGCGACGGGTGCGCTGGCAAAGCTGCCGCCGCAGGTGCGGGAGTACGAGCCGGTGCTGGCGCTGGACGGCGGGCCGGACGGCCTGCGGGTGATTGCGACGCTCCTGGGCCAACTGGCGACGCCGGAGGGCCGCAGCAAGCTCAGGCCCGGCGGCAGCGTGTACCTGGAGATTGGTGCCGACCAGGGGGAAGCGATGCGCGCGCTGGTACACGAGTTGTTGCCCGGGGCCACCGTCGAGATTCAGGTGGACTATGCGGCGCTGGATCGGGTTGCGGTAATCAGTTTCTTGAGTGACGGATGACCATTCGACTATTAGCCTTTGACTATGACGGGACCGCCGCCATCGACGGTGGATTGCCGAGCGCGGCGGTCTGCGAAGCACTGGCGCGGGCACAGGCACGTGGCGTGCGCGTCGTCCTGGCGACCGGACGCACCTACGCATCGGCGCTGCCCTATGCCCGCGCGCTGGGTTTACATGACCCGGTGATCTGCTACCAGGGCGCGATGGTGCGCGAGCTGGGCGGGACCGATCCGCATACGTTGCTGATCGAGCCGCTGC
>DAOUGK010000141.1:0-7998 GCA_034429055.1 Anaerolineae bacterium | reverse complement strand
AGCCCCAGCCGCGCCAGCAGCGCCCGATCTCCGTCGGGGTCCGGCGGCAGGCCGTGTGATTTGCGCGTGAAGGTCAGCTCGGCGGCCAGCGTCTCACCGAACAACAGCGCGCCGGGGTGCTGCGGCACGTAGCCGACGTACCGGATGATCTGGTCCATGTCTGCACGGCGCGTGTCCAGGCCCGCGACGACCACCCGGCCATCGTCGGGCCGCAGCAGGCCCACCATCTGCTTGAGCAGCGTGCTCTTGCCGGAGCCGTTCCGCCCCATCAACGCGACGAACTCCCCACCGCGCACCTCGAGGCTGGCCCCGCGCAGTGCGCGGTGGCCGTCATAGGCATAGTACACATCACGCGCGACAATCGCCTCTGGCCCGGATGTGACACTGTCGCCGGCGGCAGGCAGCGGGACCGCCGCGAGCTGCGCAGTCAGTCCACGCGCAAACGTGCGGCCTTCCTTGATGGTCAGCGGCAGCGGCTCCCACCCCAACCGGCGGCCCAGCTCGACGAGCGGCGGAACGAGCGGCAGTTGCGCCAGCACGGCGCGCGGCTCCCCGATGACCGGCGCGGCGCCGAGCGCAGGCAGATAGAGGATGCGATCCACGTACTGTGCGACGCGCTCCAACCGGTGTTCGCTCAGGATGACCGTCAGCCCCAGGTCCTCGTTGAGATGGCGCAGCGCCACCAGCACTTCCTCCGCGGCCTGCGGGTCGAGCTGCGAGGTCGGCTCATCCAGGACGAGCACTTCGGGCTGCAATGCCAGCACGGCTGCAATGGCGACGCGCTGCTTCTCGCCGCCGGAAAGGGTGTTGATGCGCCGGTCGCGCAGCTCCGCGATGCCCATCTGGTCGAGCACTTCCTCGACGCGCTTGCGCATCGTCGCCTGCGGCAGCGCAAAGTTCTCCATCGCGAAGGCCAGCTCGTCCTCCACGGTATCCACGACGAACTGCGCCTCGGGATCCTGAAAGACGAAGCCGACCAGGTCCGCCATGCCCTTCGGGGCCAGTGCGACGGGGTTGCGGCCCATCACGTCGATCGCGCCCGACCACTGCCCGCCGTAGAAATGGGGCACCAGCCCGTTGAGGCTGCGGAGGAACGTGGATTTGCCCGCGCCGGAAGGGCCCACAACCAGGACGAACTCGCCGGGGTGCAGCTCGACGGAGAAGTCGGCCAGCGCCGGTCCGGTCTGGTCCGGATAGGTGTAGGTAGCGTGCGAAAGGGTAATCAACCGGTCAACCTCGACAGATCACTGGTGCGGGGGCGGCTTTCCGGCGACAGCAGCAGTCCCGGCACGGCCACAAGCGCCACAAGCAGGCCGAGCAACGGATTGAACGCCGGCCACGGCGAGTAGGGCGGATACGGATAGTAGGAGAGCCCCTGCGGCCAGAGCAGCCAGGCGGCCAGCCAGCCCGCGACAGACACCAGGCTTGCGGCGAGCACGACCTTATCCAGCCGCTGCCAGGTCCACCGGTGATAGCGCGACCGCTTGACGCGGCGGCCCTGATCCCAGAAGCTCCAGAGCAGGAGTACGATCCCGCCCGCCACGAGCGCGCCGCCCCACACCCGCCAGTCGGGCCAGAAGCCGAGCCCCGTCAGCCCGAAGCCCAGCGCGCCGAGCCCGCCCAGGATGGCCGTCTGGTTCGCCAGCCGCTGGCGCGGAGTGCCGGTCACGCTCTGCCCGCCGAAGCCGCGCGCCTCCATCGATTCCGCCAGTTGCATCGCACGCTCCAGCGATGTGACCAGCAGCGGCAGCAGCAGCGGCAGCAGGTCGCGGATGCCGCGCACCTTGTGGCCGCGCACCTGCTGCGCCTCCCGGATGGCCTGCCAGCTCGCAACCATCTGCGGGACAAAGGCCACCGCAATCCCCGCGACCACGCCCGCCTGGTAAACGAAGCCCGGCGTCATGCGCAGCAGCCGCGCCTGGTCCACCGCGATGTTGAAGGTGGCAAACACCATCAGCAGCGAAATGAGCGCCAGCCCGCCGGTGACGCCGTAGAGGATGGCTTCCAGCGTAATGGGCCCGCCGATGACCGGCCACGAAGCCGGCAGGCGGAACAGGACGACCGTGCCGTAATGCGAGGTGAGGGCAGTGAACGGGATGGTGAGCAGCCACAGAGTGACGCCGAAGCGCACGAACGCACCCCAACTGCGCGCGGTGGGGTTGGCGCGGCCCAACGCCAGGTTGGTGACGCCGACCGCGAGCAACAGCAGGCTCAGGTAGAGCGGGTTGCGCGTGGACAGGGCCGGCAGCGCAGCCGCAGCCAGCCAGGCAAGCCAGGCGACGGGATGATAGGTGGATCGCACGATGGCTGTGCCGCTCACCTTTCCGGGCCGGCGCCGGCCTTGCGCCGGATGACCCAGACACATGCGCCGGCCAGCGCGGCCGCCAGGATCAGGTATGCGGCATAGCCGGGCAGCAGCGTCACACTGAACGAACGATCCTCCACCGGCAGCAGCGGCGGCGGACCTGATGTGGTTGTCCGTACGGCTGCCTGCCCACCGGGCGCTGCGGCCTGATCCGCCGGCAGAACAGCGCGCGCAACGAGTAGAGGGGTGGGCGTCGGACGGCCCTCCGCACCGAGCATGCGGCGCGGGCGCGGAGTGAGCGTAGCCGTCGGCGCGAACGTGAAATGCACCGTCGGAACCGCCGGGACCGTGGGCGACGCAGCAAGCACAGCACCGGCCGCATCCTCGCCGGCGCTCACAGCCATCGTTGCAGGCGCGACCGGCTGCTGCGGCAGGAGCGAGGCATCGGGTACGCCGAACTGCGCCGGCGTCGCAACCGGGACTACTGCGCCGGGCTGCAAGGGGAGCACAGCGGTAGATGGCGGCTGCATGTCTGTGCCCGTCACCTCGACCACGATTTCACGGGTCGTCTGGCCCGTGCTGTTCGCCGCAACCAGCACATAACGCTCGGTCACTTCCGGGCAGACCTCCAGCCATTCCTGGCCGGTGACGGCCTGACCATTCAACGTGACCTCCGTGGCATCCCACGCGACCCAGCGCAGGACGGTGCAGGCGCCCCAGGCAATGGGCGAGCTATCCACGCTGAACGTGACCTGCGGCGGAGGCAACGCGTCGCCCGCCTGGCCGCCCGGCGTGGCAGCCGGCGTGGTGGCCTGGGCAACCGGCGCTGTGGCCGTGGCGGTTGCCGTAGCCGTCGCCGTCGCGGTGGCGGTCGGCGGTATGCCGCTCACGCAGATCTGGTCATAGGTGTAAGCAGGCGGCGGCACTGCTGAAACCAAGTTGCCTGGACCCCAGGAAAAACCAAAGACATCGCCAGGGGCCACAGGGATATAGACAATATCGGGATACTGATACCGCCACTGGCCGCTCTCCCACTTGAAATAGGACCAGTAGGTCGGGGGGTCGGTGTTCCACCCACACCGGCAGTTATCGATGGAACAGCCCGTGCCGTTGATACTGCAGATAAGGCTGTCTTCATCCATTTGCACGTTGAGGCTGGCGCGCAGCAGCAGGTCGTCGAGGTAAAACTCCGGCTCGGTGAAGGAGATGCACTGCGTGTAGACGCTGTTATCGCTGAAGCGCACGACCAGTGCGGCCGAGTTGCCGCCCGTCTGATAGCGCGACGAGGCCGCAGCCTCCAGTGCGCGCACCCATACGCTCACGAAGGCCGCGGCCACCACCAGGAGTCCCACACCTACGACACGCTTGATTGTCATGACATGATGTGCCGAAGCCCCATCGCCGCCGGCAGAGGCATCCTGCGACTACGAGCGTTGCTAATCCTTGCGCAGGGTCCGCTCGTTCCGTGGATACACTCAGCGCCGCGCACGCTGCGCGTACACCGCCACACCCGCCACGCCACCGGCCAGGATCAACAGGGTCATCGGCTCAGGAATCGACGGGCCGGCCGGGCTCGCCGGTTCCGACGCGGCAGCGGATGTCGCAGCGGATGTCGCACCGGTGTCCCCGCAAACTTGCTCGAAGGTGATGGCGGGCGGCTCTACGCCGGAAATCCAGTTGCCCGGCCCCCAGGACCACGCCTGTACGCCGCCGTTGCCGACCTCCGACCAGGCGGCCCCGACGTTGGAGTACTGCCAGGCGCCATCATTGAGTTGATAGAAGGCCCAGTACTCGCACTCAGGGAAGGGACACCGGCAGAAACAGTCGTTGGCCGGACAGCCCGCGTTCTGGATGCTACACAGCGCACCATTGCTGGCAAACCCGGCATTCAGCCCGGAGCGCCGGAGCAGTTCCTCGCCGTCAATCGTCGGCTCGCTGAACGATACGCACGCAGTGACGACGTTATCCTCGCTGAAGCGCACCACAACCGCGGCGCGGTTCGGCCCCTCCTGGCGGCTGCCGGAAGCTGCAACCGCGGCGGGCAGTACGATTGCGCCTGCCAGCAACACGACGGCCAGGATGACCAGGATACGCGCAATTGACCCTTTGTTCATCATGACTTTTCCCCGGACGGGCGCAAGTCCCGCCCCACCGTGGGGGGCAGGCCCCCCTGCCCCCACACCACACACCACATGCCCACCCACGGGCGAGCCCAAGACCCGCCCCTATCGCTTCGTGCGCCGCAGATACAGGGCAACCAGAACCGCAATCAGCGCGACAACGGCAACCAGGAGCACGATGGTCTGCGTCGACAGGCCGAAGCCCGTGCTGGCTGCCGCCGCGCCGGATGTGATTTGATCGAATGCCACGACATTCGGCTTCACCGTCGGATTGAAGTCTGCATCCGAGGCGCTCCACGCGAAGCCCTCGACCGCACCGTCGGCAGGCACATATGCACCCACGCCTTCCATCGCAGAAGCCCACTCGCCGTCAGCCAGGTGGAAGTAGGCCCAGAATTCCTTCTCGTTGCAGAAGCAGTTATCCGCGGGACAGCCCGTTCCATTGATGCTGCACACGGCGGGACCGAACGTGGTCTCCTGGCTGGCGAGCTCGATGTCCGCCGCCCCCAGCACATCGAAGGTGGTGGCAGCGGCGGGGACGGTCACAATTTCGGTATGCTGCGTGCCGTCAGGAAAGGCAATGACGAGACCGACCTGCTTGGTATCCGCATCCTGGGCCTGAACAGGGGCGACCACCGCCACCAGGACCAGGACAACCAGGGCGACAAGGGTGAGACGACGAGACACGATCTTCCTCCTGAGATTGAAATGAGAACTTCTATCCGATTCCTCGTAGCGTACGGCCTTGTGCCCGTCAGGATGCCAACAAGGGGCTATGCTACTCTCGGATAGGTGATGCATCCTAGCGCAGGATCATCGGGAAATAAGGGACCGGCTTGCAGGTCCCGTTACCGGCATTGAGCGGCTGAACCAGTGCGACGAGCGCCTCCGCCGTCGCCATCACCCGCACTTCCTGGCCCACGGTGGGGTCCAGGGTATAGACGAACGCACCGGAGGGTTCCTGAAAGGCCAGCAGCGTCCTGCGCACGTCCTGGGCGTCCTCCGGGTCGATGCCTGCTGCATTCAGGCCCGCGATTGCCAGGGCGGTCGAATTGGCGTTTGCGGGCGCACCCTCGGTCTGGCCGTCATTCCACCCACCCGGCAGTTGCATGCCGGACAGGTAGCTGCCCGCCAGCTTGTATGCGCACGGATCCCGCACATCCAGCAGCCCGCCGAGCAGCAGCAGCACGCGGCCCGTAGTGTCCACGTCGCTCCGCTCTGCACCGGCGTCCTGGTTGAAGCTCCAGAACCAGCCGCCGTCCGGCAGTTGCGCCAGCCGCAGGGCCATGCTGGCCCCCGGCGGCACTTCGACCCCCGCCCGGTGCAACGCTTCGACGGCCAGCGTGTGGCGGAAGGCGAAGCTCGGATGATACCGGCCCGTCGCCGGATCATAGGCCGCCTCGATGATGGCGATCAGGTCCAGTCCGCCGAAGGCCCGCGGGTCGCCGCCCGCCAGGCTGACGGCCCGTGCGATCTTGCCTGCCTGGCCCGCATCCGTGCCCACGTAGGCCGGGGCCAGCTCTGCCAGCGCATCGAGCGCACTGCGACCGGCTGCCGTGGTCCACGCGCGACCGTCCGGCTGCTCCCCTGCAAGGGCAAGGGCATAGACCACATCCGCGGTCATGGCGGCGCTGCTTTTGCCCTTGTAGCCGAAGCCGCCGTCGGGCAACTGCTGGGTCTTGAGCCAGGCCACTGCGCGGTCGATGACCTCTTGCACCGGATCAGCCGCGGTGACGGGCGCAGCCCTTACGGCGCCGATCGTGCTCAACAGCAGAATCACCGTCACGATGCTGGCGGTCAGGGTGCGATGTCTATGTCCCGGTGCAAACATGCAAAACGCCCCTGCGGGCAGGGGCGTTCCTCAAACAAAAGAAAACCCCTTGCCTGTTGGACAGCAAGGGGAGCGGACTGGACGAAACGCGCCCTTAAAGGCACGCCCCGACCGATTCCCACTCCCTTTACCTCGAAGGTCGTTGAGAACAAAGCGGAACCGGGTTTTCTGACTTACGGGTGGCTCGCGTCGAGTCGCTCGTTTACAGTTGCGGGACAGCGCCGGCTTCGCACCGGCTTACCCCTTGTGTATCCGCCATGTTTTTGATTGTCAACAGGTATGAAGATACCACACCCCCGACACGGTGTCAAATGATTCGCGTCATATGGGCGGGATTCATACTGGGGGCGAACGCGGCCATCGCGAATACGCGAATGGCGCTGCGGCGCTGGGCACGCATACACGAATATCCCTGCCGCGGCACACGCGATTCGCGTATTCGTGGCGCGCCAGCGCATTCGCTTATCCGCGATGGCCGCGCCTCCAACGTGAAACGCACCCGCATCATATGGGCGGGGTTCAGTTTGGAGTGAGAGCCAAAGCACCCTTCGACTACGCAGCGAAAAAGAGCGCTGCTCCGCTCAGGATGCCTGCACAGCGCCACACTGGGCGCCCCTCCTTCACCGCACCATCACGTCACGGGCGAGCGCGCGGCCCGTCTCGGTCAGCGCGAGGCGCGTGCCGCCGTTCCGCCGTGTGACCAACCCGTGCCGGGTCAGGTGGTCGGCCACCTGTGCGCCGAAGGACGGCCGCCAGTGCATGTGCCGCGCCATGTGCTCCAGCGTTGCCTCCGTGCTGGCCGCCGGTTCGTGCTCGTGCTGCGACAGATGAACCAGCAGCATCTCCCCGGCAAACTGGTAACGCTGGCGGCGGGCGCGCGACCAGCGGCCCACCAATCCCCGCTGGGGCGCAAACAGCAGGACCAGCAGGAAGAACACGCCCGTCATGGTGGCAATGCTGCCCGCAATCGACCCGTCCAGCAGCCGCGCGAGATAGAAACCCGTCACCGCGGACAGCACGCCGATGGCAGCGGACAGCGCCAGCATGACGGGCAGCCGGTCGGTCAGCAGATACGCGGCCGCAGGCGGTGCGATCATCAGGGCCACGACCAGCACGCTGCCGACCGCCTCGAACGAACTGACGGCCGTCAGCGACACCAGGCTCATCAGTGCATAGTGAATCACGGCGGGCGAGAAGCCCAGCGCCAGCGCCAGCCCGGCATCGAACGTCGCCAGCTTCAGCTCCTTGTAGAACAGGAGGATGAAGGCCAGGTTCAGCAGGCCGACGACCAGCGCCAGCCACAGCGCGCGCGGCCCGATGTCCAGCCCGCCGACGACCAGCCGGTCGAACGGGGTGAAGGCCAGTTCACCCAACAGTACCGCATCCACATCGAGGTGGATGTTCGACGCGTAGCGGCTGATGAGGATGACGCCGAGCGAGAACAGCAGGGGAAACACCAAACCGATCGCAGCGTCTTCCTTCACAAGGCGCGTTCGGGTCAGGAGCTCGACGAGGATGACCGTGAGCAACCCCGTCGCGGCAGCGGCAATGACCAGCCAGGGCGACGTAATGTTTTCGACGACGAAGAACATCACGACGATGCCGAAGAGAATCGCGTGGCTGATGGCGTCGCTCATCAGCGCCATCCGCCGCAGGACCAGGAACGTCCCCACCAGCCCGCAACTGGCGGCGACGACCGATGCAATCAGGATAATCTCAATCTGGGCCTGTAACATGGCCTA
>DAOUGK010000140.1:0-4608 GCA_034429055.1 Anaerolineae bacterium | reverse complement strand
GTATCCCGGTCCATAGGAGATGCGAGCCTCAATCACGCCACCACCAACCGCCTTAGTATCACCGAAATTGCCGAGTGCGATCCGTCTGATTCTCACACGTACACGAGCACGTGCTTCTCTGTCGGCTAAATCATGCAACCATTCCCGATATGGGCGGCGGCCATCAACTGTGAGGTACTCTAGTACCTCAATGATTACATCTGGCATAGTAAGTGTAGTATAAAAGCTACAAGCTGTAAAGTGATACCGGTATGATCATCTGCGGTCTTTTCGTTTGAACCGTGGAAGACACGGACCACACAGAAAGAGAATTCCGTGTAATCCGTGTCTCCCGCGGTTCACACCGCTAGAACATCGGCTCCATCATCAGCGACGGGTGGCCGGTCGCTTCGAGGTGCGCGAGCAGCCCGTCCACATCCGTGCAGATGGTCTCATCGGCAATCTTGCTCAGCAGGTCGGGGTCGCCTTCGCGCTCGCAGACGGCCTGGAGTTCCGCGGCCATCGTCTGCTTGAGCACGCTGGACATCCACACGATGCGGGTAAAGCCGCCGTCCGCCGAGATGAACTTCGGGCTCGTCAGATAGTACTTGCCGATGCCCATCACGCCGGGCGTCTGCAGCCCGCCGCCGGCCATGCCGGCCAGCGTCGAGAAGGTCATGCCCGCGGGCGTCATGCTCGTGTCCTCGCGGGAGACGACCATCACGCCGTTCGCCTCGGGGATAAGCATGACGATACACTCGAAGCAGCCGCACGCCGTCATGGGCGCGTTCATGATCGAGTACATCGCGACTTCCTGCACCGTGCCGTTCGACTTCTGCTGCGCGATTTCGTTCAGGCCGGTGTAGATGCCCTTAGTCCGGTCCATCGCCATGCCCTTGCGGATGGGCTGGTTCGGGCCGGTCGGGTTGATCTGGTAGGAGGCCGCGCAGTCCAGGTAGTTGTACGCGCCGCACAGGCCGAGGCGCTGCGGGCTGACCAGGCACAGGTGGGTCGGCGCGAAAGACTGGCACAGCGTGCAGGTGTAGAACTCGTCCACCGACTCATCGGTCATATCCGCGAGGCGGTTGTTGCGGTAGTCGTAGGCTTCGCGCGCCTTCAGCAGCCATTCGGCGTGCAGGGCCGGGTCGGTGATGATCTTGACCTGCACCTTGTCCACGATGGCGCCGAAGTCGGCCATCAGGCGGGCATGAACGATCTCACCGAAGTGCTTGAGGTTGAAGCCCTTGTCTGCCGCGGCCTTGCCGATGCGAATCCAGGTGATGTCGCGCTGGCCGATGTGCTGGATGCCGCTGGCGCCGTTCACGAAGTAGTGAATCTGGCGTTCGAGCACCGGCTCGAAGTCGCGCTGCATCTTGCGGCCCGCAACCTCGACCAGGATGCCCATGTCCATCGCGCCCGCTTCCGGCACGTCTGCGAAGTCCGGCCCGATGACCTCGATCTTGCCATCCTCGACCTGGTCCATGTCCACCATGCGCAGGTACTCGAAGGCCCGGCTGTACTTGCCGCCGAACTCGACGCGCATGTCCTTCTTGCGCACGACCTCGCCCTCGAATGCCGAGCCGTAGGGCACCGGGATCGGGACCTCGGTCAGCTTGATCTTGACGCCGCGCGTCTCGATGCACTTCTGGACCAGCTTCTCCGCGCGTTCCAGGTCATCCTTGCCCTCGATTTCGTTGAAGGGCATGGAGATGACGTGCTCGTACGTCGTCACGCCGGTGGGCAGGATCTGCGGGATGCGCGTGTCTGCGATGACCGGGAAGCCGTAGTTGATGGCGCCCGCCGCGGCAGCGTACTTCAGATCGTCCACCTCGCCCAGCGCCAGCACGAACGCAAAGACGCGCTGCCGGTTGTAGAGCAGGATGTCCTTCGACTGCCCGCCCTTCATGCCGCCGAAGGTCAGCGCGGAGCGGGTCGCGAACCCGATGGGATAGATGGCCGAGAGGGTGTCCAGGCCGAACGGCACGATGTACGTGTCGTAGCCCATCTCCACACCCTCTTCCTGCAACTGGTGGATGACCGAGCGGCCGTTGACGTTGCCGCAGAGGAAGATCAGGATGTTGCGCTTCTGCAGCTCGCGCACGATCTTGACGGCAACCTCGTTGCTCTTGGCGCAGCCGACAATCGCCGCAAAGCCCGGCATACGCCCGTCGACCAGCTGGATGCCCCAGGCGCGGAGCTGTACATCGTCGATGGGGCCGTTCAAGCGCCCGTTGCCGCCAGGGCCGCCGGCGCTGCCGTCGGGGCTCGTGAAGCTGCCGCCGGTCCCGTGGAAGCCGGCCAGGCGGCCCGGTTCCTCGCCGTAGACGAAGCGGATGGCCTCGATGATCTCCGCAGCCAGCAGTGTGGACATGCCGGAGTCCAGCGTCTCGCCCAGGTAGGGCGTCCAGCACTGGGCCGTCGGGACGGGATGCAGCAGGTCCTTCGCGTGGTCCAGCACCGGCGTCAACTCGCCCAGCTTGGTGACCTCGCGGCCCGTCATGCCGAAGATAGTCGGCAGATAGTAAGCAGTATTGGGAAAGGCGACCGGGCAGTCAGCGCCCTTTTCTGCGAGCGCCTTGTTGAGGAGCTCGTCCGCCTCTTGCACGATCAGGTTGGCGCCGCGGATGGCGCGAGTGGCGATGTATCGCGACATGGTTGGTTCCTCCGTGAACCGGAATGGGAAACGAGTAATGAGTAACCAGTAACGAGTAACAGGTAACACTTACTCATTACTCGTTACTCATTACTCGTCATCCGTATATCTCCGTCATCTGCTCTTCGACGGGCAGTTCGAGGTATGACTCCATCGCCGCATCCCCGGATGCGCCGAAGCGGGTCGGATCGTAGGCGGGCAGCTTCAGCGCCGCGCGCTTTTTGTCGATGTGCTCCAGCGTCCGGCGGACGATTTCTTCCGCCTCCGCGACGAACTCGATCTTGCCGCCGAAGCGTTCTTCCCATTCCTTCGAGAGGATGTCGGTGACGCCATCCGAGAAGTCCACGGGGTTGCGCACACCCATGATGACATACGCGCCGGAGCCGGCGCAATAGGCCGCGATCGCGAGCGCCTTTTCGCTCATCCACTCGGGTGCAAGGCCGACCGCCGGGATGTCGCTGATATCATCGCCCAGGCCGCCTTCCGTTGCCACCTGGGAGAGGATGGTGAGGATGCGGCTGTTGTCCACGCAGGAGCCGAGGTGCAGGACGGGCGGGATGCCGATGGTTTCGCAGATCTCGCGCAGGCCCGGCCCGACCTTGTCCAGCCCCGCCTCGCCGAGCAGATAGCCGTACTTGCCCGCAGCGATCGCGCCGCAGCCCGTGGCGACGACGAGCACGTCGTTCTTCAGCAGCTCGGTGATGACATCCATGTGGACCTTGTCCTGCGTCAGGCCCGGGTTGTTGCAGCCGACATCAGCCGCCACACCGCGCAGGCGGCCGCTGGCAATGGCCTCGTTGAGCGGGCGGAACGACTGGCGGTACAGGCCGCCGAGCATGTAATTGAGGTACTCGTGGCTGAAGCCCGGCACGACCGCCTGTGCACTGGATTTGGGGATGCGCGTCTCGCCGCGGTTGGCATAGTTGTCGATTGCGCGGCGCACGATGTTCTTAGCGATATCCAGCGCGTGATGCTCGTCAAACTCGATGTGCGTCGCGCCCGACATCTTCACCTTGGGGCTGGTGGTGATGACTTCGGTATGGAAATGCTCGGCCACGCCGGTGAGCGACTGCATGATGCACTGCACATCGACGACCATCGCCTCGATCGCGCCGGTCAGGATGGCGAGCTCCTGGTTGAGGAAGTTGCCCGCTGACGGGATGCCCTGCCGCATCATGACTTCATTCGAAGTACAGCAGATGCCGGCCAGGTTAATGCCCTCCGCTCCCTTGGTCCTGGCATACTCGATCAGGTCGGGGTCCTGGACGGCGGTCACAATCATCTCGGAGAGCGTCGGCTCGTGGCCGTGCACGATGATGTTGACCTGCTTCTCCTCCAGGCAGCCGAGGTTGACCTCACCGACCTTCGGGCTGGGGGTGCCGAAGAGGATGTCGGAGATGTCGGTGGCCCACATCGAGCCGCCCCACCCGTCGGACAAAGCCGTGCGGACGGAGGCCGACATGATGTGGCTGGCGTCCTGGTCGTCGCCCATGTGCGTGCGATGAAGAATCTCCACGACCTCGCGGTCGATGCCGCGCGGGGCGACCTTCTGGTCGCGCCAGATGGCCTGGCGTTTGGTCGGGGCCGTCGAGAGATAGCTTAACTCGCCGCGCTGCTGGCCGAACTCGCCGATGGCTTTGCTTGCCACATCGTGCGCGATCTCCAGTATCGTGCGGCCCTTGGTCGCAATGCCATGTTTGGCCGCCACCGCGTACAGCTTCGCCTCGTCACGGATTTCGTAGCCCTGCGCCTCACCCTGGGCCACGGCCAGCAGCGTGAAGGCGAGATCGCGACCGTGGTCGGAGTGCGCGGCTGCACCAGCGGCAATCGCACGCGCCAGATTGCGTGCGGCGATGGTGTCGACCGTTGCGCCGCAGATGCCGACCTGCCCGTCCTTGGTGAGGCGGCACGGCCCCATATAGCAGTTTTTGCAGCAGATGCCCGACTGGCCGTTGCCGATGGTGCAGGGCTTGAAA
>DAOUGK010000139.1:0-3698 GCA_034429055.1 Anaerolineae bacterium | reverse complement strand
GTCCAGCACCATCACCAGCTTCTCGACAGTGACCTGCCCCGTCTCGATATCCACGACCACGTCCGCGAACTGCGCGGCGAAGGGCGGGGGGCTGTCCGGGCTGACATAGGACCCGACCGCCATGATCTGGTGTTGATCGCTGTGATGCAGGCTCTCCAGCGCGACCTCGGCCAGCGTCACGCTCCGGCCGTCCGGCGCCCACGCCTGCCGCTCGGCCAGCATGATTTCCTCCGCAGGCACGCCGAGCATCCGTCCGGCCACCGCCTTGATCTGCTCCGCAACTGCGCGCGCAGCCTCGACGACCGCTGCACCGGAGATGTAGGTCGTGCTGGACGCATACGCGCCCTTGTCGAACGGCGTAAAGTCCGTGTCTGACGAGTAGGTGATGAAGTCCTCCGGCGGGCAGCCGAGCACCTCCGCGGCCATCTGCGTCAGCACCGTGTCCGAGCCGGTCCCCAGGTCCGTCGCGCCGACGAGCAGGTTGAAGCTGCCGTCGTCGTTCATCTTGATGCTGGCCGCGCCCATGTCGAGGTTCGGGATCGCGGTCCCCTGCATGACCAGCGCGACGCCCTTGCCGCGGCGGAGGTCCTTCGACTGCGTCCCGCCGCTGGCGGGCCTCCGCTCAGGATGCTCCGTCCACCCGATCAGCTCAGCGCCGATGCGCGCACACTCGTGGATTGCGTTCGTGCGGATCATCTCCGGGTGCGCGGCGCGGCCTTCGCTCCAGGCCTTCGCCATCGGATGTTCCTCGCCCGCCTGCAGCACGTTCATCAGGCGGAACGCCAGCGGGTCCAGCCCCAGGCTGCGAGCGATGCGCTCCATGTGACATTCGAGCGGGTAGAAGCCCTGCGGCACGCCGTAGCCGCGATATGCGCCGGCCGTCGGCGTGTTGGTGTAGACCACATCCGCGACGAAACGGATGTTGGATTGCCCGTCCGCGGCCTTGTTGGCCGGGTAAAGCGACATGGCCTTGTGGCCGGTGTTGCCGGTCACGGTGAGGGCATGGTTGCCGTATGCACCCGTGTCGCTCAGCACGCGCATCTCGTTCGCCACGATGCGGCCATCCGCCATGACGCCGGTGCGCATGGTGACGCGCATCGGGTGGCGCGAGGTGCTGGCGAGGAACTGCTCCGCGCGCGTGTACTCCATCTTGACCGGCCGCCCGGTTGCGATGGTCAGGTGCGCGCAGATGTCCTCGATCAGCACTTCCTGCTTGTTGCCGAAGCCGCCGCCGATGCGCGGCTTGATGACCCGGATGCGCTTGATGGGCAGGCCGAGCACCGGCGCCAGGATGCGCCGCGCATGGAACGGCACCTGCGTGCTCGTTCGGATGACCAGGCGGTCGTTCTCGTCCCAGTAGGTGATGCAGACCATCGGCTCAATCGGCGCCTGCTGCACCTTCGGGACCTGGTACTCGCCCTCGAAAACGTAGTCCGCCCCGGCCAGTGCCGCATCCACGTCGCCCAGCTCGATGTGGATGGCCGCGGCCAGGTTGCGCGCGGGGTCGCAGTCGGCAAACGGCACATACTCCGGCTCGTCGTGGATAACCGGCGCGCCGGGCGCCATCGACTCGCGCGGGTCCAGGATCGCAGGCAGTTCTTCATATTCGACCTCGATCAGGTCGAGCGCGCGCTGCGCGATTTCTTCGGTCTCCGCTGCGACCGCGGCCACCCGGTCCCCGACGCAGCGCAGCTTGCGATCCAGGCTGAAGAAGTCCAGCGGGCCGGGGATGGGGTCCGATTGGCCCGCGGTGGAGTGAACCACGCGCGGGATGTCGGCATAGGTCAGCACCGCATGGACGCCGGGCAGCGCGCGCGCCCTTGATACATCGATGTGTTTGATGTAGCCGTGCGCGATCGGGCTGTGCAGCAGCTTTCCGACGAGCATCCCGCGCATCTCGATGTCCGCTACGAACGCGGGCTTGCCCTGCGCCAGTTTGACCGCGTCGACCTTCGGCTCGGCCGTGCCGACATAACGGTTTTCCGCGGGCGCGACCACCAGCGTCGGCAGCGTCACGCGGGTCTGCGTCGTCACAGGCGCGCCGGTCTCCGGCTCCACGACCTCACCGGCGGCGGCTGCCATCCGGTCACCGGCAGCAGGCGCCACCTGCCGCGTCTCGTCGGGCATGGGCAGTTCGGGCGGCGGGATGCTGCCGGGGATGGCCGGCGGCTCTTCCTCCCCGCGCAGGATCGCGGCGGCGTGCAGGACGGCCGCGACCGGCTTGGCGTAGCCGGTGCAGCGGCACAGCACGCCCGACAGCGCGTCCCGCACCTCGGCTTCGGTCGGGTTGGGATTCTGCTCCAGGAGCGCCTGGGCTGCGAGCAGTTGCGCCGGGGTACAGTAGCCGCACTGGATTGCGCCCGCCTGGATGAACGCCTGCTGCAGCGGGTGCAGCCCGGCCGTATGTTTCCAGCCCTGCTCCGGGTGCTCGCCCAGGGCCTCCACCGTCTCGATGTGATGCCCGTCAGCCTGCGCGGCCAGCAGCGTGCAGGAGGTCACGGGCAGGCCGTCGAGCCGCACGGTACACGCGCCGCACTCGCCCGTTTCGCAGCCGTGCTTGACGCCGAACACGCCGTGCCGCCGCAATGCATCCAGCAGCGACTCGTTCGGGGCTGCCTCCCACGTTTGCGGCTTGTCGTTGAGGGTGAACCGGAGCAGCATCAGGGCCTCCTTGCCTGTGTCAGCGCACGCCGCGCCAGCACGACGGCCATCTCCCGCCGGTACTCGCCGGAGCCGCGGAAATCGCCCGCGGGGTGAACGAGCGGAGCAAGCTGCGCCGCCGCATCAGCGATCAGGTCCGGCGTCAGAGATTGTCCGGTCAACGCGGCTTCGACCGCAGGCACGCGCAGCGGGTTTGGAGCCACGCCGCCCAGCGCCAGCCGCGCCGCGGTGCAGCGGCCATCGTGCGCGCTCAGCGCGCCGAAGGTCAGCGCGGCGACGGCCAACACAATCGGGGCATCGGAGGGCGTGCGCGCGACCGTCTCCAGCGCATAGCCCGTCGCGGCGTCAGTTACCGGCACGCGCAGCCCGGTGACGATGGCCGGCGCGGCCAGCAGCGCCGCGCGGCGGTCGAGGAACTCCGCATAGGACATGACCTGTTCGCCGGCCTGCGTCGCGAGTATCACCTCGGCGTCGCACGCCAGCAGCGCGGCCGGCAGCGGGTCGTTGTCCGCTGCGACGACGGCAGCGCCGCCGACCGTCGCCCGGTTGCGCTGCACGCTGCCGCTCCACCGCTGCGCGCACTGCCCCAGAAATCCCCGTAGGGGCGAGGTCAGGCCAGCGTAGCTGGCACCCTCGCCTGCGGCCAGTCGCGCCCGCGTCACGAGTGCGCCGATGTGCAGTAGCCCGCGCTCGTGATCAAACGTGAGTTGGTCCAGACCGAGCCCTTGCAGATCGACGACGGCCTCGATCGTGGGATCCGCGGCGGCCAACAGCGTGTCGCCGCCGGCCAGCACGACCGTGCGGATGCCCGGCCGGGCGAGGAGCGCCAATGCGTCCCCCAGCCCTCGGCCCTCCGCCGCGGGCCGGTGATATTCGCGGAGGTTGAGTAGCATCGCAGAGCACCTCCAGAGGGTTGAGTTGTGCCGATTATAGCACAGCCGCGGCAGCCACCGGCAATCCCCTGGCGCTCACACAGGTGTGACATGGGGAGACCCTCTATTTTTTTTTGTGGGGGGGGGGGGGGGGGGGGGGGGGGG
>DAOUGK010000138.1:0-3387 GCA_034429055.1 Anaerolineae bacterium | reverse complement strand
TCGCCGTCCATGCGCTCCCAGCCGCCGTCCCGCAGGCGCCAGAGGCCGTTGTTATAGCTGCTGACCCACAGGCTGCCGTCGTCGGTCTGGCCGATGCCGTTCACAACCACGTCGTTGAGCTGCGCGGTCCCCGCTCCGGTCACGGTTTCCCAGCGGTCACCGTCCAGGCGATACACGCCCTCGGACACGGTGCCGAACCACAGCGCACCTTCGCGCGCATGAAACAGCGCATTGACCCGCGTGCCTGCCAGCCTGTCGACTGCCGCAAAGCCGTTCGCCTCGTTCCACTGGCTAAGACCCCGTTCCGTTGCCAGCCAGAGGCTGCCGCGCGCGTCCTGCTCAAAATCATAGACGGGCACGCCCGCCAGCCCCGGCGTCGCGGCACCGAAGAAGCGCCAGCCCTCGCCGTTCTGCCAGTACCCGACCGCAGTGAGCGTGCCGACCCAGATGCGACCGGCGCTGTCCTCATAGAGCGAGACGATCCGGTCATCCGGCAGGCCGTTCTGGCTGGTCAGGTGCTCCCACCGGCCGTCCTGCAGCACGGCCAGGCCGTTCAGCTCGGTCCCGGCCCACGTACGGCCCGCGCTGTCCAGCAACAAGGCGTTGATGCGCTGTTGCTCCAACGCAGGGTCGCGCTCCACCTGCCAGACGAGGCCGAAATGACGGCTGACGCCTGCGATCGTGCCCAGCCAGACCCCGCGATCCTGGTCCACGGTGACCACGCGCACATAGTCATTCACGAGGCCATTCTGCCGCGCGCGGTGCTGCACAACGGGCAGTTCGCCCTGCTCGTAATCAGCCGCGTAGAACACCCCCTCGTTCGTGCCGATCCACAGTCCGCCTTCGCCATCGGGCGTGAGCGCGTAGACCTCCAGCCCTGTGTCATCCGCCTTGAGCGGGAAACGCTGCCAGCTCGCACCGTCCTGGTAGATCACGCCGGCCCGCGTCCCCACCCACAGCCGACCCGCCGTATCGCGCATCAACGCGGCGCGCGGGCCCAGCACCAGGGTCCCATCATCGAGCCGCTGCCAGCCGCCCTTTGCCCCGCGGCGCCAGACGCCGCTGCCGTTGACGCCAACAATAAGGTCGCCATTGGGATCGGCCAGGCTCGCAACGATATCGGCGCCCGGCAAGGGCGAGTCTACGATGACCTGGCCGCCTTCCACGTACGCCAGCCCCTGGCTGGTGCCCACCCAGACCCCCTGGGCCTCGCCGTCCAACGGGGAGATGGACGCCACGGTCAGCGTATGCAGATCATCGCCCGGCAGCCCCCTTGCCACGGTCCACGTTTCGCAGCACTCTCCCTCAAGAGGACGCCGCGCCAGCCCGGCCTGGGTCGCAAACCAGACTGCGCCGTCCTTCGTCTGGGCGATGGCGCGCACGCTGGCCCCGGGCAGTCCGTTGCCCGTGGTGAGGGACTGCCAGCGGCCATCGTAGCGGCTCGCGCCGGCCTCCGTCCCAAACCACAGCGCGCCATCGCGATCCGGCACAATGGCAAAGACGTTGCCGGAGAGGATGCCGCTGCCGGCCGCGAAGGTCTCCCAAAGAGTTTCGGGGGTATCCGCCGCGCGGCTGCCCGGTGTGAGAGCGACGGCCGTAATGCCCACCGTAATGATAGCGGACAATACTAGTCGCGCCAGCAGACTGTTCAGGGGCTGGAGCTTTGAAATGGCAAACATGGCCTCATCCTGCAGCGAACGGTTGCAAAAACTCAGAAGGTATGTTATACTATTTAATAGTAGCAGGGGCTAACAGGGCTTTGTTGCCCGTCGGCCCGGCTCTACAGAGTGATAACGCTTTCTGACCAACGAAAGGGTGCCGATCACGGACTGACTTCCCCGGCATTGTAGTCTGTACAACCAAGCTGTCAGGGTCCATGCGGTCCCGCTGTAGAGCCAGGCGGCCACACCGACCTGTTGCCATCCATAGCTCCGGCTATCTGGAATGAAGAGGCAGGCCGAGGTGGACCCATGAACAGCAAATTTGTACGTATCAGCATAACGGTAATTGCGATCAATATTGGAGTTCTGGTCGCGCCGGTCGGGGCTCAGAGCGCCTTGCCTGCTCGCTCCATCGCTGTGCATCCCCGCCCTCTGATGCTCCAGCAATCTCAACAGCTCTCCCAGGTTCTGGCCCAGGTGTGCGGGCCGGTGTACATCGTGCGTCGCGGCGACACCCTGTCCATCATTTCGCGACGGTGCGGGGTGACAGTGGCCGTCATCAAGCGCGCCAACGGCCTGCGCTCCGACCTCATCCGCATCGGGCAGAGGCTCGCCTTGCCGGCAGTCGCTGTCCCTCGATACGTGCCGCCGTACCGCACACAATACCCGACGCCGGTCCCGGTGGCGACCCCGGCGCCGCAGGTGGAGGAGCTGCCGCCCCCGCCCACACCGGCCATTGAATCGACCGTCTCACCGTGGTGAGACGGCGGCTGGCCGGTCGTCGCTTGAGTGACCTTACGCGCGAACATGGCACCATTATAGCACAGGTTGGCACAAAAAGCAACTACTAATTATTTGTCGATCTGTTGATTTTCGATCCGTACCCCACTCAGGGCGGCGGCGACATGCGGGCTGCTGACTCGCAGACGGAAACCTACCTCGGCCACGCGCCAGCCATCGAGCATCTCGGTCGCGCCGGCGCCCGCCCGCCCGATGAACGCATGGCCCCACCTGAAGCGCCCGCGCCAGTCGGCCTGCACGCCCAGGGAACGCAGCGCGGCCACACCCTCATCGTTCAGGTTCAGCGATGCCTCGTCGCGCACTGCGCCGGCGACCCACGCGTCCGCAGGCAGCGCGGCCACCCACTGCGCCAGCCGCGCGTTCGCGGCCGGATCGGCGTGGGTGTCGAAGCTCGCTGCAGCAAGGATCGTCCCATCGCGGCCGTCCAGCGCGACGAGATTGTAGCCGCGGCCGCCGGGTGCCTGTTCCACGCCGTCCACGTAGATGTGAGCGAAGTCGCCCGTCTCCTGGCCCGCGCTGCGCACGAGCAGGCCCACCGGCCCGGCTGCACTCAACCGCTGTCCCCAGGTGCGCAGCGAAGTCGTGGCCGCGAACCGCAGACGCACATCGCTCAGCGCGGGCCGCGCCGGGTCAGCCGGCAGCGCGAAGGCCAGCGTCACAGGCGACTCCGGCAGCGGTTGGATGCCCGCCACCCGGCCATCCACCACGACCGTCAGGCGTTGGTCCGGTGCCAACGACCAGCCGTCCAGGTACAAAACTGCCTCTGCGCGCGGCAGCGGCAGGAGCAGGCGCACTTCGGCGCGCTGCGCATACACCTCGGCGGACTCAGCGGCCTCACCGGCCATGACCGGCGGCGGGCTCCACCCCTCGGCCAAAACCATCCGGCCCTGTGCGGTCGCGGGCGCATAGTCTTGCTGGACGGGTG
>DAOUGK010000137.1:0-6611 GCA_034429055.1 Anaerolineae bacterium | reverse complement strand
CTGGCCGGGGCCGCGGAGCCGCTAACCGTGTACATGCCACCTGCGGACCGCCCGTCGGAGGCGTTCGTCGCAGCGTTTCCCTATGCCCGGCCGCTGCCCGCGCAATCTATCGCCCATCCCAACATCCGGTGTGTGATCGGCCGCGCCGGGTGGGGCACGCTTTGGGAATGCCTGAACGCGGGGCAGGTGTTTGTCGCAATTCCGGCCCTCGCGGGCGACGACCCCGAGATTGCGCACAACCTGCGCACGCTCCACGCGACCGGCCTGGCGCTAACCTGGGAGCCGGGCATCGCGAGCGCACTATGGCAGGCCGCGGGCGACGTGCAGTCGCGCATCTGCCACCTTCGGGCCGCGTTCAAGGCGCAGTATGGCACGGTGGACGGGCTGGAGGTCATGGCGCGCGCAGTTTTGACTGAACTGCAAGACGGTTTGCCCGGCTGACCCACTGCACGTATAATCCAGGCATGACCAACCTGCAGCTCACCGATAAAGTCGTCCTCATCACCGGCGCAAATCACGGCATCGGCGCGGCCACTGCGGAGGCGTTCGCCGCCGAAGGCGCGGCGGTGTTTGTCACGTATTACATCGGCCCGACCACATTTTCGGCTGACGAGCTGGCCGCGGCGCGCGCCGCAGGCGTGGGCGGACCGGCGCTCTACGCCGCGATGCAGCAGCAGTCCGCCGAGGGGTTGATTGCGCGCATCCGGGCAGCAGGCGGCCGTGCGGCCGCGTGGCCGGCGGATCTGACAGACGCCGCGGTTATTCCCGCGCTATTCGACCGCTGCGAGGCCGAGCTGGGGCCGGTCGATATCCTGGTCGCCAACCACACCCACGATCAGTTGGAGACGTTCGACCCGGCGCATGTGCGGGAAACGGGCTTCCCCATTCGCCTGCCCACCGCAGAGAGCATCGATGCGCACTTCGCCATCAACGCGCGCGCGGTCGCCCTGCTGATGACCGAGTACCTGGCCCGGCACATCCGCCGAGGCGCGTCATGGGGCCGCATCATCAACATCAGCACCGACGCGGCCCATGCGCACCCGGACAACATCAGCTATGCCGCG
Source organism: Anaerolineae bacterium (assembly GCA_034429055.1). Classification (GTDB taxonomy): domain Bacteria; phylum Chloroflexota; class Anaerolineae; order CG2-30-64-16; family CG2-30-64-16; genus MWBF01. The sequence continues at coordinate 5,547 of DAOUGK010000137.1, read as the reverse complement.
AGCAAGCACGCGATCGAGTCATACAGCCGGTCGGCTGCGGCGGAGATGGGGCGCTACGGTGTGACGGTCAACGTCGTCGCGCCGGGCCCGATCCAGACCGGCTACATCAGCCCGGGGCTGGCAGCGGAAATCGAGCGCGGCACCCCGCTGGGCCGGGTGGGCGAGCCGCGCGACGTGGCCGACGTGATCGTGCTGCTGGCCTCGGAGCAGGCGCACTGGCTCACCGGCCAGCTGCTGTACGCCGGCGGTGGCTGGCGCATGTCACAGTAGTGCGTCTTGTACAGGAATGTAGCATAGCCCCTTGTGGGCGTCCCGACGGGCACAAGGCCCTAGACTACGAGTTGTTCGAGAGAGGTAAACATGACTTCAGCCGTTCAAACGCCCACTCACAGGGTCCTGACGGCGCGCACCGTCATTGGCTTTCTCGTCTACTCGCTGCTCACGCCAGCCGTCCTGTTCCTGGCCGCAGGCACGCTCGATTGGCCGGAAGCCTGGGTCTATGCGATCATCAGCATCGTGGCCGCGGTGGCGAGCCGCGTCCTGATCCTGCTCAAGCAGCCGGACCTGGCGGCGGAGCGCGGGCGTTTCACTGAGGGCGAAGGCGCCAAAGCGTGGGATCGCAAGCTTGTGCCCATTGTCGCGCTGCTGCTGCCAACCGTCGTGCTGATCGTCTGCGGGCTGGATTACCGGTGGCAGGCTTCCGGCCCGGTGGCGTCCTGGCTCCAGTGGATTGCGTTCGTCCTGCTCATCGCGGGCTACGCTTTCAGCCTTTGGGCGCTGATCGCCAACCGCTTCTTCTCCACCGTGGTGCGCATCCAGCGCGAGCGGGGGCACACGGTCGTCTCATCCGGCCCATATCGGTTCGTGCGCCATCCCGGCTATGCAGGCGGGCTGCTCTATTATGTGATGACGCCGCTGCTGCTCGGCACGCTGTGGGGCTTCGTGCCGGTGCTCATCGAGGCGGCTCTCCTGGTGCTGCGCACCGCACTGGAAGACCGCACCCTGCAGGCCGAACTGCCCGGCTACGCCGACTATGCCCGCCGCGTGCGGTACAGGCTAATACCTGGTCTGTGGTAACGGGGAATAAGTAACGAGTGACGAGTAACGAGTAAGAAAGATGGGAGGAGCTTCCATTGCTCGCTACTGCTTACTCGTTTCTCATTACTCGTTACTATTTACTCGTTTCTCGTTACTCATTTCTCATTCGTCCGAGGTTCGCATGCTCGACTTCAAACCCGACTACGAAAAATGCAAACAGCGCATCGACGCCTTCTGGGAGCGTGAGCTGATCGACCGGCCGCTCGCGCAGTTCGGGCTGGCCCGGCCGCCGGAGGAGTGCGTGCCGCTGCCGCCTTCGCACCACGCGACCCCGCGCGACCGCTGGATGGACGCCGAATACCAGGCGGAGCTCGCGCTCGCCAGCATGACCAACCACGAGTTCCTGGGCGACACCATGCCGGTCGCGTTCCCGAACCTGGGGCCGGAGGTGCTCAGCGCGTTCTACGGCTGCCCCATCGAGTTCGGTGACTACGGCACGAGCTGGACGCTGCCCATCCTCGACGATTGGGCCGACGCGGACAGGCTCGTGCTGGACTGGGACAGCCCCTACCTCAAGAAGCTGCACGAGATGACCGATGCCCTGCTCGCCGTGGGCCGAGGCAAGTTTATCACCGGCATGACCGACTGGCACCCGGGCGGCGACTGCCTGGCCGCATTTCGCGACCCGCAGCGGCTCGCCCTGGACATGATCGAGCACGTCGATGAGGTGAAGACCCTGCTCCCGCGCGTGGAGGCGGATTACTTCGCCCTGTACGATATCTTTTATGATAAGCTGCGCGCGGCCGGCCAGCCCATCTCGTCGTGGACGACCCTCGTATGCGACGGGAAGTACTACATTCCCTCCAATGACTTTGCGTGCATGGTCAGCCGCCGGATGTTCGAAGACGTCTTCCTGCCCGGCATCACCAGCGAGTGCCGCTTCCTCGACCGCTCCATCTACCACGTGGACGGGCCGGGCGCGCTGCGCCACCTGGACACGCTGCTCGCCATCCCCGAACTGGACGCCATCCAGTGGGTCCCCGGCGCGGGCCGCGAGGAATTCGCGCGCTGGATTCCGGTGTACCAGCGGGTGCAGGCGGCAGGCAAGGCCGTCCAGGTGCTCTGCAAGTTCTCCGAGATCGACACGATCATCGAGACGCTCGACCCGCACGGCGTCTTGCTCTCGATCGGCGAGGTGCCGTCGCGCGAGGCCGCGGAGGATATGCTGAAGAAGCTGGAGAAGTGGGCCGCGGGGCGGGTACATTAAGCTCACGCAAAGTCGCAAAGCACGCAAAGAGGATGACGAATAAGAATCTTTGCATCTTGGCGTCTTTGCGTGAGACAAGGAGAATGAAGATGCAGCAATCTGACCTGCACATCGGGGAACCGGAGCGTATCGCGACCGGCTTTCAGTTTACCGAGGGCCCCGTGTGGCTGCCGGACGGTTTCCTGCTGTTCAGCGACATCCCGGCCGGCCGCATCTACAAGCTGACAGCAGAGGGTGAGGTCAGCGTGTGGCGCGAGCCGAGCGGCCACAGCAACGGCCTGACGCTGGACCGCCGGGGCCGGCTGCTCGCCTGCGAGCACGGCAATCGCCGCGTGTCCGTGGCGGACATCGTGGACGGCCGCGACGGCGGCGCGCGGGCGCTGGCCGATAAGTACGGCGGCAAACGGCTCAACAGCCCGAACGATGTCGTCGTGCGCTCCGACGGGCTGGTCTACTTCACCGACCCGCCATATGGCATCGAGCCGGCGCAGCAGGAACAGCCGGTCAACGCGGTCTACTGCGTGGGGCCAGAAGGCGACCTAGTGCTGGTCGCATCCGACTTCAACCGACCCAATGGCCTGGCGTTTTCGCCGGACGAATCCGTCCTGTACGTCGGTGACTCGCGCGCGTTCCGCGTGCAGGTCTACGATGTTGCGGCAGACGGCACGCTGCACAACAGCCGCCTGTTCGCAGACGTGGCGCACCCGGAGCCGGGCTCGCCCGACGGCATGAAGGTGGACGTGGAAGGCAACCTTTACGTCACCAACGCGCTCGGCATCTGGACCTTTGCACCCGATGCGACCTTCCGGGGGCTGATCCCGCTGCCGGAGACGCCGGCCAACTGTGCGTGGGGCGACGACGGCCATTCTTTGTACGTGACCGCGCGCACGTCGGTCTACCGCGTCCGCACGCGCATCGCGGGGCGGGCACCGGTGATAGAACGCTGATGACGCTGATGGTCATGATAGACGCTGATCTTCTTGAACTGATGAGGAGATAAAAATCAGCGTAAATCATGATTATCAGGGCCAACGGGTCAACCGAAGGTTGACACAAGGTTGGCACGTCATCAGCGTTCTATTCTCCCTGAATGAGGGTAATGCATGGATCGCATTGAGTTGTTGGAAATCTTCGACCGAGAGCAGCGGCGGGATGTGACCTACTACGGCACACGGCGCGAGGTCACGCCGGAGGTGGTCCGGCACATACCGGACAAGGACGGGGGTCTCGGCGGCGGCGCGATCCTCTATTCGCAGCTCGACGCGAGCAACGGCGACCGCGTCATCGCGGAGCAGCGCGGCTACTTTGCCGCGCTGGACATGGAGGTGGAGTGGAAGCTCTACAGCCACGACCAGCCCGCCGACCTGCCGGAGCGCCTGCTGGCCCACGGCTTCGTGCCGGACGAGCCGGAGTCGGTATTGGTGCTCGATATGGACGACGCGCCCGCGGTCTACTGGCAGTCCGTGCCGCCGGAGATTCGCCGCATCACCGAACCCGCGGGCATTGCGGATGTGGTTGCGATGGAAGAGGCCGTCTGGCAAGAGGACAAGTCGTGGCTGGCGGAGATGCTGACGCTGGAGCTGAACGCGCCCGGTGACATCATGCGGCTGTACGCAGCCTATGTGGACGGGCAGGCTGTGTCGGCTGCGTGGATCCGCTTCCATCCCGGGACGCAGTTCGCATCGTTGTGGGGCGGCTCCACGCTGGCCGATTTCCGCCGCCGCGGCTATTACACCGCGCTGCTGGCCGTGCGCGCGCAGGAGGCGCGAAGCCGCGGGTTTCGCTTCCTGACGGTGGACGCCAGCCCCATGAGCCGGCCCATCCTGCAGAAGCACGGCTTCATCCACCTCACGACTGCCACCGCGTACAACTGGCAGCCGACTACGAGCGATGAATAGAACGCTGAATAGAACGCTGATGACGCTGATGACCATGATAAACGCTGATATTTGCTCTAATGAAAAGAAAAAAGTCAGCGTCAATCATGATCATCAGGGCCAACCGCAGGTTGGCACGTTATCAGCGTTCTATTACCCCTTCAGTGAGAGTAGCCTGTGCGTGATGTGATTTTGCTGTTTCTGAAGCTTGGCCTCATCGGGTTCGGCGGGCCGGCCGCGCACGTCGGCATGATGCACGATGAGGTAGTCGTGCGCCGCCGGTGGCTGGACGAGCAGAGATTCCTCGATCTGCTCGGCGCGACGAACCTGATCCCGGGCCCCAACTCGACCGAGATGGCGATCCACATCGGCTACCTGCGCGCGGGCTGGCCCGGCCTGATTGCGGGCGGCACCGCATTCATCCTCCCGGCCATGAGCATCGTGCTGGCCCTGTCATGGGCCTACGTCCGCTTCGGCGCACTGCCACAGGTCGGCTGGCTGCTCTACGGCGTCAAGCCTGTCGTCATCGGCATCATCGTGCAGGCGCTCTGGCTGCTGGGCCGCAAAGCGGTCAAGGACATCTGGACCGGTGTGATTGGACTGGCGGTCATCGTGCTCTACTTTGTTGGGGTCAACGAGCTGCTGCTGCTGTTTGCGGGCGGCCTGGTCGTCATGCTGGGCAAGAACCTGGCGCGCCTGCGCAATGGCGGAGGGACGCTGTCTGCGCTCGGTCCGGTTGTGCTGCTGGGCGATCTGAGCAGACACACAGGTCTGCCCCTACCGGGCGGACACGCCGATCTGCCCCTACGGCTGGGCGAATGGGGCAGACACGCAGGTCTGCCCCTACTGGCGGTGGTGCCGTTCAGCCTGCCGGTGCTGTTCTTCTCGTTTCTCAAGATCGGCGCGGTGCTTTACGGCGGCGGCTATGTGCTGATTGCCTTCCTCCAGGCGGAATTTGTCGAGCGGCTAGGCTGGCTGACGCAAGCGCAACTGCTGGATGCGGTCGCCATCGGCCAGGTCACGCCGGGGCCGCTCTTCACGACCGCAACGTTCATCGGCTACATCCTCGGCGGCGTGCCGGGCGGCATCCTCGCGACCGTGGGCATCTTCCTGCCTGCCTTCATCTTTGTCGCGGTCAGCAATCCGCTCATCCCCCGGCTGCGCGCGTCAGTCTGGATGGGCGCGTTTCTCGACGGCGTCAATGCCGCCTCGCTGGGCCTCATGGCCGCCGTGACGTTTCAGCTCGCCCGCGCGACCCTGCTGGACCCGCTGACCGTCGTGCTGGCGGTCGGTGCGGGCGCGCTGTTGTTCCTGTTCAAGCTCAACTCGGTGTGGCTTGTGCTGGGGGGCGCAATCATCGGGCTA
>DAOUGK010000136.1:0-28129 GCA_034429055.1 Anaerolineae bacterium | reverse complement strand
ATGTGGGTCGCGGGGACACACGAGGGCACCATGATATACATGCTGAGCCGGCCGTATTTGGCCTGGTCGAACATATAGCGGATGCCATCCAGGCCGAGGACATTGGTGATTTCGTGGGGGTCGGCAACGACTGCGGTGACGCCGCGCGGGACCACTGCGGCGGCAAACTGGCGCACGCTGACCATGGCGCTTTCGATGTGGACGTGCGCATCGATCAGGCCGGGCGCGAGGTAGCTGCCCTTCAGGTCGATCTCCTCCTTGCCCTGGTAGCCTGGCCCGACGCCCGCTATTCGCGCTCCGCACACGGCGACATCGGTCGTGTAAACCTCACCGGAATACACATTGACCAGCCTGGCGTTGCGCAGCACGAGATCTGCCGGCGCGGCCCCACGCGCCACCCGCACGAGGTTGTTCAGCTCCATTGCAGCATCCTCCTGAGCCCTTTAGAGCCCCTAACAAAACCGCGGGGCCGGTCTCGGCTGTGACGAAGCCACAGCACATCGTGCCCCTGGCTCGGTCGGAGACCGGCCAAAGCGCAGTTGTGTTAGGCGTTCTTAGTCCGCCATTATACCATAGCGCCGGTGTCGTTCGCGCGTATGAAACGGCCCCAGCCCGGCGCGGGCATGAACTCGCCTGCGGCCACGAGCCGGCGGCCCCGCACGAACACATCTCGCACCGCACCCTGCACGCGCCAGCCCTCGTAGGGTGTGTAACCGGCGAGGTTGCGCAGCCGGTCGGCGCGGATGATCGTCTCCGGCCGCGGGTCGTAGATGACTACGTCGGCGTCCAGCCCGGCGGCCAGCCGGCCCTTCGCTGCCAGCCCGAAGATGCGGGCCGGGTTCGCGCTGGTCAGCGCGGCCAGCCGCATCCAGGTGAGCCGGCCCGCGGCGACCCCGTGTGTGGCCAGCAGCGGCAGCAGCGTCTCCAGACCGGGGATGCCGCCGGGGGTCTTGGCGAACTCCGGGTGCTCGCGCTTCTGCCCGATGGTGTAGTCGCAGTGGTCGGTGCCGATGGTCGCGATTTCGCCGGCCATGAGCTGCGTCCAGAGCCGCTCCCGCTCCTCCGCGGCGCGCAAGGGCGGCTGCATGATGCCCCACTCGGGATGCGCGCCGCTGTAGACGCTCTCATCCAGCGTGAGATACTGCACCGTTGTCTCCGCGATGGCGCGCTGTCCCTGCGCGGCGGCGCGCGTCACCTCGTCCACCGTGCCGCCTGCGGAGCAGTGGACGACATACAGCCGCGGGTCGCCCGCGGCGCGCGCCAGGAAGAGCGCCCGGTGCGCGGCCTCGACCTCGGCCAGCGCAGGCCGCGCCTGCCCGTGATACGCCAGCGCGGTCTGGCCCGCAGCCATGAGCGACCGGGTCGCGGCGGCGACGAGCGCGTCGTTCTCGCAGTGGACCATCACGACGACATCGTGCCGGGCCGCGGCGGCCAGCGCGCACAGCAGCGCCGCGTCATCCTGATAGTAGTTGGGCCGATAGGTCGTGTAGACCTTGATCGAGTTGATGCCTGCAGCCAGTAGGTCGGCCAGCCAGCCATCCAGAGTGGCTTCGTCTTGGGGCAGCTCGGTCAGCATCATGTGCAGGCCGTAATCGATCTGTGCCCGCACGCCGATCTCCGCCCGCCGCGCGGCCAGCGCCGCGTGCATATCCTGGCCGGGGAACTGGGTCGCAAAGTCGATGACCGTGGTCACGCCGCCGCAGGCCGCAGTGCGCGTGCCGATGGCCCAGTCGTCGGGCGTGCGGTAGAGGCCCGTGTCGAGCTGGATGTGCGTGTGCGGGTCCACCAGCCCCGGCAGGAGGATGCAGCCCGCCGCGTCGATGACCGTGCCTGCACCCTCAGCCGCCAGCGATGGGCCGATGGCCGCAATGTGTCCCCCGGCGAGCAGGATATCGCCCTGCCGCTCGCCGTCGGGCAGGATCAACGTGCCATTACGAATCAATACCGTAGCAGTCATGGTCATTCCTCCGCCGCGACCGATCCCGGCGAATCGAAGGTTCGCACGGATAAACGGCTGCGCGCTCTGCGCAGTCGCTCTGCGCGATATTATAGCCGGATGAGGGGGATTTGTTCCAGCCCGCCCTGGCGACCGGGCGTGTTTCAGGCTGGGGGCAGCAAGGAAGCACCCTGAGCGGAGGTGTGGCGCTGTGCCTGGCACAGCGCCACACGGAGTCGAAGGGGCGGCCGCGTGGGGTGTCGGCGCAGCCGCAGCACGGTATCCTTCGACTGGCCCGGCCTCGTAGGCGGCGGTGAGCCGGCCACCCGCTCAGAATGCTTGTGCGGCGGCGCACTCGAAGCACGGCCTCCTTCGACTGGCCCGGCCTCGTAGGCGGCGGTGAGCCGTCCACCCGCTCAGGATGCTTGTGCGGAGGGCTGCGCCGACACCGCGCCCCCAAGTTTAAAACGCACCCCTGGCGACCGGCGACATCGAAATCGACGAAGAGCGCGCAGTGCTGCTGCACCACGCGCCCTTCGAGGGAAACCCGCTGGATGTCTATCGCCGCTTGCTGGATAGCGCGGTGTGAACGTCAGTCTCCGGTGTCCATTTCGATGATGGTTTGGTCGCCCAGCCGTAGATTGACCACACCTGCGATGTGCTTTGGCTTGTTAGGGCGTAAGGCTGCATTGTTGATGAATGTACCGTTGCGGCTCATGTCGATCACGTAGAACTGGCCCTCCTGAAGTGTCACTTCGAGATGCTTGCCTGAAACGTGCTTATCCTCGATGTGGATGGTACAGTCTTTGTCGCGGCCAATATAGCAGGGGAATTCCGTGAGCGTTTTCTCTTCACCCCGCCCGGCGCCCGGCGTCTGCATGATGCGCACCCGGAGGCGACTGCGGTAGCCCGACCGGTGTACGTCCTGGGTGTAATCAATGGGTGGGCGCTCCAGGGGCGGAAGGCCCGTGGATGGTTTCTTGGTGAAGAGGATGATGACCGTCGCTACGACGGCCAGTACGACCACAATCAGCAGTAGGATGACAGGCTTTTGCGCCAGCGCGTTCAGGATGCGCTGGATCAGCCCGGGCTTGGGCGGCGGCGCGAATGTGAATTCGTAGATCGTCTGCGCTCGCTGGTCATCGCGTGTATAGAGGTTCAGCGTCACCTTGTATTTGCGCTCTTGCTGTGTCTCCCGCAGCGCCTGCGGCATGGGCACGACCACTGTTGGCCCCGGATAGAGTTCCTCGCTCAGATCGGCCACGCGTTGTCCCGTCTCATCCACCACGAAGCCATCGTATTTGAGGACCTGATGTGTGGTCGGAGCATTGAGCACAATCACCAGCCTGTCCATCTCGTAATCGGCATTCACCGATTCGATCGCAAACTCGAACTTGGGGGCCTCGCGTGGCTGATGCGTGAATTCCTTGCTTGCGAGGATATACTGCTGCTCCGGGTTGTTGCTGGGGCTGTCTTCTGCTCGCCGGATGAGGCTGCCGGTCTCATCCACGGCCTGTATCTTCAGCAGGTACTTGCGTTCTGCCTGGAACAGCCTGCCGTCCAGTGTGAACTGCCGCGACGAGAAACCGCCCAGGTTGACCTCAAATGGAGGGACAACGAGCGTTCCGGCTTCGGCATCTTCAACGCTGACGATCAGGCGGTACACCAGTTGAGGACTGTTTACGCTGACGGACACCTGATAGCTATTTTGCGCCGGGTCATAGTTCGGCGCATTGAGCAGCACCACCAGAGACGGATTGGATTGGGCCGCGGCCTGCGTCGAGCAGAGCAATCCCAGCGCGAGGAAGAGCAGCAGGGCAGTGAGTGGCAGTCGCCTGATCATCATGTCAGTGTCCCCTGTGTGCTGATGGAACCGTTCATATCCTGATAGCCGCCCGTTTTTCAGTGTGCCTGGGGAGCGGCCAGCACCGCGCGCATTTCGCTTCCGGTGACGGTCTTGACGCGCACGGGCGCTTTGGCTTCGCCGTCGAACATCGGCGCCAGCCACCATGCCGTGCTCTGATCCTGAATGAGGGTGAACTCGCGCGTGCGCACGGTCTGGTCGTTGGCCTGCGTCAGCATCTGCAGAACAGACACGCGCGGCGCGGAGGTTAAGGTCGAGACGAGCGCCGTCGCCGCAGACTCGGAGACACCGTCTTGCGTGAGCAGTGTCTGAGCCGCCGGTGCATCCCCGCGACCGGCCAGGAGGCGAGCGTCCGCGAAAATTTGCCGGGGAACGATGAAGTCCAGGTTGGCGGCCGGTGGAGTCTCACGGAACTCGCAGAATGTCAGTACTTGCTCGACCAGTTCATCCCGCGAAGCGAGCAGCACGAATCGGTGCAGCACAGGCTCCGGAGTAGTATGGGTGACTGCATCTGCTCCACGCACATGGCCGAAGAGGCGCGCAGGCGCCAGCGCGCCGGAAGGCCAGTGATAGGCCAGGATGCTGTCCCGCGCGTAGGCGCAGACGCCGACTGCGGTCAGCAGGGCGCGGTGCAGCAGGAACTCGCCGTCGGCGCGCAACTGCGCGAGCTCACGCGCCAGCAGGGCGCGGCGCGCCACGACCAGGGCGAAAGCCTCCTGTTCCGGCGTCAGCTCGCCCGAAGGCTCGCGCTCAAGGCCGGGGATGGTCGTCGCGCGCAGGACTGCCAGCACTGCCAATAGCTCCTCACGCGACAGTGTGAGGATAAGGGGCTGAAAACCGGTGTTCTCAGTCATGGTAACATTCCTTTCCGGTCCTTATGGGGCCGAGCACGCGTGACTGTTCACCGTTGCAACCCGGCTTCTCGGCGAAGCTGCGCTACGCACAGAAACCAGGTTTGTGGGCGTGCCGGCCTTTATTTGGAGGTGCGGTCCTTGATGGCTTTGCCGAGCAGGGCAACCAGCGGGCCGAGCGCCGCCAGCCCTGTCGGTATGCCCAGGTTGCTCTGTGCCGCTGCCGGCGCCGCGCCGGACACCATGCCGCCGTGGCCCGCCTGCATCCCGGCGGCCGCCGCAGAACCCGCAGTCGGGGCGGCCATCACGCCGCTGCCGAGGGGCTGATAGCGCAGCGGTTCGGGCACGCGCACCGCGGCTGCTTCGCCGCCTGCACCCCCGCCCTGGCCCGCACCGGCGCCGGCCGGCATCCCGCCGCTGTCTGCGGGGCCGGCGCTGCCTGTGGGCATTCCCCCGCTGCCGGCGCCGCCGCCCATTTCGCCACCGCTGCCGCTGCCTGCACCCATCTCGCCGCCAGAACCGGAGCCCCCGCCGCCCATCTCGCCCATGCCGCCCGCACCGGAGCCTGCGCTGTCCATCTCGCCCATGCCGCCCGCACCGCTGCCGCTCCACGGGCTGTCGCCGGTAACGCCGTCGAGCCAGTCCTCCGGCACGGCAAAGTCGTTGCTGCCCCCTGCGCTGCCGCCTCCGGAGCCGCCCGCGCCGCCCAGGTCAGCCGCATCTCCGAAGCCGTAATCGTTCTCGATTTGGTCGAACCCGGAGCCGTCCATATCGCCGGGCAGATAACCGTCTTCGCTCCAGGCTCCCTCTGTTCCGCTGCCCGGATTCTCAATCGAGATCTGCCGGGTGAATTCATCCAGGGTGCGCATGAAATCGTCGCCCAGTCCATCGCCAGAGCCGCCGCCTCCTGCCGCGTCTCCGATTTCGCCGCCTGCGCCGCTGCCGCCCTCGGCCTGCTCGAATGGCGCCGCGCCTGCCTCTTCGGCATCGCGCAATACCTGGTCGATTTGTTTCGTGACGCGCTCCGCCTCTGTTAAGGCGGCGCTGAGACGCTGCACCGCGGGCAGTACCTTGTCCGTCATTTCGGCAAAGAACGCGTCCGATCCCTTGCCGATCCATGCCGAGCGCAACTGTGTGGCCTGGCGACCCAGGCGGCTGTGCAACTGCTGGATGGCGCTTGCATTGGTTGCGAAACGCTTCGCAACGCCTGCCAGAGCTTCATAATCGGCTTGAACGACTTCTGCCATATGATTAGCCCTCCTGGTCAAAACTAAACCGGCCGCGTTGCGCCACGCATCCATACATGGCGCAGGCTATTCTGAGATCTGCCGCCCTTCTGGAGTCACGCTGTGCGGAATCAGTGCCTCGTTGCCGGCCGCGGGCGCGCGGGAAGCTGCCGATAACTTGAGTTCGATGCCGCTGCGATCCAGCCGGATAATGTCGCCTGGGGAAATCGGCTGCGGCTCTGTCGCTAACGCCACGGGCTCCGGCTGTCGGGCCGATAGCAGCGAAGCGGCGTTGTTTGCCAGGTTCTCGGCGTAGAGCTGTCCGGCGGTTTCCGTCAGCCGGACATGCCGCCGCGACACACGCAACCCGGAGGCGTTGGCGCGCAGGTCGATGGCAATCGGTTCGTCACTGGGCTGATGTTCGCTGCTGCGCCCGATGATCGCGGGCAACCAGTGCAGAGGATACGTCTTGTCGGCCAGCGCATCGCGCAGATAGAGCGGCTGTGATGGGCGCCGCGTGCCCGCAGGCAGCGGCGCTTCGCGTTCGACCAGCACCAGGTGATCGCCGTCATGAACCTGCTGGGCGAGTGGGCTGGCCTCCGCAAGCGGCTCGCCCGTATCTGCCCGGACCAGATAATAGTCTCCGGGCTCATCGGTGAGGTATTCCAGGCTGTGGAATTCCTGCAGGATGGCTTTGACCAATTGCGGCGGATTGAGGTCCGAACGGGCTAAAGCCAACTGCCTGGCCGCCTCGAACACATCGATCCGCAGTTCAATGCGTGGTGGGCTGGGGCTCATGTTATTCCTCTAGCTCCTCTTCAGATCCGATGTCTTCCATCGTCGCGGCCGCGCCTTCGGATTCCAGGTCAGGCAAGGCACTCTCCAGACCGGTCAGGAGGTTGGTATCGTCCGGCTCCTCACCGAAGAGCTGGTTGTAAATCTCCGCGTCGAGATTCAGGGTCGCCTGATGAACCCCCTTCAGCACATCGCGAAGCGTCTGCTCGTCGTGCCAGGTAGTTGCGGCATGCGGGGCCAGCAGCGCCGGCATAACCGGCTCGGCTTCAGGGTCTGCCTCACGCCGTTGTACTTCCCATAGCATGGCCCGTTGCAGCAGGTCGAGCATCTGCCTGTGTGCGGGGCTTTTTTGCGCTTCCACCGCCGGGCCTGTTGCCACGCCTGCTGCCGTGTCCGAGCCGTACGCGGACCAATTAGCGCGCGGTCCTGCGTGACGGCGCAGGAGCAACTCAATCCACTGATCGAGAGCTGCCGGTATGGCATCTTCAGCCGCCTCTCCCGCAGCCCTGAATCTGCTTTCCGCAGGCAGCGGGAGGCCGTCATAGGGACTGGCAACCTGGAGCATTGTGGGCAACCCCGACTTGACCGCGTAACCCCGTCCGACGGCCAGGTCTTTGCCGCTGCGGAAACCCGCTGGCAGCCGCATCACGCGCAACGTATCCAGCGAGTTCGGGCTGCGGAGGCCGATGCCGAAATTGGTCGCCTGCACCGCACGCTTGAACTCATTCACACCGCTCTCCATCGCACCCGCCAGGACGAAGTGCAGGCCGTCACGTCCGTGGCGGCGCGCCAGATTGCCGAGGTTGCGGGCCAGGTCATCCAGGCGGTCGATATCCTCACCGATATCATCATAGTTGTCTACCAGGATAAAAACCTCGCGCGTGGTCGTGCGCGCGGCCAGACGTTGGGCCTCGTTTGCCAACAGGCGCACGACCGGCGGCAGCTCCCTTACTTCGTGGATCGTCGCAACGACGTGGGGGAGGTCGCCCAACTGGTGTTGGCCGCCATAATCGGCAAACCGGCGCTGCGGGTCAACCAGCAGCAGCATGACCTCCTCGGGAGTATAGCGATATGCCAGGGAGAAGACGAAGTTGTACAGGGCGGTGGTCCTGCCTGAGACCGGCGGGCCGACGATCTGGAAGTGCAGACCGGAACGCTTAAGATCGAAGACGGCCGGTTGCAGGCTCACGCTCTGGCCGAGCACGGCCTCGATGCGGCCAGCGCGCACAGGCGGCGCCTGCTCCAACATGGTCACCAGCGGGACGATTTCAGGCAGGATCGCAATGCGATCCGGCGGATGCTGCCAGGCCCGCCCCGCAGCCTGCGCAGCCATGTTCGCTGCGAGTCGTTGTAACTCATCGGCTTCCGGCAGGAGGTCCGGCCCGCTCTGTCCGCCGAGCGCACCTACTGGCAGCGCCGCCTGGAACAGCACGGGCCGGCGTCCCAGTCGGAGGTACCCGCGCCCCGGAATGTCATCGATTTCGATTGCCCCGCGGCCCACGATATCCAGATAGCGATCCGGGTTGCTCTGCTTGAACGTGACTTGTTCACCGAAGAGTCCCAGCAGGCGGCTGGGCATGTTATTCGGCGTGTTGGCAGTCACCACGAAGCTGATGCCCAGGGCCAATGAGCGTCGCACGAGGGGCATAATGGCTGCTTCGACAAACATTTCGTAGTTCTCATGCAGAGGTGCGAAGTTGTCAATGATGACGAGCACCGCGGGCATCGCGTCCGCCGGGAAGCGTTGATTGTGTTCATACAGGTTGCTGGCCCCTCTGGCCGCAAAGGTTTGACTGCGTTGGTCGGCCAGGAGCGTCAGCTTGTCGGTCAGCCTTTGCAGCCGTTCTTCGAAGCTCTCTTCATCTGCGTAAATGACTGCGCCGAGGTGGGGCAAAGCTTCCAGGCTACGATAGCTGCGGCCGCCCAGGTCGATCACATAGAGGTGCAGTTCATCGGGCGAGTGCGTCGCAGCCAGGTCTACCATGAGTGTACGTAAGAGGGAGGTCTTCCCCCAGCCCGAATCGCCGAAGATAACGAGATGCTCGCGGGTCAGGTCGAAGCGGAGCGGGAACTGTCGCGCCTCCTGGGGGTCATCCACCAGTCCGACCGTCGGGCGCAGCGCGTCCGTATCCCAGCGCACCCCCGGCCATCTCTGGCCGGACTCCCCATTCAGCCAGTCCGTGACGGTCTCATTCAGTACGTCATAGCGATGTGCTTGCGTATCGAAGCGTGCGGTTTGCAGGCTGATGTGCGACGGGAGGAAAGGCGGCCAGGGCTTGCGCGCCATTTCGCCCTCGGTCAGTTCGGCTGCCAGGTTCACGACGGCATCGTACAGTCGCGGCACGTCATCGGGAGCAGCGGCCGCGGGAGATGCCGGCCGGTCAGGCCAGAGCACGGCGGCGGCGCGGTCATCGAGTTGTACCTCGCCGGTGTACGACACCTGGAGCAGTTCCAGCGGGTCATTGCCGATTTGCAGGTAGCCGCGGCCAGGCATGCCCCCGGGCAGGAACGCCGCGTCGGGCCGCCGCAGCATTTCGATGCTCGTGTCGGTCTGCTCCACCCGCAGGCACAACTTCAGCTTGATGTTGGCGCGCATCTGGTCGGTGACGCCCTTGGGTCGCTGCGAGGCGAGGATCAGGTTCACGCCCTGCGACCGGCCCACACGCGTGATGCTTTCCAGTTCCGCCTTGAATTCTTCATAGTCATCAATCATCTCGGCGTATTCATCGATGATGATGAACAGGTGCGGGTAGGGTGCGTGCGTGAGATGCAGCCCCTTCTCGCGATAGGCCACGATATCTTTCGTCCTGGTATCCGCATTGAGCCGTTGACGACGGCGGATCTCGGCATTGATGGCCGTGAACACGCGATGGACGCCCGCCTTGTTGAGGTTGGTGACGATGTCAACGCAGTGCGGCAACTGCTCGAAAGGTTTGAATGCGCCGCCGCCCTTGTAGTCCACCAGGACGAAGTTCAGGATATCGGGCGGGTAGTTGATGGCTAACCCCACGATCAGTGTCATCAAGGCTTCCGACTTGCCGGAGCCCGTGCCGCCCGCCAATATGCCGTGGACGCCGTCCTTCTTGGCCTCCAGTTGCAGCGTGCGCGGTTTCATGCCCGACCGGATGCCCAGTGTAACCTTGAGCCAGTCGGCATTTTTGGCGCTGGCATTTTCGCTCCAGCGCCGCGCCATCGCCGTCTTGAGCTCATCGAAGAAGGGCTGCTCAGGCTCGAACGAGAACTCCTCGCTGATGAGTTGGCGATACGAGGATGATTTGGGCAGCGCGTCGATGTGGAGTGGCTCCCGGTACTTGTGCCCCGATCGTGCCGTAAAGGCGTACATCCGTGCGCCGATCTCGTGAATCTGTTCGGTCTCTGCGCGCGGTTTATTAGGGACCTCGCGCGTGCCCAGGGGCAGCGCCACCTGGAAGGCCAAGGGTTGCCGCTCCATGCGCATGAAGCCCCGGCCCGGTGTTTCTTCAATCTCCCCGATGCGCGCCCCGACAATGCCCGGATAGTCGTCGCTTTCCGCCAGCCGCAGCGTGAGCCGTTCTGTAAAGAGGCTGTAGAGCTTACCCGAGAGCACGTTGAGCCGGCTCACTGTGATGATGAAATGCACGCCGAAAGCCTTCGATTGGCGCATCAACGCGACCAGGGCATCCATCAGGTTATTCTGATTCTTGGCCGCGTCATCGCCGCCGAAGGTTTCGATGTACTCACCGAAGTTGTCGATGGCGATCAGGATGGCCGGTTCGATACGCACATCGCCGCTGCTGTTGTACTCCGGCAAAGTTGACGCCCCGGCCCTGGCGAATAACTGCTTGCGCGCGTCGACCATCTCGTTGAGCTCGCGCAGGAGTTGTTGCACGCGTTCCTGGTAGCCGGGTTCATCCGGCATGATGATCGTGCCGACGTGCGGGAGGTGCGTGAGCATCTCCAGGTTGCGGCCGCCCAGGTCCAGCACGTGCGCCTGGAATTCGTCGGGCGAATGGGTGGCGGCCAGGCTCACGATCAGCGAGCGCAGGAAGGTGGTCTTGCCCCAGCCGGAGGCCCCAAAGAGGACGGCATGGCCCTTGTTCAGGTCGATGACCAGGGGCAATTGGCGCGCATTGTACGGGTCATCCATCAGGCCGACCACGGCCCGAAGCGCCTGCCCATCCCACTTCACGCCCGGCCAGGCACCGTTGCCGGCATGCCAGTCCGCGAGGACGGGATTGAGCAGTAGCGGCCTGTCCTGCCCCAGAGTGACGAGCACCCGGCTGGCCGGCTCGAAATAGCGCGGCGAGAGCGCCGCGCCCAGGGTCAGGCTGCGCGGCAGGATGGGCGGCCACGGGGTGCGCGGTCGCTCGCCATTTCTTTCGGTCAGCAGCTCTTCCGCCAGGTCCACAACGACATCATAGAACTTGGGCGCGCGGTCGCCTTCACGCAGAGGCGCATAGGGATAGGTGTCGCCCGTATAAGCCGTCTGCATGAGCTCGATATCTTCGTTGCCCACCTGCAGATAGCCGCGGCCGGGCATGCCGTTGGGCAGGAACGCCGCATCGGAGCGCCGGAGCATCTCGCGACTCGTTTCCGTCTCTTCCACCCGCAGGCAGACACGGAACTTGATGTTGGCGCGCATTTGGTCGGTGATGCCGGTCGGACGCTGCGCCGCCAACAGCAGGTTGATGCCTGCGGAGCGTCCGACGCGTGTGATGCTCTCTAATTCGGTCTTGAATTCGGGGCTTTCGGCGATCATCTCCGCATATTCATCGATGATGATGAAGAGATGCGGCAGCGGCGCATGGGTCAGGTGATGGCCCGCCCGTCGATAGTCTACGATATCCTTGGTTCCGGTCTCGGTGGTGAGCTTCTGCCGGCGCTCGATTTCGGCGCGGATGGCGGTGAACATGCGCTGGACGCCTGCCCGGTTGAGGTTGGTAATGGTGTCCACGCAGTGGGGCAGCGTCTCGAACGGGGCAAACGCGCCTCCACCCTTGAAGTCTACCAGGACAAAGTTGAGCACGCTGGGGTCGTAACGGAGCGCCAGGCCCACGATCAGCGTCATCAGCAGCTCGGACTTACCTGAGCCGGTGCCGCCGGCAATCACGCCGTGCACGCCGTCGAGCTTGGCCTCCAACTTCATCTCGCGGGGCCGGTTGCCCGACACCAGGCCGAAGGTTACGCGTAGCCAGTCGGCGTTTTCAGGCACCAGGCTTTCCGCCCATCTGCGCCGCGTGATATCCTTGAGTTGAGGCAGGAACGTCTCGTCGAGCACCAGCCCGTGTTCGCGCGCCAGCATCTGCTTGAGCAGCACCGCTTTCGGCAGGGCGCCAATCAGCAGGGGGTGGCGGAAGCTGCGCCCGGATTCCTTAATGAACTTGTGCATATTCTCGGCCAGGTGCACAAGGTCCTGGTTTTCGTTCGCGGCATCGGCTGCGCCGGTGCGCAGTAGATCCGTGGGGGTCGCAACCTGGAAGCTCAGCGGCATCCGGTTCAGGTTGACGTAACCGCGGCCCTGGATATCGGCGATTTCGGGCACCGAGGCGCCCACGATCGCGCGATAATCACCGGCATCGCCCAGCTTAAGCGTGTAACGTTCCGTGAAGATGTTATATAGCTGGGTGGATAGGACGCTCAACTGATTCACGGTGAGCAGCAGATGGACGCCGTAGGGCTTGCACTCGCGCGCGAGAATGACGAATTTGTCCAGCACGGTTTCGACGTCATCCTTATCGCCGCCAAAGGTCTCTTTGAACTCGGCAAAGTTGTCGATGACGACCACAATGCCCGGCAGCGGGTCAGTGGGATGCGCCGTGTTGTAGGTGTAGATATCCAGGACGCCGGCGTTGCTCAAAATGGTCTTGCGCTTGTCAACGATACCTTCCAGCTCGCGCACGAGTTGCTCGACGCGTTCCTTGTAGCCTTCTTCGTCTGGATTGATGACTGCGCCCACATGAGGCAGTTGCGCCAGGACACTGAGGCTGCGCCCGCCGAGATCCAACAGGTAAATGTGGACGTGGTTCGGTGAATGGGTGGCCGCGAGGCTGACGACCAACGAACGTACGAACGTGGTCTTGCCCCAACCGGACGCGCCGAAGATAACCGCGTGCCCGCGCGGGAAATCCACCACCAGCGGCATCTGGCGGGCCGCATAGGGATTGTCCACCAGCCCAACCACCGGACGCAGCGCATGGCGCTCCCAGTTCAAGCTCTCAATCCAGCCGAACCCATCCGTCAGCCACTTGGACACAGAGGAGTTGAGGCTCTCGACCGGCTCGCGCGGGCCGCCGAGCCGGATACGGTCGAAGGCCTCGGGTTCCAGGTAACGCTCCGCTGTGAGTGCGTGCACCGAGGGGTCCTGCGAGACCAGCGGCGTGGTCAGCGCGAGTCTTTCGGGTAAAAAGCCCGGCCAGGGGGCCGTCTGTTGGGGGCTGGCATGTTCGCGCGCCAGCCGCGCCAGGCTGGTCACGATGGCGCGGTAAAGTTCGGGCGGCTCCTGGTCCTGGGTGGGATCGTAAGTCCCCCCGCGCTCAGGCCAGACCACATCGGCGCGCGGCCGGCGGTCCGGATCGATGTACTTGTCGCCCGTATAGATGACCTGGATCAGATCGACGTCCTCGTTCCCCACCTGGAGGTAGCCGCGGCCCGGGATGCCACCGGGGAGAAATGCCGCATCTCCGCGCCGCAGCATCTCGCGGCTTTCGCCCGTTGATTCAACCCGCAGGCAGATGCGGAATTTGATATTCGAGCGCATCTGATCGGTGACGCCGCTGGGACGCTGCGCGGCGAGGATCAGCGAGACGCCCTGCGCGCGCCCCACGCGCGTGATCGTCTCCAGCTCGGTCTTGTATTCCGCCCGATCCGCAATCATCTCCGCAAATTCGTCGATGATGATGAAGAGGAACGGATAGGGCGCATGGGTCAGGTGCAGCCCCTGCTTGCGGTAATCCACGATATCCTTGGTTTTGGTCTCGGTGTTGAGCTTCTGGCGGCGCTGTAATTCGGCGTTGATGGCCGTAAACATGCGCATGACGCCTTCTTTGCCGAGGTTGGTGATGATGTCTACGCAGTGGGGCAAATCCTTGAAGGCTGAGAACGCGCCGCCGCCCTTGTAGTCTACCAGTACGAAGTTCAGCACCGACGGGTCGTAATGCACTGCCATGGTGACGATCAGGGAAATCAATAATTCGGACTTGCCTGAGCCGGTGCTGCCTGCCACCATGCCATGTACGCCATCGCGTTTGGCTGAAAAGTGCAGGATACGCGGCTTGTTGCCCCCCATCACACCGACCGCTGCGCGCAGCCAGTCGGACTTCGCCGCAAGCTGGCTGATGCCCCAGTGCCTGATGGCTGCCGCTTCCAGGTCGTGCAGTGAGCGATAATCCATGAACTCCATAAACGGCACGGTGGCCGGAACTGCGCCTCCGAAACTCTGGCGCACCTCCAGGACCGCCAGCCGTTCGGCCAGGTCCACCATATCCGCAGGATCTGCGATCGTATCGGCCTGCCCGACATAACGGTAAGTGTTGACGCCGGTCTCGGCATAGCGGAAGTGGAGCCGCTGAAAATCGGCCAGTTTGCTGTTTGTCGCGGGGGTGGTGCGCTCCAACTCGAGGATGCCGCCGCAGCCGCTGGGTATCTTGCTCCGCTGGTCGGGCACCAGGAAGATGACGGCTGCGCCCAACATGCCGCCCTCGGCCACCAGGATGGAGATGGCGGCGTCGCCTTCGAGGTTTTTGAAGGCGGGGCTCGTCGTCGGGTCGGCGTCGAGCAAATCGACGATCACCAGCAGCAGGGGCAGGGTCGGGTCGCCGCGGGCGCCGCCTTCGTCGTTCGTCTCCTGGAGTTGCAGTTTGCGCTGCGCCAGGATCTTGCGGATACCTTCCAGGAAGCGGGGCAGGGGCTCCTCTTCCGCCTCCCGCTCAGGTTTGCCGGTCTCCTCGTCTCCCGTGCCCGGCGCTTCCAGGAAGCAGGTGTGCCTGTTGTTGTCGTCTCCGCGGCAATGGGGCAGTTGTTCTGCCCAGGTCCACTCATCCGGTTTTGCGGCAAGGATGTAGAGCTGCGCATCCATCGGCGCATGAAACACCGTGTAGTGGGCCACGAGCGCGCGGGTGAATTCGTAGACGCAGGCGCGCTCGCCCGCGATGCCCAGTGCGTGTACGGCAGGGGTGCGCCGCTCGTGTTCGGCTTCAGCTTTGGCTTCCTCTTCCTGGGCCTTGTCCTGGCTGGTCTCGGCCGGCTCCTTGCGCGGGGGGCGCAGCGTGAGGATAACGGGAATCTCCCTGACGAATCGCGAATCTTCTTGCAGTTTCAACGCGGCGCGGGTCAGTGCATCGTCCTGCTGGTCGCTATTCTTGAGGACATATAAGACGGTCGAGGGCAGCGTGCCCATGCCCAGGCGGATGACGCCGAAGTCCTCATCAGTCGTGCGGCGTTCCCACAGGCGGGTATTGCCGCGCAGGGTGTGTTCACCTTTTTCGACCTCCCAACGCGCGTCGCGCACGATGCGGGTGGTAGCCCCGCGATCGGGATAGTTGTAAGTGTAGAAGCGCCGCTGCAGATCGTGATAGGTGTGCATATCACGGTTCATCTCGACAAGGCGCTCGTTATAGGCCGCTTCGGCCAGGGCCCGATCGCGCTTCTCCTTGATGTAACTGTAGACGGCGATGCCGCCGGATGAGAGCACCATCAAGATCATGGGCACCACCATCAGTGGGTTGCTCCGACCGCCCGAAAACATCATAAAAGTGAACGCCACCATGGTTAACAGCGGCAAGCCCATCTGAATGAGCTGTGCCAGGCTGGATTGCCCGGCCTGAGGTGGATTCGGGATCTCGATGGTCTCAACCGGCAGCTCCGGCTGGATGCGGGGCGGACGGTCTATCAACACGGATTGGCTCATGAGCCGCTCCTTTAGCGTTATCAGATGCCGGTCAGGGATATCACCATGATAATCAAGAAGACGATGATGAGCAGGGCTATGACGAGCAAAAAGAGTGTGTTCAGGCTGGGCCAGGCGCTCCGTTTCGGCGGCGGCACATCGCGGAAGACGGAACGCAGCTGTTGAGCGAGTTCATAAGCCGATTTCTGGCGGTCCGTAGGGTCGAGGTTGCAGGCTTGCAGGGCAATCTGGGCTGACGACCGCACGTCTTCGATGCGGTTCATGGGCACTGCTTTGCCGTGAGTCACGGCCTGGAGCACTTCGTTGTCGCTGCGCAGCTTGAATGGAAAAGCCGGCTGCCCCACGAGGAGCTCATAGAATACTATGCCCAGGCCGTAGACTTCAGTGCGATAGTCTGGCAGGATCTGTCCCGGTTGAGCCTCGACCAACTCAGGCGCCATGTAGGCCGGCGGCACCGCAAAGGGATAGAACTCCAGGGCCAGGTGTTGCTTCTCGCTCGCCATACCCAGGTCGAACAGCAGGATGCGCGGCACGCTGGGTTTTTCGTCAAAGTGAACCAGGATGCTGTCAGGGCTCAGGCCAAAGTGATAACGGCCCTGTGCGTTCAGGTAGTTGATGGTGACGGCCAGGCTGAGCATGATCCAGCCGACATGCTGAATCCAGAGTTGTGGGTTGCGGCGCAGCACATCGCTCAGCGGTTCGCCTTCGAAATACTCGAACAGGATAAAGTAAAGCAGATGCCCGCGGAGCATGGTCTTGCCATAGGGGTCGACCGCCACGGTCGTGCCCGGATAGGGGGGCAGCAAGTGGGGCAGGGTCGGCTGATGCTGCTTGCGCGCGTCGAGGGATTGTAGAAACTCGGCTTCGCGCTTAAGACGTTCCTTGTTCTCGGCGCCGGGGTGGGCCACCTTAAGATAAACCTTGCGCTTCTGGTGGCTGGCCTCATACAGCGCGCAGGAACGCAGGACGATGACCGGCTTAATGATCTCGATGTCGCCGAACCAATCCCCTGCATCCAGGATCGTAGGTGACATTTCGCCGGGGCAATACGTCTCCTGGCAGAATAAATCGCCGCCGGCGGAAGTGCGACCACATTGGAGACAGATCTGTTTCATCTCGATCGCCTATCGAAGCAGAGCCCAATGCCACGCAGATGCCCGGTCGGTTCTCAAGTGTTGAACACTTGAAGATAGACGGTCACTATCGTCGCGTCAGGATTCACCACTATCACTTTGTAGTGCTTGCTGCCAATCTGCTGATCCGCGCCGCTAAAAGCGCCCGTCGCGGCTTCTGCGTTGGGCGGAAGCCACCAATCAGCGGCCTCCTTCAGCGGTGCCGTAGCTGAGAAAAAGGGCGTGTAGCCGACTGCCAGCGGTTGAGTCACTCCAAGAGCTGCCAGATAGGCTGCCACGTCTGTGCGTGGCAAGTCGAAACGAACCAGCACCATAGTATCAAGTGCGGCTTCACCTGTAGCGTGAACATTCGTGGCGCTGGCCGGCAGTGGTTGCCCAATGAAAGCGATGATGGCCTGTTGATTCAAGGGCTGCACCAGCCCGCGCAGCGGATCAGTGGGCGTTTCTTGTGGAGCTTGCATCGTCGGGGTTACCTCGCAGGCGGTCAGCAACAGCGCCATGAGCAGCCACGACACCAGGCGTGACAGAGCAGCCAGCTTTACGGCGTCATGGGTTTGTGCTTGCCCGATTGACTGCCGGGTTGTGGGGCTTTTCAGTGGCGACATGCTTCCTCTTATGTCTTCGGAATTTGTGCGGCCGATGGAGTTCACGGGTTACGGTCAGGCGTGGCGCCAGGTTGAGGCGCCGCTTGCTGTGTTTGGGCCGGGTCATATCGGTAGACGGTGACTACGCGATCGGCGTGACCATACAGGTCGTATTCCTGGGCGATGCCGGTCTGGTGCAATCGGCCCATTGATGTGTCAGGGATGTGGTCTCCGGCGATGGTATGGTCATCGATCCATTGTACGCCGGTTGATGGAATGTTTACAGATTTGCCGGCATCCCAATTGTAGCGATCGCTCATATGCACTTGCGATTGGATCGTGACGATGGGATGTGCGGGATCGTCTCCAGGCGTGACCGTCACTAGGGCGGTCTGACTGTAGCTGAAACCGCCCACGCCGTAGTACCAGTTGGGGTATTGTTCGCGGCCGGGATAATAGTCAGACCGCCATCCAGTTGTGATCGGAAACTGCATTGCTTCGCCCGTGTAACGTGCGGCAATCTCCTGTTGTGCTGTGCCCCAGACATCCTGGCGAAACTGCTGTTCCATGGCGCGCTGGAATTCGGGCATCTCGCGCAGCATGCGATCAACGTCTACGGCAAGCGGTGTGCCGGAGTTGCCGAGGTAGTGCGCCATGTGATCGGCAGTGATGTCGTAACCGCGCAGTCGTGCCAGCCAGACGGCCGTCTCCATTTTACGATAGGTTTCCCAATCCGCCTCGTTGGCCGGGCCGGCCACACCATATGGCCCGCTGCCGTCACCAGGAGTTAGTGGCGGTGCGGATGGCGCCGGCGGAAGACTGTTGCCCGATCGCTGGCCCTCGGCTGTCGGGCCATTCCGAAATGGCTGAGCAGCGTCCGCCTCCGCGGCTTCCATAACAGTGCTGATTTGTTGGGTGATGTGCTGGGCCTCGCGCAAGGCTTGCTCTAGTCGCTGCAGCGCCGGAAATATCCGGACATCCATCTCTGAATAGAAGGCGGCCGATCCACGACCTTCCCAGCCTGTGCTATGCAGGTGTTCCACGCTTCTGCGTAGCCGCTTCTGCAGGGCGCCATAGGCTTCAGCCTGTCTGCCGAAGCTTTGGGCGACCCGTCTCAATTGTTCATAGTCCGCCTGAACCAAGTCAGCGCCCATGCGCAACTCCTTGCTGAGCAAGATGGATCCCTGCGCGGCGACTCGGTGACGGCATGGAGCCCATTGGGCAGCCATGCCGTCACCGGGGTTTCAACTCACGCGGCGGACAGGCCGCAGTCTAGTAGAAGCGTGTGGCGCCCTGCGCGTCGCCGCGCTCAAAGGCCAGCACGGAATCCATCACATCTTTCGACAGTTCGCCGGTCTGCTGCGCCATCCTCTGGATGTACGGCTTGATGGTCTCGATAACCTGGAGGAGGGCCGCGCCGCCAACAAACCCGATAAACGCCGTCGTCTTCAGCACGTTCGCCAGTGCTTCCAGCGTTTTGGCAACGGTCTTCAGCGTGTTGCTGACTTTCTTGAGGGTGTTGGATATGTTCTTTACCGCTGGGATATCCATGTAGACTTGTTCGGCCACGGGAAACCTCCTCGCTAGAAGATGCCGCCAAAGGTGTCGCCTAACCCCTTGGCCAGCGAGCTGACCTGTGCGTCGGCCTGATCCATGATATTAATGGCCCGTTGCAGGTTTTTGTTGAAGGTCTGAATCTGGGTGCCGACCATCGCGACGCCGGGAATCATGGTCTTGGACAGTTCCTCGACGAATCTGTTCGCGCCGTCACCCTTCCACACGCCGCCCGTCACCTGGCTGACGATTACCCGCATGGGCGCGGTCGCCATCTGCTCGACCACGTTGAATTGCTGGGTCAGTTGGGATGAGACATTGCTCACGACCTGTCGTGCGAAGCGGAGCAGTTTCTTGAAAAGGCCCATGTGATACAACCTCCTCTGCTTACGAGCCCATCAGACCTTCCGAGGTCTTGTCGGCCTGCTGCATATCCTTCATGGCTTTGAGGATATCCTGCTGCAACTCCTCGAACTTCCCTTCGAGCCGATTGATGGAGGGGACCAGCTTGCTATTGATCGCCTCAACGAAAGCCGCGCCGCCCTGGCCCAGCAAGGCGCCATCCTGCAACGTATTGGCGATACCCTGCATCTGGCTCATGGTTTCTTTGAGTTGCTCTGCGCCCTGCTGGAAGGTCTTGGCCATCTCTTCCATGCTGGCATATTCCATTTTGATCTTGCTGACTTCAGCCATCGTGACCTCCTCAAGTATGGTGCCGGCGCGGCGGACTACTGGGCTTTGAACGGTGCAGCCGCATCCTCTTCAGCTTGCTGCACGGTCTGGGCGATCTGCTTGGTGATTCGGTTGGCATCCTGCAGCGCCTTGTACAGCCGATCCGTGGCCGGCAGGACTGTGTCGTTCATCTCCGAGAAGAACGCCTCGGAGCCATGCCCCATCCAACTGCCTTGCAGTCCGCCCATGCTGCGCTTGACCTGCTGCCGCATCCGGTTAATGGCCGCAGCCTGCCGGCTGAACTGCGTGGCAACTTTCTGCAACTGTTCGTAATCCGCTCGAATTTCATCTGCCATGGAAGTGACCTCCTTCAGGGGATGCAAACACCTGGGTCTACGGGTTCAGCAATCGCTGATTCTATGCGTGCTTCGGCCATCACCCCCTTTCGTGACTGGCTCCGTGACTCAAACCTTTATCAGGCGCGCGGTCGCGGCGGCTGCGTGGCTGTGATGCAAGGCATACACCGAAGCCGATTGTGTGTCCGTGCTCAGATCAAAAAGCCAGCCGGTTTCGGAGACGAACACTGTGAAAACCCCGTAACCGGCTTCAGGCGTGCCGGCCTCGCCGGTGCTCAGCCGCAATGTGGCTGTCCAGGTGGCGGCCGGGTCCTGCATGACCGCGGCCAGCGCAGCGGCGGCTGCCGGCAGAACACCGGCAATCTCGGCAGCCAGCTCGGCGTGAGAGACAGTACCTGCCTTCACCCGCAGCTCCCGCAGTTGCGCGACCGGAATACGCCCCAATGGTTCTGCATCGCTCGCTTCATCAGCCGCCGGCGGTGCAATGATGGCGGCGACCGCGGCGGGAACCTGCGCCGCGCTTGCCAGTACCGTGAGGTGTGACACGACCCCCGCAATCAACTCGTGCTGCACAGGCGCAGGGCCATCAAGGAAGAAGGTGACGAGGCGCGCGCCGGTTGCGGCGGTGGTCGTCACGCGCAGGACATTTTCGCCGCGCATCATGCTTTCGGCTGCCTGCCGCAGCGTTGGGTGCAGCGTCGGCTCAGTGAAGCCGGGCGCCGTAGTCAACAGCTCGCGCGCCAGCAGTGAGTGGCTGGCGGCTGTCATCCGGCCCGCCAGCTCCTCTGCGGGCCGCGGGCCGGTCAGGGCGGAGAGAAATCCCGCCGCCGTGTCAGCGCCGCCGATTGTGCCCAGGGCAAAGGCGACTTCTTCGATGGCGAGCCTGAAATCGGGCATGGTGTATATCTCCTGGCGCGGTCATCAGTTACCTGATACGACCGACGATGAATCGGTGCGCCCGCTCGAAATCGGTTTGCGAGGCCAACGTCAGATCGAGCGTCAGGTCAGCCGTACTCAGCCTGCTCTGTTTGCTCAAGCGTTCGAAGGCGGCGTACTTCGCCGGGTCATGCATGTTGAGCAGGAGCCACTGCAGGGCCCCACGGCCTTCACTGCGCGCGACCGTCACTTCACGGATGTCCGCGCAGGGGATAGTGAGTTTCCGCCGCGCATCTACGATGTAGTCATCGTAAAGCAAAACGATGGGCCGTGTGGCGGTGTAAAGCAGCGTCACAACCGTGATAACTCCTAACAGCACCGCGAGCACGCCGACAACCACCTGCGCGATGCGCCCGACCGGGCTCGACCAACCCAACAGTGGATTGGCCGGTGGGGGCAACGTCAGCATCAGGCTGCCCACACCGGCAAAGGCCAATCCGGCGAGGAGCAACAGCGCTTGCTTGCCCAGGCTGCCGCGGATGATCAGGGGGGATGTCATACGCTACGCTCTACAGAGTGCTTACAGGGGTGGGCATCACCGGCGGGCTGAACCACGATCCGACAGCCTGAGCTGCATCTGTCACGGCATCGGTCACAGGTTGGGCAATCTGCTCATCCACATAGTTGATCATCTGCTGGCGGCCTACGTTGTCCTGCAACCAGCCTGCGCCCGCTTCACCGACCTTCCCGCCTAACCAGTCCCCCGCAAAGCCGCCGATGGCGCTGCCGATGAGGCCGCCTGCCACTGCGCCAACGGCATTGCCGACGACCGGCACGACTGTGCCGATTGTCGCGCCAATGACCATCCCTGCTTTGGCGCCGACCAGGACGCCGCCAACGCCGCCGCCGAACTCGGTGACGACGGGCAGCAGCGTCAGCCCGCCATCGACGGCCATCGCAGAGGCCCGCCGCGTGCCATCGTAGCCGGCATACTCCCCACTGTGCGCCTCCCACACATCGGCCACCGCAATGACGCCCTTCCCGGCGGAGATGAGTGCATCCACGGCGATCATGCTGCGCGTGACAGCGCCGATGTGCGTCGCAATGTTGATGGATTTGATGTGGTTCAGGTGACTGGATACCCCGGCGACATCTCTCAGCCAGCGCCCGCTGATGCCGAGGTCTTTCAGCAGTTGGGGCGCACGCAGGATGACTTCGCCGGAATATGCTGTGCCGAGGCGGAGGCCCGAGGCCAGCAGGAGGGCCGCAGGGATGGGCAGCACATCCCAGGCTGTATCCAGGATGCCCGCCGCGCCCTTGAGGAGGTCCAGGAAGGGCCGCAACAGGCGGTTGCCTTCCGCGCCTTCGCTGCGGAAGGGGCGGGCTGCGTCTTCCTCCGCAGCCTGAAAGATGCGAATGATTTGTTCGGTGACGGCCTGGCCGCGCGACAACGCATCCGTCAGCCGCTTCAGAGCGGGCAGCACCTCGGTTGTCATCTCGGCAAAGAAGGCTTGCGAACCCTGCCCGATCCAGGCGGGTTGCAACTGGTTCATGGCGCGCTGCACGCGTTGGTGGGTGTGATGGGCTGCATTGGCGTTAGCCGAAAAACGCGAGGCGACCTGCTGAAGTTTTTCGTAATCGGCCCTGATTTCATCCGCCATGAGGGTTCGCTCCCTTTGCTGCTGAGGAAAACGCGATTTGAGCTGTCGTTGATAACCCAGTGCTCCGATTGCAGCCATTATGGCAGAAAAGGGTGATGTTGGCTTGAAAACTATCGGAATGAATGATGATGATTGTCTGAACGATCTCACACTGGCATACAGGCCAATCCGCGTCCGCGCACAGTGCGGATATGGCGCACCCCGGCGCCCGGTGAGATTTCGTCCAGCTTTTTGCGCAGATTGCTGGTGGTCTTCGCGACGGTATTGTCCAGGACCTCATCATATTTGGCATATCCCCAGACATTGCGCACGAGCTCGTCGTAAGTGCAGACGCGCCCAGCCTGTTCGTAGAGGTAGCGGAGCAGCTTTTCCTCCAGAACGGTGAGATGCTGGCGCGAGATACGCATGCCATCCAGCACGAAATGATCGTTTTCGGCCAGGTACAGTTGACCCGGCACGGGGCCGGTGTTCAGATTTACATCGGATTCCCGGCCATCGGTGGGTGTCAGCAGCTCGGTTGCTGTCGAGGTGTCTTCGACGAGCGTCAGAACAAAGTTGGGGTTCTCGGCCAGCATGACCGAATCACCGTTGCGAAGGAAGCGAGGCTCTCCTGGCCGGAGGAGTTGCCCATTGACCCGCGTGCCATTCAGGCTGCACAGGTCTGTGATGAGATACCCTTCAAGTGGAATGAAGGTGATCTCGAAATGCCGCCGCGAAATCGTACGGATGGCTTGCGCGGGCAGGTAGCGCCGCAAATCGACATCACATGATTCCGAAATGCCAAAGACCAGCCGGCGGCGCGTATCTAGTTCCAGCGAGGTATGCAGTTCCGCGAAGTAGAGGGCCAGATGTCCCGCCATACCGATCTCCTTAGCGCAACACGAGCGGCAACCAGACGCTGTTCTTATAGTAAGGTCCGCGCCAGATGAGCGGGGGTGTGCGGGTGGAATATTCGTTCCGGTCATCCCACCATGTGACTTGGGCGCCTGCGTTGTAGACGTAAATAGTAGGTCGCGGGGTGCGGGTAACGGTCGGGGTGAGCGTCCGGGTGGGCGTCAGGGTGCGCGTTGGCGTAGGGGTGTTGGGCGTAGTGATGATGTGCAACTGGCTGGACAGGTTCAGCGTGCCCCAATCCGGCTGGTAGCTGTAGGTGCCATTGCTCTGCCAGAATAGGTGCGTTTGACCGCTGCTGCCTCCGCCGATATCGTCATCCCACAGGGCCATGTTGAACGGATATTGCTGACCTGCGGCCAGCGTGCCGCCGCCCAGCACGCTGATCGGGATTGCCACTTCGAGCGTCCACCCGCTGGGCGTCATCCGCCGGCCAAACGTCAGAGTGTTGATGAGGACTCCCTGGTCCGCCTGCCGGCCATCGACGCACAGGCTGAATTGATGCGAGCGATTGGCGGCGGCCACATGGACGGCCAGCTCGATGATATCGTCCAGCCAGAGGTTAGGGCTGTCGTTGCCGATCTTGACGTTGTCGGTGATCTGGGCGGCCATGAACAGGGTGTCCGACATCCACAGGGCGCGCACCGTGGCGCTCAGGTCGGCCAGGGAAGGAATCTCGCCTGAGATATTTGAATAGTTGCCGGGCAGAGAATCCAATGGAATGGCGGTCAGCCCGGCCCATTCGCTTAAGTCCCCATCGATGGACGGGCGGTTGAGCGCACGGAGAGCCGTTAGTGTGGTGATATTCGCGTCGCCGCCCGCGGGATCGTCGGCGACCGGGGCAGGGGTTAGTTCGGCGGCAGGCCGGGTGGCTTGCGTCAGCGCGGGCTCTGGCTGCGCGGCTCCGCTGCCGGTCTCGCCTGCGGCGGCCAGCCCGGGGACCTGCACGACGTAACGCGCCTGCAGCGTCCCGCCCGGTGCAAGAGAGCCGGGCTGCCAGATGACCTGGGCGGGTATGCCGCCGATGTAGCGCCCGCCATCCAGAATTCTGACCAGCGATACGCTGCTCGGCACCTCGTTGCGGATGATGACCTGGTTGGCCTGATAACCGGAGGCATTGACCACCACAATCTCATACTGGAGCTGGTTGTTGGTAATCGCCTGCTGGTTCAGACTGGCGCGCAGGCGTGGACCGGCCGGCGTGAAGGTTGGCGTGGGAGTCGGCGGCTCGAACTGGATTTCGAGATAGGGTTGGTTGGTGCCGCATTCCGCCGGGCTGCAATCCTTCGACCAGAAAGCGCGCTCGTGTTGGCCGGAGGTGACGTTGCTGCGCAGGAGCAGGCTGAAATCCACGGTGTCGCGCTGATTGGACCAGGCTTGCAGCGCCGTAGTGACGTCCCAGGCATACCAGCCCAGGACGGCGGGCACGCTGGTGCTGGCGGCGGGGCTGGCATCTACGGTCAGGCCCAGGTGTTCGTTCCAGGTGATGCTCTCAGCCCACGGGCTGCGCACGCGGTAGGCTTCGATGGTCAGCGGCGCATCGTCTTTTGTTGAGCCGGATAGGTTCAGCCATAGCCGTGCTGAGGTGACTTGACTGCCCACGGGAATGCTATTTGGCAGGAACTTGATCAGCGAACGCTCGATCTGATAGCCACCGAACTGATCATAGCCAATTCTCATCGTACGGTTTTGACCGAAGCTCTGTGTCGCTAAGCCTGATGCGACATAAGTGTCAGCAATGGAGTCCCACCTCGCGACATCGGCCCGCACTCTCGACGCCGCACTGCTTACCAGAAATGAAGTCAGCATGGCAATCCAGATGGCTGCCCATAGGAAAGAGTATGGAGATAGCCTGCGCTTGGGACCGATGCTCATATGCTTGCCCCGATTAGTCTATAGTTCCGATGTTTCCCGGATCGACTGGCTTACTATCACCCGATTGGCTGTAGGTGCATGGCCGGCCCTCGGATAGCATGCGCACTGCGCCTGTGCTGCCCCACAGGCGCACGCCCCACAGAAGCGGGCCGGGCGGAAAGCCGAGCTGGTCCAGGCCGTCGGCATCAACGGCGGCGCCCGTCTGGGAGCTTGCGCCGACAGGGCTGCGGCCGTCGCGCAGCCCGTCCTGGCCGGGCTGCCAGAAGACCAGTTCAAACTGCTCACCCGCGCCCAGTACGAAGCCAGGGCCAGGCCGCCATTCGAAGCTCACGCGGCCGTTCAGTGCCGTGTCGGGCGGGGGAGCGATGAGTGCCACGCCGCCGGTACTCGCGGCGGCCGGCACAGCTGCGCTCGTCGCCGTGGGCTGCTTGGGCGCGACCGTAGGCGATATCGCGGTGGGCTTCGCTGTGCGGGTGGGGATTCGCGTTGCGGTCGGCGCGGGCGTCACGCTCGGCGCGGGCGTCAGGGTCGGCGCGGGGCTGGGTTTGAGCGTCTTGGTGGGCGCCAGGGTCGGTTCTTTCGCGGCAGAGGCCCGCGCTTGTCCTTGGGCAATCAACGTGACGGATGGAGCCGTCTGTGTCACCGTCGGCTGGCGTGCAACGATCACGCCGCCGGCTCCGCCGCGCGTGGCAGCCGGGACCGGGCTGGCGGGCACAGGCGTAGACACCGCTGCTATCGTCGCAACCGGGGTTACAGCCGGCGGCGCGGATGCGTTCAAGGCGTCGTTCTGCACCAGCGTCAGCGCGATGAACCCGACCGCGGCCAGAGCGGTTACGATGCCCGCGGCGAGCAGGCCGATCCAGGCGGCCCGCCGCGGCTTGGCCGGCGCGGGCGCGGCGCCTGGCCGATCGCTGTCTTTCGGCTCGTGTGCGCTGAGGGCGCTGTCCCAGGCCAGCCGCAGGCTGAGGACATCCAGCCAGCGATCCTTCGTGCGTTTTTCGAGGGCGCGCAGGATGATATTGCTGATATCGGCCGGGAGCTGGGGATTATACGAGCGCGGGTCAGCGGGGCGCAACCACAGGTGCGCCTCGTGCAGCCGGCCGGTGGTGGTGGTTTCCGTCAATCCGGCTTCGCCGCCCGTAAATGGCCGCCGGCCCGCCACTATCTCGTAAAGCACCACGCCCAGGCTGTAGATGTCGGATTGCGCGCCGGCTGCGTCCCCACGAATCTGCTCCGGGCTGATGTATGCAGGCGTGCCCATGCCCACGTCGGCGGCGCCGGCGCTGCCCAGCGCATGGGCGATGCCGAAGTCGGTCAGCATGGCGCTGCCGTCGGGCTTGAGGATGATGTTGCCGGGCTTGAGATCCTGGTGCACGATGCCCTTGCGATGGGCGTAGTACAGCGCGCCGCACAGGTCGTGCAGGATGCGCGTGGCCTCGCGGAGCTCGGATGGCCCGCGCCGCGCAGCCAGGTGCTCGCGCAGCGTGGTGCCGGCCACGTAATCCATCACGATGAAGATTTCGCCGTCGGTCTGCTCGAATCCATAGAGGCGCACGATGTTGGGGTGATCCAGCACGGCCAGGGCTTCAGCCTCCCCGCGAAACCGGCGCACGAAATCCGGGTCGGCTGCGAGGTGATGGTGCAGGACCTTGACTGCGACTGTCGCCTGCCGGTCCTGGTCGAAGGCGCGGTAGACGTCCGCGGTCCCGCCACGGCCGATGAGCTTTTCGAGCCGGTAGCGCCCACAGAGCAGCGTTCCTTCGTGCACGGTCATGGCGTCTGCGTCCCTCAGCGAAGCAAATTACCCACGGCGGATTACCTCAACAATAGCGGCAGATAGACGCGCCACGGGTCGCCCCAGAACAACCCCCGGCTGCACTCCGGGCCCCGCTGTTCGCCGTCCGGGTACTTCCAGGCGACGCAGGCCCCGGGGTTGTAGTAGACCGGCGGCCTGGGCGTCGGCGTGATTGTCGGCGTTCGCGTGGGGGTGGGCGTGCGCGTCCGGGTGGGCGTGTTCGTCGGGGTCATGGTGGCCGTCGGGGTCATGGTGGCCGTCGGCGTGTCAGTTGGCTCTCCGGTCGTCGTGGGCGTCCGCGTCAGTGTGGCAGTTCGGGTAGCCGTCGGCGTCACGGTGACATCCGGCGTTTGTGTAATGGTCGCCGTTACAGTGGATGTACCTGTCGTTTGAGGCGTAGGTGTGATGGTGGGTGTCAGTGTTGCAGTCGGCGTGGTGGTCCTGGTCTGTGTCACTGATGGTGTCGCTGTCGGCGTCGTATCGGCCAGCGAACGCAAGCCGAAGTTCACAGTGCTGGTCTTGTTAGGCTCAATCTGGACGGGATGAGGGTTTTCAGGCCACAACAATTCGAATTGGAGGGGCACTCTGATTTCGACCAGCCAGAGCCCTTTGGCGACTTCTTGGAACTGATAATGGCCCTCGCCATCTGTGGCGGCGATACGGCTGGCAGGTGCCTGCGGATTTGGCTTCAGGTATACAGCCACGCCGGAAATGCCGGGATCTGTACCGGGATCGAAATCGCCGTCTTGCCCGATATCCTGCACGACGTGGCCTTCAAGGACGCCTTCATCAGCCAGTACTAACACAGCCGGCTGAACTGCCGGTGCAGCGGCACCGCCGGCCACCGGCGTGATCTTCACAGTGTATGTGCGGCTGAAGCTGCTGCCCAGCGGCAGCGACGCAATGTTCCATGTTACTTTCGTGCTATCTGGCACCCCGCCATTCGAGGCAGAGAGAAAGGTCGCGCCCTTCGGGATGGGGCCGGTGAGCACAATAGAAGAGGCCGTCTGTGCGGACGGGTTGAATACGACGATGGCATACGTCAACTGTTCCGCGCTGGGGCTGCTCTGACTGAGCGAGACGACCAGGGCGGGCGGCGGCGTGGGCGTCGGGGTGCGCGTGGGTGTCGGGGTCGGCGTCGGCGGTTCGTATTGGATTTCGAGATAGGGCTGGTTC
>DAOUGK010000135.1:0-11397 GCA_034429055.1 Anaerolineae bacterium | reverse complement strand
AGCCTCATCGGCAGCCAGGTCTATAACCGCTTCACACAGGACCTGGAAACATTGGTGGTCCACGAGGTTGCCCACCAATGGTGGTACAACCAGGTGGGCAGCGACCAGGTCCGCACGCCCTGGCTGGACGAGGGCCTGGCCGAGTTCACGATGTACTACTATTACGGCGGCCGCTACGGCGAGCCTGTGGCCGAGCGCCTGCGCCAGGTGCGCTGGGAACTGCCGGTTCGCGGGCTGGTCGCGGGGGGCAACGATCGGCCCATCGGCTTTCCGGTGCGGGATTACACCAGCCACTATGAGACCCTGGTCTATGGCAAGGGCGCGCTGTTTTTCGCCACGCTGCGCGACGAGTTAGGTGCGGAGAAGTTCGACGGGCTGCTGCGCACGTACCTGGCGCGCTACCGCTGGCGCGTCGCGACGCCGGCTGAGTTTCAGGCGTTGGTCGAGGAAGTGGCCGGCCGCGATATGGATGGGTTGTTCAACGAATGGGTGTACGGGAGTCAGATAGCGAGTCAGTAAAGGAGTATCGAATGGCTGCGAACGGCAAGTTTACATTGATCCAGCAGAACGACACACATGCTCAGATGGAGTTGCATTGGGAAGGGTTCTGGCGCAACGGTGAACTGGAGTACCGCAAGGCGGGCGGTTATGCGCGAGCTGCGACGGTGATCAGGCAGATCCGGCAGGAAGTCCCCGCCGCGCTGTTCGTGGACTGCGGCGACTCCATCCATGGCACTGGTCCGGCGCAGTGGACGCAGGGCGCGTGCATCGTGCCGGCGCTGAACGCGGAAGGGATCGAACTGCTGGTGCCTGGCAACTGGGAATACGGTTTCGGGCCGGCAGTCCTTCAAGAGCGCATCCGGGAGATGCAATTTCCGGTCATCGCGTGCAATGTAGAGGAGGCGACGACCAGCGAGAAGGCCTTTGCCCCCTGCGAGGTGCGCGAACTGGGCGGTGTGTCGGTGGGACTCATGGGCGTGACATCGCCCATCGTCACCCAGACCATGCCGGACAGCTTCGGCGCGGGGCTGCGCTTCCTGGATCCGGTGGATGTGCTGCCGAACGCGATCGCGAAGGTGCGCCGCGAGCGCGGGGCTGAGCTGGTTGTGGTCGTGTCGCACTGGGGCTTTGCCCAGGATGTGCAACTGGCCCAGGAAGTGCAGGGCATCGATGTCATCCTGAGCAGCCATACGCACAATCGTCTTGCCCGGCCGGTCATCGTCGGCAAAACCATCATCATCCAGTCCGGCTTCAGCGGTTCGTTCCTCGGCCGCCTCGACATCGAGGTCAGGCATGGGCACATCGAGGACTATCAGCACCGGCTCATCCGCGTGGATGAAGCCATCGAGCCGGACGCGGGTGTGCAGCGCGTGATTGACCAGCAGCTTGCGCCTTACCGGGATCAGCTGAACGAGGTTGTCGGCCAGACGGCCACCCCGCTGCACCGGATGACCGTGCTGGAATCCACGATGGACAACCTGATTACCGATGCTTACCTGGAGACGACCGGCGCGGACATCGCCTTCTCACACGGCTGGCGCTATGGGCCTCCTGTTCCAACCGGGGATGTGACCGTGGGCAACCTGTGGGAGATCATTCCGACGAATCCCGAGATTATGACCGTCGAACTGACGGGGGAGCAGGTCCTGCAGCGGCTGGAGGCCAACCTCGAGAGCGTGTTTGCGGGAGACACCTTCAAGCAGCGGGGCGGCTATGTCATGCGCACGTCCGGACTCAGTGCGATCGTCCGGCTAAACAACCCGAAGGGCACGCGCGTGGAGCATCTCGACATTGCCGGTGCGGAGATGGAGCCCGACCGCCTGTACACGCTGGCGGTCGGCGGGGAACAGGCCCTGCAGGGAGCGGAGGGCAAGTCCACGGGGGTGAAAGCCATCGACGCGCTGCGCAACTACTTCCGCAAGCACTCACCGGTGGACGCTAGTCTCACGGGACGGAAGTTCGTGGCTGTATAGCAGGGGTTTTGTAGGTGACGACAGAGTTGCTGATAAATGCATATCCATAATAAACGGAACTCTGTGAAGCCTTAGGG
Organism: Anaerolineae bacterium; assembly: GCA_034429055.1. Lineage (GTDB taxonomy): Bacteria > Chloroflexota > Anaerolineae > CG2-30-64-16 > CG2-30-64-16 > MWBF01. The sequence continues at coordinate 9,347 of DAOUGK010000135.1, read as the reverse complement.
TGGGCAGAGATGCACCAGGCGGAATGTAGGTGAGCGCGAGCCTATTCGTCTGTTCTGCGACTGAGGCGCCTGGTGCGGACTGACTTATCCTCCACGGTGATCGCGCTGCCCACTTCCAGTGAGTCCACCAGAAATGGCAAAACCTGTAACAAGCGCGCTGTTACCGTATCTGGATCGGAAACCGACAGTCGCAATGTTATGAGGTTAGGCCGATCTTGGCCGCTCAGCATGATAAGTGTGGAAAAGTCCAGATCTTGTGTGACAGTCACAAAGTTTTCCTGGCGAGCGTATTCCAGGATATCTCGGTCGGTGGTTTTTGGCGGGAGGACGGCTGACACACGCGTGACCTGCCACCCCTGCTCGTTCAACACTGCGACGGTCAGGGGTGAGATATTCATGTCCGCGAGAAATCGCATGATTGTGTCCTTCTGCGACTACGCCGGGACTGTTTGAATCTGATCGGACACTACCCATGCTGCATACAGAATGGCTTGCTGCACGTCCTCACGTTCGAGCTCCGGGTAAGCCTCGAGCACTTGAGTGGTTGTCTTGCCTGCCCCAAGCATCTTGAGCACCACTCCGACCGTAATGCGCGTGTCTCGGATTGCCGGTTGCCCCAGGCAAATCTCGGGGTCCACAGTGATTCGATCTAGTTGTGTCATGTGCTCCTGCACCTCTCTCGCATTATGCCAATTCTATCACGGTTTCTGCGCTATGAGGAACTCCTGCACCAGCCGCACAAAATCCTCCGGCCGCTCGCGCTGCGCCCAGTGACCCGCGCCGGGCAGCACCTCCAGCCGGCAGTCCGGGATGCGGCGGCAGGCTTCCTCCGCATACTTAAGCGGCACCAGATTGTCAAGTCCACCATGAATAATTAAGACCGGCGCGTTAATTTTATGCAACTCAGGCATGAAGTTAGTGCGCAGTCCATTCCGCAATACCTCATGCTTCTGGAAGATGTTGAACGCCCGGCCCGTGTGAGGCCGGCGCGCGTCAGCCATCACCTCGTCGACCAGGTCCTCGGTCAGCGCCTCCGGCGTGCGAATGAGCGCGCGCAGCGTCGCGCGGGCAAGCGGACGGCTGCGAATCAGCCAATAGGTCAGCTCGGTCATGTAGGGCAGGTGGACGAAAAGGTAGCTCAGGAACTGCGGCGGGAAGTCCGGCTGGATGCCGTAGGTGTCCACCAGGATCAGCCGGCGGACCTGTTCCCCATGCGCCAGAGTATAGGCCAGAGAGATGCCGCCGCCCAGCGATAGGCCGGCCAGGTCGAACCGGCCCAACCCCAGCGCGGCGGTGAATCGTTCCACAAAATCCAAGTAGTAGGGAATGGCATAGTGCGCGATAGGCCGGTCGCTCTCGCCGTAGCCGGGCAGGTCCGGCGCGAAAACGCGCCGCGTCTCGGCGAGCGGCTGGAGCAGTCCGCCCCATGACAGGGTGGCCGAGTCCGTGCCGCCGCCGTGAAGCAGCAGCAGCGGGGGCGCGGTGGTGTCGTCTCCGGCAGTCAGGTAGCGGATGCGGGTGTTGTTGAGGGTGAGGGTATGCGAGTTCATGGGTCTATTGTACTGCACTATCGCTTGCGTCTCAAGCTATAAGCTGGTTACTGATTTGCCGCTTCGGCTGACCGTGCTAAGATGGGCTGCAACAATCTCGGGTTACATACCAGAACAACAAGGAGACTCACAACATGCCGTTCTGGATCACTTGTTATCACCTTATCTGGGCAACGAAAGACAGAGAACCGTTCATTGGACCCTCAGTCGAAAAGCATCTGTATCCCTTCCTGATTGCAAGAAGTAGAGAACTCGGTGTATACGTTCATGCGTTGGGTGGTTCAACTGATCATGTGCATTTGATTGTCTCTATTCCACCGAATATTTCAGTAGCGCATGTGGTTAAGACGCTGAAGGGTGCATCATCTCATATGCTCAATCAGGGACAGAGCGATTCTCATTTTGCCTGGCAACGAGGCTATGGTGTGGTGACATTGGGGCAGCGACAACGGGCTGAAGCCGTAGAATATGTTCGACAACAGCAGGAGCATCATCGCGCGAGGACGACCAATGCCTGGCTTGAGCGCGAGAGTGAACATGATGAAGGCCCGGTCGCGACGGAGGGTTGCCTGAGGCTACAAACCTCAGGCGATATTGGACCGACAGGTGCCTGAGGTTACAAACCTCAGGCTGACAAACCAAGTGTGCCGAGGCACACTGACGCGTGGAAGGGCAACCTGTCTTGACAGGTTTTGCGTATCAGCCTGCGGTTTGCAACCGCAGGCGATGTTGCCGGCGGAATGCGCCCGCCTATGCCTTCACCGGCCCCTTTTCAGGCACGAAGAACCGCTTCGCGTTTGCCAGCGTGCTGGGCAGCTCCGTCCAGAAGCTCTTCTTCGATACCTTCTGCCAAACCCGCTTCGGGCGGTATAGATAGAACCGGCGATATGCCTCCTTCCATTTCCGCACCACCATATCCGGATCGTAGCCGGGCATCGTGAAGCGCGCCTTATCGGAGTGAATGGCGTAGTCCTCCCACTCATGCGCGAAGATGTTGCCATACTTCTCGATGACATCGTACATTTCCGTGCCAGGGTAGGGCGTCGCCAGCATGAAGTTCGCCAGGTCAGGGTCCAGCTCCAGCGCAAACTGGATCGTCTTTTCCATGGTCTCTTCGGTCTCCTGCGGCATCCCGAAGATGAAGAAGCCCATCGTTTGCAGCCCGGCTTCCTTCGACCACTTGAACGCGTTGCGCACCATGTCGAGCGACTGGCTCTTCTTGATGACGTTGCGGAGAATCTGCGGGTCGCCGCTCTCCACGCCGAAGCCCACGCGCTTGCAGCCGGCCTGCTTCATCAGTTGGAACAGCTCCGCGTCCGCATGGTTGACCTTCATGCCGTGGACCGTCACCCAGGGCACGGTGTTCAGCCCCTCTGCAATGATCCGGCGGCACAGTTCCTTCGCCCGGTCGAGCTTCAGGTTCCAGATGTCGTCGGTCAGGCCGATTTCCGTCGCCTTGAGGTCGCGCACGAGCCAGCGCCACTCGCCGATGACGTTCTCCACCGAACGCGGCCGCCAGGTGTCGCCGGTGATCGGCTTCGAGCAGTAGGTACATTTGTACGGGCAGCCCCGGCTCGTCATAATCGTGTAGGCGCGCGCGTGCTTGTCCAGCCCGTCGGTGAGCGGCTGGAGATTGGTGTAGCGCGTGATCTTGTACAGGTCGTGCGCGGGGTAGGGGATGTCATCCAGGTTCGGCACCAGCCGGGCCGCAGGATTGACAACTATCTCGCCGCCGTCGCGCCAGTACAGGCCGTGGACCGTCTCCATCGCCCGGCGGCCTTCCAGCGCGTCCACCAGCTCCAGGATGGACTCCTCCGCCTCGCCCTTGATGACGTAGTCGACCTCCGGGTGCGCCTCGCTGACGGACTCTTCCGGCATCAGGGTCAGGTGCGGGCCGCCGAGCACGGTGATGAGGCCCATGCTCTTGCCCTTCTTCGCCATGTTCCAGGCGTCTACGATGAGGGGCGTGACCGCGCTGATGCCCAACATCTCGTAGCCGCCGCGGCGGACTACGGTCTCCAGCGGTTCATCTTCGATGGCCGCGTCATAAAGCCCTACGTGATGGCCCGCCTCGCGTAGAACGGCCGCGAGATAGCCCAGGCCCAGGGGGATGTGTTTTCGTGAAGTCCAGACCTCTGATTCAGGACTGGCGAGTAGAACGCGCATAGTAACCTCTTGCTAACTACCAATACCGGTGTTCGAATTCCCGGCGATAACCGATATCCGTGCTGAAGCTGGATATGAGACGCCCGGCTGCGCGCGGCCACGCGTGGCGCCGCAACGCGCGGAGCCCCCGCACGGCCATCTGCCGCGGATGGTACAGCTCCTTGCACAGCCAGTCGTACGCCTCGGCCAGCTCGTCGACCGTCATGCTCCCCGGCACGAATGTGACATGGTTAGTGTCATACTTGGCCCAGGACAGGCCCTCGCCGTCGGGCGCCGGATGCGGCAGGATGCGCCCTGCGGCCTCGAGTTCCTGCCGCTGCACCGTGCCCGGATAGGGCGTCAGGATGGTCGCGCTGACGCTGTCCAGCTCGCTGGAGCGGATGAAGTCGCGCGCCGTGCGGAAGGTCTCGAAGGTGTCGTGGTCGAAACCGTATACGAACAGACCGACCACCCCGATGCCGTGCTGGTGGACGATACGCGTTACTTCATCATAACGGGCAATCTCGCCGCGTGCCTTGCCGCCCAGCTCCTTGCGGTTGGCCGGGTTGACCGACTCGAACCCGATAAAGAACTTGTCCAGGTGCGCCTCGCGGGCCAGGTCCAGCAAGTCCGGGAAATCGGCGACCATCTGTTCGGCCTGGCAGGTCCAGCCGTGGAGCGGCAGCTTTGCCAGCGCGCGGAACAGCTCCTCCATGTAATCGGGATAGAGCCGGAAGTTCAGCCCGAAGTTGTCATCCGTCAGGAAGAAGCGTTTGAGCCGGCGCCGCTCGATCTCGTCCACCACCTCATCCACCGGCCGCAGGCGCATCTTGCGCCCTGAGACCCGGATGGCCGTGCAGAAGGTGCAGTTGCGCGGGCAGCCGCGCGTGATTTCAAGGTAGGGCGTCCAGTAGTTGCGGTGCTCATCCACCTGGCGCAGTACCCGATCCTGCAGGGTGGCGACGCGCGCGTCCAGCGGGGCCCATTCCTCATCCACGTAGCGCCTCTGCAGTGTGCCGCGGTCGAAGTCGCGGATAATCTGCGGCCAGGTGCGATAGCCTTCGCCCACCGCGATGGCATCGGCCCACGGCTCCACCTCGTCGGGCACAAGCGTAACGTGCGTGCCGCCGATGACGACGGTCGCGCCCTGGCGCTGGATGCGCTTGGTGAGCATCCTGGCACGGTCGATCAGCAGCGTCTTGGCGCTGATGCCCACCAGGTCCTGCGGGCCGAGCGTGTGAATCGGCAGGTCGCGCAGGTCCTCGTCCCAGATTTCCACCGGAATGTCCAGCGGGACGAGTGAAGCCAGGCGCATGAGGGTGTACGGCTCGCTGGTGCCGCGGCCAAAGAAACGCCCATCGCGGCGCGGCTGGATCAGGATGACTTTCCGTATTGCCATGATGTCTTATTCTTTGTCGCCCTGTAGCTTGGTCGCATTGTAATTGCCGTGCGAGCGGAACGGGCTGGGCTTCCACCAGGCCCATTCCGTGCAGGTGTTGCACGGCGAGACGTGCGTGAGGTCGTTGCGCAGGTGCAGCCGGCGCAATTCCTGCATCTTCGGGCCGTTCCAGTTCTCCAGCACGCGCACGACCCCGTCCGCGCTGCGGACGTTCCCCAGGTCATACGCCAGGTTGAAGTCGCGATCGCACATGGCGATGCGGCCGTCCCAGTAGACGTGCGTGTGATACCAAAGGTTCGGGCACGCGTACCGCTGTTGCGGAACCTGCGGCGCTTCAGGCGCCAGCCCGTTGATGTCCGTCACCTGGCCCGCCCACGAGTCGAACGGCTTCACGTTGATGCGGTCCACGCCGGGCAGGGTCCACGTCTGGACGAACTCATCCACTTCCCCGACCGTGCGCTCCATCTCGATAATCTGGAGGTTGACGAACGGCTGGCGATAGCCCCCGGCCTGTTTGAGTTCCAGGAACCGCCGGATGTGGCCGTTGGTCTTCTCGTAGTCGGCGTTGACGCGAATCTGCTCGTAGGTTTCCGGCCGCATACCGTCGAGGCACAGGTAGATGGCGCCCAGCCCCGCATCGAGGATGCGCCGGCTGCGTTCCTCGGTCAGGAGCGTTGCGTTGGTGCTGATTTCGCTGCGCAGGCCCTTGCGGTCACAGTAGGCGATCATATCGAACAGCCGCGGATGGAGCAGCGGCTCGCCCCAGATGTGCAGGGTCGTAGCCTGTACCCAGGGCGCCATTTCGTCCACGATGGACTTGAACAGCTCGAAGTCCATGTAGCCCTTTTTGCGCACCTGCTCCTTGCGCCCCGTTGGACACATGATGCAGCTCAGGTTGCAGATGTTCGTGGATTCGATGTACAGCCGGTCCGGTGGGGGGACGAATTTCGTCTGGCCCGTCTCGTACGCGACCCATTTGGCCGGGCGGAGCATCTCGTTGCGCCGCCAGCGCGTTGCAAGCTCGACCTTTTCGAGGAAGGTGCGCTCGGCGCCGTGGCCGTTGTCAGATGCGATCGTCTTGCTCATCGTGTTCCTAAGAGTTTGTTTGAAAAGGCTCTCACGCTAAGGCGCAAAGAGCGCCAAATAAATAGCTGTTCTTTGCGGCTTTGCGTGAGCTTCTTTCACAAGGTTTCTGATTGTGGGTGGTTTACTCCCACGCCGCGCGTTCCTGTTTGGGCTGGTAGCTGCGGAAGCGCGGGAACAGGCCCAGGTTCAGCACCTTGCGGCCCACGTTGCGAATGGGACCGACCTGGGACACCCGATACAGCCGCTCGCCCCACATCGGGCCGAAGTAGCGCAGGTACTTGCGCTTCTCCTTGCTTTCGAGGAAGCGCCGCCGCGCCTGGATCGCCATCTTGCTCAGCTTGTCGTCGCTCACGTCCGAGACGTTCATGAACGGCGCAATCTCGCTGGTGTACGAGTTGTAGTAGTAGCTCTTGGTAAAGTCCGTATTATACACGGTGTCCGGGTTCTTATGGATCAGCTCTTCCCACAACTCCGTGCCGGGCATCGGCGTCGCAATCGAGAACATGGCCTCGCTCAGCCGCAGGCTGGCCGCGAACTCGATGGTCTCCTGCATGGTCTGTTCGTTGTCGCCGGGCAGGCCGAGGATGAAGTAGCCTTTGCTCATAATCCCCGCGTCCTCGGTCCACTCGATGGCCTGGCGCACCTGGTCCAGGTCGATGTGCTTGGCCGTCTTCTTCAGGATCTCAGGGTTGCCCGACTCGATGCCGAAGTGAATCTGGCGGCAGCCCGCCCGATACATCTTGCGCAGCAGCTCCGGCGTGACCCGATCCACACGCGCGAGGCAGCGCCAGCGCACGTCGAGGTCCTGCTCGATGAAGTAATCCAGGATGGCCTCCAGCCGCTTGACGTTGATGGTGAAGAGGTCATCCATGAAGTAGAAGTTACGCACGCCGTACTGGTCGATCAACTGGCGCAGTTCCGCGACGATGTTCTCCGGGCTGCGCTGGCGATAGGTGCGGCCCACGATGCCCTTGAAGCAGAAGGAGCACTTGTACGGGCAGCCGCGGCTCGTCAGGACCGTGACCATCTGCTCGCCGGTCGGCGCGTAGAGCGGGTACGCGGGCAGGTCGAACAGGTGCCGCGCGGGGAAGGGCAGCTCGTCCAGATCGGGAATCAGCTCGCGCTCGCCGCCATCCACCACACGGCCTTCTGCGTCCTTGTACCAGAGGCCCTTGTTCGTCGCCCAATCGGTGTCGCCCCGCTCGATCTGGCGCAGCCAGTCGCGGAAGACATACTCACCCTCGCCGTACACCAGGAAGTCGATGTGCGGGTTCTGCAATGCCAATTCCGGCAGGGTGGTGGCGTGCGGCCCGCCGAGAATGATCGGCACCTGCGGCCCCAGCTTCGCCTTCAGGAGCGCGACCGCCTCCTCGACGCTCTGGTAAGAGGTGGTCATCGAGGTGAAGGCAATCACGTCGGGCCGCCATGCCACGATATCTTCGACCTCATCGGCCACGGGCCGCTTCGGGCGCAGGCCCATATCGAAGACCGCGGCGGTATGGCCTTCCTGCTCGGCAATGGCTGCCAGATAAGCCAGCCCGAGGGAGGGATATGAATTGACCATCTCGTGCCATTTCGGGCCTACGAGAGCAACGCGCATGAACGACCTCCGTAAGAGTGTTGCTTGAGCCGCGACTTCAGTCGCCAGGCAGCCAGCCTAACACCCTATCGTGAAGGGTTTATGGCAAAGGGCGGCCTCTGCCATGAACGATTATCTATAATGCAAGATGTCACAGCGCCGCACAGCGGCACAGCAGCCTCTACTGCAGCGAGGACTCCATCGCCTGGCGCAGCTCCGTCTTTTCCTTGCGCGGCACCACCGTGCGGTAGGCGATGCGCAGATTGCGCCCGAACTTGAGCCAGAAGTCCTTGCGGCGCATGGCCCGTGCGATGTACTTGGGCCGCCAGTAGAACTGGCGATACGCCTTGCGGTACATCTCCTCCATCAGTTCCGCGGTGAGGTCGCCCATCTCGTAACGCGCCTTGGCATCGAAGAAGACGTAATCCTCCCAGTCCTGCATCAGGAAGCGGCCGCTCTTCTTGACCTGCTCGTAGACGATCGTCCCGGGGTAGGGCGTCATCATGCTGAAGTTGGCGATCATCGGGTCGAGCTCGATGGCGAAGTCGATGGTCTTCTGCATGGTCTCGCGCGTGTCGCCGGGGAGGCCGATGATGAAGAAGCCGATGGTCTCGATGCCCGCGGCCTTCGCGTTCTTGAATGCCTGGCGGATGGTGTCATGGTCCACGTGCTTGTCGATCTTGATGATCATCTGCTCATCGCCGGTTTCGACGCCGAACGCGGTGCGCTTCAGCCCGGCCTGCTTGAGCTTGAGCAGCAGGTCATAGTCTGCCAGGTTGGCGCGGATGCCGTTGACGAAAATCCACGGCACATGGTTGAGCTTGTTGGCAATGAGCGCATCGGACAGCTCGTGCAGCCGGTTGCGGCGGATGTTGGCGCTGTCGTCCAGCACGCCGATCTCCAGCGCGCCGAGGTCGCGCACCAGGTGCCGCCATTCCTCGATGACGTTTTCCGGCGAGCGGGCGCGCCACTTGATCGGCATGATGCTCTGCGAGCAGAAGGTGCAGCGGTACGGGCAGCCGCGGCTCGTCATAATCGAGAAGCTGCGCGAGCCGTCGATCGCGTCCGTCGCGGGCTGGAGGTTGGTGTACCGGCCCATCTTGAACAGGTGATACGCGGGCCAGGGCAGGCTGTCGAGGTCCGCGATGACCGGCGCGTCCGCGTTGCGGTGCAGTTGGCCGTCGGCCGTCTTGTAGCTGACGCCCAGCGTGTCGCGGAACAGGTCCAGCGCGGGGTCCATCAGCCCTTGCGCAGTGAATTCCGGCTGGTCACGCAGATAGCTGTCCACGATGTTGCTGATTGCCAGCCAGGGGCCTTCGCCCTCGCCGCGCACGACCATGTCAACCTGCGGCTGGCGGATCGACTCGAAGTCCAGCTCCTCGGACACGACGCTGACATGCGGCCCGCCCAGGACGATGGGGATGTCCATTTCCTGTTTGATGGCCGCGGCCGTGCGCCACGACTGCTTGACCTGGGGCGTGTTCGTGGTGATGCCAGCCAGGTGCGGCTTGAACTCGTGGAGAAAGTCGGTCAACGACTGGTCTTCCACATCAGCGTCGTAAACACGCACCGTGTCGCCGCGGCGCTC
>DAOUGK010000134.1:0-5061 GCA_034429055.1 Anaerolineae bacterium | reverse complement strand
ACTTCACTACGCTCACGTTGGCTCTCATCCCGGTCGCGATTGCGATCAACATTGCCATTGGGCAGCTCGTCGTCCTGCTCAAGCTGCCCATCTACCTGGATTCCATCGGCACCGTGCTCGTGGGGCTGCTGGCCGGACCGCTGGCCGGGCTGGTGACCGGCGCATTGACGAACCTCATCTGGGGCTTGAGCGGACTGAACCCCGTCTACACGCCCTTCTTCTATGTGGCAGCGGTCATCGGCCTGCTGGCGGGCGTGTTCGGCCTGATCGGCTGGGCCAAGAAGATCTGGCTCTGGCTCGCGGGCGGGTTGATCACCGGCGTGGTGGCTGCGATCCTGTCAGCCCCGACGTCCGCGGTCGTCTTCGGCGGCGTGACCGGCGCAGGCACAGACCTGATTGTCGCCGCGCTGCGCGCCTCCGGTGCAGGCATCATGCAGGCGACCTTCGGCCAGGGCATCGTGTCCGACCCGATCGACAAGCTCGTTTCGTTCCTGGTCGTCTGGTTGATCGTGCTGGCCCTGCCTGTGCGGTTCAAGGCGCGCTTCCCGCAGGCCGACAAGCTGCCCGGCACGACCACCGTCGCGTCGACCTGGGAAGCCTGAGCCGGTCGGCGCCAGAACATGACTGACTCCGGGCGATGACGAACGCTTTCAGCCTTTACGCCGCGCGGCAGAGCGGCCTGCACCGGCTCAACCCCCTCACGACCCTGGCCCTGGTCGGCTTCTGCATCGTCGCGGGGCTGGCGCTGCCGGGGCCGTGGGGCCCGTACGCGGTATTCCTGCTGGTGCTCCTCCCGCTCGCTGCCTGGGGCCGAGTCCTGCCTGACCTGCTGCGCGGCGCGCTGAAGATTGCGCTGCCCTTCGCCATCTCCGTGTTCCTGATTCAGGGGCTGTTCTGGACGGGCGGGACGCCGGTCGTCAGCCTCGGCCCGCTCTCGCTCAAGCGCGAGGGCCTGCTGTTCGCGCTGCAGAGCACGGGCCGGATCCTCGCGATCATCGGCAGCTTCCTGCTGCTGGCGCTGACCACGCGGCCCGATGCGCTCATGCGCACCCTCGATCAGCACGGCCTGCCGAAGGCGCTGACCTACGTCGTGCTGGCGACCATCCAGATTGCGCCGCGCTTCCAGGCCAAAGCCAACACCATCCTCGACGCGCAGCGGTCGCGCGGGCTTGAAACGGAGGGCGGCATACGCCAGCGGATGCGCGCGCTCCTGCCGCTGGTCATCCCGCTGGTGCTGGGCAGCCTGATCGACATCGAGGAGCGGGCCATGTCGCTGGAGGCGCGCGCCTTCTCCCGCACCGGCGAGAAGACCAGCCTGCTCGTCCTGCCCGATTCCGCCGCGCAGCGCCTCGCGCGCACCCTGCTGCTCCTGGGCATGATTGCTGCGGTCGCGGGCGCGATTGCCCTGCGAGTCTGGTGGCGGCGATGACCTCTCAGCCGGCGATGGTCTCGCTGCAAGACCTGACCTACACCTACCCGGCCACCGACCGGCCCGCGTTGGACGGCGTCACGCTCGACATCCCCGCGGGGCAGTTCTGCGCAGTAGTCGGGCGCAACGGCGCGGGCAAGTCCACGCTCTGCTACACGGTCGCGGGCTTCGTGCCTCACTTCTATCATGGCACGCTGACCGGCGGGCTGCATGTCGCGGGTGTGGATGTGCCCGCGGCCTCGCTGGCCGCGCTGGCCGGTCGGGTGGGGCTGGTGTTCGCCAACCCGTTCAACCAGATTACCGGCGCGCGCTTCACCGTGCGCGAGGAAGTGGCGTTCGGCCTGGAGAATCTCGGCGTGCCGCGCGGGGAGATGCCCGCGCGGATCGACGAAGTGTTGGCGCTCGCCGGGCTGGACGGCCTGGCCGACCGCTCGCCCTATGCGCTCTCCGGCGGGCAGCAGCAGCGGCTCGCCATCGCGTCGGTCATCGTCATGCGGCCGCAGGTGCTCGTGCTGGACGAGCCGACGTCGCAGCTCGACCCCGTCGGCACGCGTGAGGTGTTCGAGACGCTGCACCGGCTGGCGCGCACCGGCAGCGGGGCCGAGCAGACGACGGTGGTGCTGGCCGAGCACAAGCTGGAGTGGATTGCCGTCTACGCGGACCGCGTCATCGTGTTGGACCGGGGTCGCATCGTGGCTGACGGCCCGCCGGCGGAGGTGCTGGCCGACCCCGCGCTGGCCGACTACGGGCTGACGCCGACCCGTTACACCGCGGCTGCGCAGCTCGCGTCCGGCCGCGGCCTGGCACCCGCCGATCGTCCTCTGCCCGTGACGCTGGAGCAGGCGGTGGCGTATTTTGGGAAAACATGGACATAACAATCACCGGCCTCTCCTTCACCTACCCGTCGGGCGTCGAGGCGCTGCGGGGCATCGCCCTGCACATCCCGGCGGGCGATGCCGTCGCGATCCTGGGCGAGAACGGCGCGGGCAAGACCACCCTCGTCAAGCATCTGAACGGGCTGCTGCGGCCCACCGCGGGGCAGGTGACCGTGGGCGACTGGAACACGCGCGAGCACACCGTCGCGCAACTGGCGCAGCGCGTGGGGTACGTCTTCCAGAATCCGGACGACCAGCTCTTCGAGCGCACGGTGATTGGAGAGGTGGCGTTCGGGCCGAAGAACCTGGGCCAAAGCGCAGAAGCAGCCCGCGCAGCCGCGCTGGAAGCCCTGGGCCGCGTGGGGCTGGAGCGCGCGGCCGACCGCCACCCGTATGACCTGCACCTGTCGCAGCGCAAGCTGCTGGCGCTCGCGGCCATCCTCGCCATGCGCACGCCGGTCGTCGTGCTGGACGAGCCGACCACCGGCCAGGATGCCGCGGGCGTTGCACGCATCTCCGCCATCGTAGACGAACTCAAAGCGGAAGGCCGCACGGTCATCACCATCTCGCACGACGTGGATTTTGCCGCAGAGCACTTCACCCGCGTCGTCATCATGGCGGACGGGCAGGTCCAGGCGGATGGCCCTGCAGCGGAAACGCTGAGCCGCGCCGACGTGCTGCGCTTCGCCCAGGTCGAGCCGCCGCAGCTCGTCCGGCTGGCCGCCGCGCTCGGTCTGCCCGGCGCGCCGCTGACCGCGGAAGCGTTCGTCGACAATTACGAATTGCGAATTAGGAATGAGTAAAGAGTAACGAGTAAGCGTAGGTTGGACGCTCGCCCTTCCATCCCGAATTACTCGTTACTCCTTACTCGTTACTCATTACTGATCACTCGCCGCAGGAGCCAACCAACCATGTCTTCTTCTCCCGTCATCATCGTTTCCGACCTGCTCGCTGACCTCGTCATGCACATCCCGGCCTTCCCGGTCAATGCGACCGATCTGGTGGGCGTGTCCTACATGGAGTTGGGGCCGGGCGGCGCGTGCAACACCGCGATTATGGCTGCCCGGCTGGGGTTGCAAGTGGCGTGCCTGGGCGAGGTGGGCTACGACGCGTTCGGAGAGGCGGTGCTGGAGGGCCTGCAGCAGGAGGGCATCGACATCACCGGCGTGGTTGTCAGTCCGGCGGTGCGCACGCCGGTCGCAGGCGTGATCGTTGACGTGCGCGCGGAGCCGGCGTATCTCGGCTATCACGGCGACCTGCGGCTCCAGGCCCTCCCCGACGCTTGGCGCCCGGTCATCCGCTCTGCCGCGGCTGTCTTCGCCGACGGCTGGGCCGAGACGCCGGGCGTCGCCGCGACCAACCTGGAAGCCTTCCGCGAGGCGCAGGCCGCGGGCGTGCCGGTCTTCTTCGACCCCGGGCCGGGCAACCCCGCGCTCGACAATGCCTGGCACAAGGAGGCCGCCGGGCTCGCAACCGTCGTGCTGGCGAACGAGAAGGAAGCCATCGCATTGACCGGGCAGCGGGACGCGCTGGCCGCGGGGCAGGCGCTGGTCAAGGAAGGGCCGAAGCTGGCGGTAGTCAAGCGTGATGTGGCGGGCGCACTGCTCATCGCAGCTGACCGGTTCGAGATTGCGCCCGGGTATCCCGTCCCTGCGGTGGACGCGACCGGCGCGGGCGACAGCCTGGCCGCGGGCGTCATCTACGGCTATCTCAAGGGACTGGAGCTGTCTGCGCTCGGCGTGCTGGCAAATGCCATCGGCGCGGCGAAGGTCCAGAAGCGCGGCACCGGCCTGAACGTCCCGACGCGCGCGGAAGTGGCCGCGGTCCTCGCGCGCTTCGGGGAAGACACAGGAACCCTTAGCGATTGAAGATTGCAGATTGAAGATTACAGATTGGATATTGAAAACGGAAATGCTTGAGGATCATCCCTCACGCTAATCTTCAATCGTCTCAGGAGGGAATCGTGCTGCTCGGCATCGACCTGTTCATCTGGGGCTTTGTCTGCCTGGCCTTTGCGGCGCTCTATTTTTTTGCCTGGCCGCGGCCCCGCGGCGGCGCGCCGCGACCGGCCTGGGCCGCGTTCGTGCTGCGCTGGTTCCACTCGCTCGTGTGGGTCAGCCTGGCGGTCACGTGCTTCATCTGGAATCCGGTGGGCGCGCGGCCCGCGCAGGCGTTTGCCATCCTCGCGGCTGTGCTGTATGGCGTGTTCGTGGTGACCTTCTTCCTCCACGGCGGCCGCGCCAGACCGTAGGGGCCGACCTGTGTGTCGGCCCTGCGCGGGGCGCACACGCAGCCTATGAATGTGGTAGCATGGCAGACGAAGCCGCGCTGCTCACGCCGGAGCTGACCGCGACGGCAGCCTACCTGCACGGAGAGCTGGCGCGGGAATTCGAGGTTGCGCCGCGGGCCGTCGACGAATGCCGCCGCGGTGCCCGCCGCAGCGGGGCGCGTTTCATATTGGGAGCGCGGCCATCGCGGATAAACGAATGCGCTGGCGCGCCACGAATACGCGAATCGCGCACGTCGCGGCGGGGAAACTTGTGTATTCGGGAGTGATTCGCGTATTCGCGATGGCCGCGCTCCCATAATAAAAAACGCCCGCCGCAGCGCCATTCGTTGACGGCCCACGACGCAACCTGCCCAACGACCCAGGAGGCAACTCAAGATGGAAGCCCTTGACGCACTTCTCACCCGGCGCAGCGTCCGCACGTACACGGACGAGCCTGTGGCCGACGCAACCGTCCATGACCTGCTCCG
>DAOUGK010000133.1:0-7216 GCA_034429055.1 Anaerolineae bacterium | reverse complement strand
GCGGGCGTCGGGCCAGGCTACCAGGGCAAGGAGGAAATCGACCTGAAAGGCAGCTACCTCGCGCCGGGCCTGATCGATGCGCACGTCCACATCGAAAGCGCCATGGTCAGCGTGCGCCAGTTTGCCGCCGCAGTGGTCCCGCGCGGCGTCACCGCAGTCGTGGCCGACCCCCACGAAATCACCAACGTCCTCGGCCTGGATGGCATCCGCTATATGTTCGACCAGGCCAAATACGGCCGGCTCAGCATGTATATCATGGTGCCCTCGTGTGTCCCCGCGACCCACATGGCGAGCGCCGGCGCGTACCTGGAAGCGAAGGATATCGCGTCGCTGCAGGGCGACCCGTGGGTGCTCGGCCTGGGCGAGATGATGAACTACTTCGGCGTCGTCAACGAAGATCAGGGCGTCATGGACAAGCTCGAGGCGTTCAGGACACGCGTCCTGGACGGCCACGCGCCCGGCCTGACCGGGCCCAATCTCAGCGCCTATGTCGCGGCCGGCATTGGCTCGGACCACGAATGCACCACCGTGGATGAGGCGCTGGAGAAGCTGCGCCTGGGCATGTATATCCTCATGCGCGAGGCCACGAACGCCCATGACCTGCACAACCTGCTGCCGCTGTTGACGCCCGACAACGCACGACGCGTCTGCTTCTGCACGGATGACCGTCACCCCGGCGACCTGATGGATCAGGGCAGCGTGGACTACCTGGTGCGCAGCGCCATCCAGGGCGGCGTGGACCTCGTCACCGCCATCCGCATGGCAACCCTCAACACCGCCGAGTGGTTCCGCATGTACGACCGCGGCGGCATCCGCCCCGGCAACCGTGCAGACATGATCGTATTCGATGACCCGCAGGAGTTCAACGTCCGCCTCGTCATCCGCGGCGGACAAATCGCCGCGGAGAACGGCAAGATCGTGCCGCTGGATGTGCCGGAGCGCCCGTCTTACCTGCGCGGCTCGATGAACATCAACTGGCACACCGTCAACTTCACGATTCCGGCGGAGGGCCGCCGTGCGCACGTCATCGGCGTGGTGCCGGACCAGCTCATCACCGAGAAACGCATCCTGGAAATCCCGTGCGTATCCGATGTCGCTGTGCCCGACGCGGCACAAGACATCATCAAGATGGCCGTCATCGAGCGGCACATGGCGAGCGGCCGGATGGGCAAGGGGTTCGTCCAGGGCCTGGGGCTGCGCCGCGGAGCCATCGCCTCCACGATTGCGCACGACCATCACAACCTGATCGTCGCAGGCGTGGACAACATCTCGCTCACGACCGCAGCTGCGGCCGTCGCGGACATGGGCGGGGGGCTGGCCGTGGCCGACGGCATCCGCATCCTGGGCCGGCTGCCGCTGCCCGTTGCCGGGCTGATGTCGAACCGGCCCATCACCGAAGTGCGCCGCCACCTGGACGAAGTCATCGGCGCGGCGCGCAGCCTGGGCTCGGAACTGCATGACCCGTTCATGGCCCTCAGCTTCCTCGCGCTGGAAGTCATCCCGCATCTGAAGTTGACCGACCAGGGGTTGGTGGACGTGGACAAGTTCGAGTTCGTGCCCCTTTGGGTGGATTAGAGTTGTAAGGCCGCACCTTGACAACATCTCTGCCCTACTGATTTGCGCCGCGCGGTACACCTGCGCTAAAATGCGGCATACTCACCGCAGCGTATACAGTTTCCCCGATTCCGTCAGTCTGTTGGTCCCTACTTAGCTGGTCATACTCTAGGAGGAGATACTCATGCATAAACAGCTTTGGAACATCTTGGCCGTTCTGGTCCTGCTTTCGCTGGCGTTGGCGGCCTGCAGCCCCGCAGCCCCGGCCCAGCCTGTCGCGCCCACGACTGCGCCGGCAGCCGAAGCAGAGCCGACCGCAGCCCCCGCGACTGAAACCGAAGGCAGCGATTTCAAGGTCGCGTTCGTCTATGTGGCCCCCATCGGCGACCTGGGCTGGACCTGGGCGCAGGACCAGGGACGCCTGGCCGTCGAGCAGGAGTTGGGCGTCGAGACCGCGTACATCGAGAACGTGCCCGAAGGCCCGGATGCCGAGCGCGTCATCCGCGATTTTGCCCAGAAGGGCTACGACCTGATCTTCACGACCTCGTTCGGCTTCATGGACCCGACGATCACCGTCGCGAAGGAATTCCCCGAGACCTGGTTCGTCCATATCTCCGGGTACAAGACGGCGGAGAACGTCTCCACGGTCTTCGGCGGCATCGAGGAAGCGCGCTACCTGAGCGGCCTCGTCGCCGGCAAGATGACCAAGACGAACATCATCGGCTATGTGGCTGCGTTCCCCATCCCGGAAGTCATCCGCGGCATCAACGGTTTCACCCAGGGCGTGCGCGAGGTCAACCCGGACGCTGAGGTGCGCGTCGTCTGGACGCAGACCTGGTTCGATCCGGTGAAGGAAAAAGAAGCTGCCGATGCGCTGCTCGACCAGAATGCCGACATCATCGCGCAGCACCAGGACACGACCGAGCCGCAAAAGGCCGCCCAGGACCGCAAGGCACTGTCCATCGGCTACGACTCGGATATGGCGCAGTTCGTGGGCGACTCTGTCCTGACCAGCCCGATCTGGAACTGGGGCCCGAAGTACGTCGAGATCACCAAGGCCGTCATGGACGGTACCTATGCCACTGAGTCATACTACGGCCAGTTGAAGGACGAGCCGGACATCTTCGACCTCGCGCCGCTCAGCGCGCAGGTGCCCGCCGATGTCAAGGCGCTTGTCGAGGAACGCAAGGCTGCGCTGGAAGATGGCACGTTTGCCGTCTTCTGCGGCCCGCTCAAGTCGGCCTCCGGCGTGGACCTGCTGGGTGCAGGCAAGTGCATGAATCTCGGTGAAAAGCTCAGCATGGACTACTTCATCGAGGGCGTGAAGGGCGAGGCGCCGAGCGAGGGCAAGGCCCTGGAAGGCGAGGCCGCGCCCGCGGGCGCGGCTGCACCGGCAGCGGCTGCTGAGGCGAAGGAAATCAAGGCCGCGTTCATCTACGTCGGCCCCGTCGGTGACCTGGGCTGGAGCTATGCCCATGACCAGGGCCGCTTGAAGATGGCCGAGGAACTGGGCATCGAGACCGCCATCAGCGAGGCCGTGCCGGAAGGGCCGGACGCTGAGCGCGTCATCCGCGACTATGCGCAGAAGGGCTATAACGTCATCGTCGCGACTTCGTTCGGCTACATGGATTCCGTGATGAACGTCGCGAAAGACTTCCCGGATGTGACCTTCCTCCATGCGACGGGCTACCAGACCGCGGACAACGTGGGCATCTACGACGGCCGCGGCTACCAGGGCTGGTACCTGGCGGGCATCGTCGCGGGCAAGATGACCAAGACGAACAGCCTCGGCTACGTCGCGCCGTACGCGATCCCCGAAGTCATCCGCAATATGAACGCGTTCGCGCTGGGCGCGCGCTCGGTCAACCCCGAGGCGACCGTGACGCCCATCTGGATCAACGCGTGGTTCGACGTGCAGAAGGAACGTGATGCCGCCCAGGCCCTGCTCGATGCGGGCGCAGACGTCATCGCGCGCGAGTCGGACTCGGTGGAGCCGGACAAGCTGGCCGAACAGGAAGGCGTCTACGCGATCGGCTACAATGCCGTCTCCGCGGATGTGGCCCCCAACGCCGTGCTGACCGCGCCCATCTGGGACTGGAGCGTGTACTACACCCAGGCCATGCAGGAGATCGCGGCCGGCACCTGGAAACCGACCCCGGTCTGGTGGGGCATGCAGGAAGGGCTGCTGTCGCTGGCGCCGTACGGCGACATGGTGCCTGAAGATGTGCAGGCGCTTGTGGAGCAGGAGAAGGCCCGCATCATCTCCGGCGAGTTCGATGTCTTTGTCGGGCCGCTCAAGGACAACACCGGCACGGAGCGCGTGGCCGCGGGCGTCACGATGACCGACGAAGAGAAGCTGGCCTTCAACTGGCTGGTCGAAGGCGTCAAGGGCAGCGTGCCCGCGCAATAACCGGACGACGGAGATAGCCACAGAGAGCACAGAGAAAACAGAGAGCAGGTATCTGCCACGGATCGGCGCTGATTGAAGACCCTTATGAGGACTATCAGTGCAAACCTGGAAAACCCGTGACAGTAAAACTCCTCTGTTGCCTCTGTGACCTCTGTGGCTGACCTATTCAAACAGGAGCCCCCCGTGGCCGAAAATCCGCCCGCCGTCGAAATGCGCGGCATCGTCAAACGCTTCCCCGGCGTACTGGCAAACGACCAGGTTGAACTGCGTGTGGCGGCCGGTGAAATCCACGCCTTGCTCGGCGAAAATGGCGCGGGCAAGAGCACCCTGATGAACATCCTGGCCGGGTTATACCGCGCCGATGAAGGGCAAATCCTCATACACGGTAAGCCTGTCACCTTCCGTTCCCCGCGCGACGCCATCGCTCACGGCATCGGCATGGTGCACCAGCACTTTATGCTGGTCGAGTCGCAGACCGTCGCGGAAAATATCATTCTCGGATTGGATGAGCCGCGTTTCTGGCTCGATATGGCCGGTGTGGCGCAGAAGATTGCCGCGATGGCCGAGCGTTACGGCATGGCCGTCGACCCGAACGCGCAAATCTGGCAGCTCTCCGTCGGTGAGCAGCAGCGCGTCGAAATCCTGAAGGCGCTTTATCACGGCGCCGACATCCTCATCCTCGATGAGCCGACCGCCGTTCTGACCCCGCAGGAGGCCGAACAGCTCTACGAGACGGTCCGCCACCTGGCCGCCGAGGGCAAGGCCGTCATCTTCATCACCCACAAGCTGAGCGAAGTCTTCAACGCGGCGCACCGCGTCACGGTGCTGCGTGGCGGCCGCGTCGTCGGGTCGCTCGCGCCGGGCCAGACCAACGATGCGGAGCTTGCGCGCATGATGGTCGGCCGCGAGGTCCTCTTCACCACGGACAAGGCGTGCTGCCCGCCGGGCGATGTCGTGCTGGAGGTGCTGGGCCTCAATGCGCTGAACGACAAGGGCCTGCCCGCCCTGCGTGACCTGGCGCTGGAGATTCGTGCCAGCGAAATCCTGGGCATCGCAGGGGTCGCGGGCAACGGCCAGCGCGAACTGGCGGAGGTCGTGACGGGGCTGCGCAAGGCGCGCAGCGGCAGCATCCGCCTGCACGGCGCGGCCGTCACCAACAACTCCCCGCGGCGTATGATCGAGGGCGGCGTCAGCCATGTGCCGGAAGACCGGTTGGGCATGGGGCTGGTCGGCAACCTGTCGATCACCGATAACACGATCCTGAAGGACTACCGGCAGGCGCCGCTGGCGCGCGGGGCCTTCCTCAGCCGGCCGGCCATCAGCGCGTACGTGCGCGACCTGATTCAGCGGTTCGGCATCAGCGCGCCGAGCGCAAACACCCCCGTGCGGCTGCTCTCCGGCGGCAACCTCCAGCGCGTCATCCTGGCCCGCGAGATCACCGCGGGCACCGGACACGGCAACGGCTCCGGCAAGCGTGCGCCCCTGCTCGTGGCAGTCCACCCGACGCGCGGGCTGGATGTCGGCGCCACGGAGTCAGTGCGCAAGCTGTTGATCGATCAGCGCAACGCGGGTGCAGCCATCCTGCTGATTTCCGAGGACCTGGACGAGCTGCTCGCGGTCAGCGACAGGATTGCGGTGATGTACGATGGCCGGCTGATGGGCACGGTCGCCGCGGACAATGCCGATATCGGCCACATCGGCTTGATGATGGCAGGGAAGGACGTATGACCCTACGGATTGAGAAGCGGCTCGAACGCTCCCGCGCGGCCGCGTTCGCGGTCCCGATCCTCTCGCTGGTCCTGGCGCTGGTGCTCGGCGGCATCCTGCTGGCGCTGGCCGGAGCCAACCCATTCGAGACCTACCGGGCCATGCTCATCGGCGCATTCGGCACGCGCTACGCGGTCTCCGAGACCCTCGTCAAGGCCATTCCGCTGATGCTGACCGGCTTGGGCGTGTCCATCGCATTCCGCATGTTGTTCTGGAACATCGGCGCGGAAGGGCAGCTCGCGATGGGCGCGTTTGCCGCCGCGGGCACAGCCCTGTTCATCGTGCCCTACGTGCCGCCGGGGCTGGCGCTACCCCTGGTGATTGTGGCGGGGTTCATCGCGGGCGCGGCGTGGGGCATCATCCCCGCGCTGCTCAAGGCCTGGGTCGGCGTCAACGAGATCATCACGACGCTGATGATGAACTATATCGCCATCCTATGGATCGAGCACCTGTTTTACGGTCCCTGGAAGGACCCGCAGGGCTACGGCTTCCCCGGCACAGCCGAATTCCCCGAGGTGGCCTGGCTGCCGCGCCTCGCCAATACACGCGTGCACCTGGGCCTGCTCATTGCCATCGTCGCCGCGGTGTTCATCTGGCTCGTCCTCTCGCGCACCAAGTGGGGCTATGAGATTCGCGTCATCGGCGAGAATCCGACCGCGGCCAAATACGCGGGCATCAGCACTGCGCGCAACATCATCCTGGTGATGCTCCTGTCCGCAGGACTGGCCGGGCTGGCCGGCATGGCGGAGGTCGCGGGCATCTCGCACCGCCTGCAGAAGGGCGTGACGGTGGGCTACGGCTATACAGCCATCATCGTCGCGTGGCTGGCGAAGCTCAACCCCTGGGCCGTGCTGGTGGTCGCGATCCTGCTGGCGGGGCTGCTCGTCGGCGGCGACCAGATTCAGATTACGATGGGCCTGCCCGCGTCGGTGGCGCTCGTGCTCCAGGGCATCATCCTGTTCCTTGTGCTCGGCGGCGAAATCCTGACGCAGTACCGCATTCGCTTCATCCGCACTCGTTTGGCTCAGTAGGGGTAGGTCTGGCACCTGCCGTTGGCGGGCGGCCGCAAGAGCCGCCCCTACAGGATAATTGGCCGCTCTGAAGGCATTTTGAAAGCGCAGACATGGACTTAGCACTGATTACTTCCATCCTGGCGGTCACCATCCGCGCCGGAACCTCGCTCGTCTTTGCGACCATCGGTGAAATCTACACCGAACGGTCGGGCGTGCTCAACCTGGGACTGGAAGGCACGATGCTGATGGGCGCAGTGTCGGGCTTTGCAGCCGCCTATCACACAGAGAGCCTCTGGTGGGGCGTGATCGTCGCGATGGTCGTCGGCGGGCTGATGGCCCTCATCCACGCCGTGCTGACTATTTCGCTGCGCGCAGACCAGACCGTGTCGGGCCTCGCGCTCACCATCTTCGGTACGGGGCTGTCCAGCTTCCTGGGCCAGCGCCTGGGGCCTGCGGGCAAGCCGCTCGTCGG
>DAOUGK010000132.1:0-2046 GCA_034429055.1 Anaerolineae bacterium | reverse complement strand
CGGGGCTCCGCTCATCCTTCGACTCCGCTGCGCTCCGCTCGGGATGCTTGGCGGGGCTCCGCTCGGGATGCTGCGCTGCGCTCCGCTCAGGATGCTTGGCGGTGCGGGGGGGAGGAGGCTGACGATGAAGCCGGCGGCGATGGCGAGCAGGATGACGGCGGAGGCGAGGGCGGGCAGCCAGCCGAGGCCGGCAGGCCCGAGCAGGCGGGCGACGGTGCGGCCGCCGATGAAGGGCACGAGGGTGTCGCGCACGGTGGTCGAGCCGTAGCCACGCAGGCCGTACGCGACGCGCGCTGCCAGCGACAGGGTCTCGACCGGCGCATCACCGGCCGGCGGGTCAGCAGGCAGGTCGTGCTCGTCGACGACGGCAGGCTCAGACACGAGTTCCGTCACGTAACGGCCGCCCTGGAAGAGGTCGCCCCAGCGCAGCGGCGTCGCAACGACGAGCACGGTCACAAACACTGCGGCCGCGAGTGCGGCCAGCAGCAGCCGGTCGTAGCGGCGCCGGAGGAGGAGCCAGGCGACGGATGCGGCGACGAGGGTGACACCGATCGTGCGGGTGTAGGCGGCCATGACCCAGACCACGCCGAGCGCCAGGCCGAGCAGGAGGCGCTGCCGTGCGGTCGCCGCACGCGCGGCGGTCAGCAGCAGGCCCGCGAGCGCGAAGAAGAGGAACGCGGGCTCGGACATGACCATGCGGGAGTGGTCGACCACGAGCGGGGAGGTCGCGTAGAGCAGGCCGGCGGGCAGGGCAAGCATCTTCCAGCGGTGGCTGTGGCCGGTCTCCGACCGAGCCACAACTATACCGCCCATATACGGCCAGCCCAGGACGATGAGCGCGGTGTTGGCTAGCGTGAAGAGGAGCGAGGCAATCTTCAGCATGCCGTATTCGCCGCCGGAGAGCGCGACCACCGGCGCGAGCAGGAGCGGCCAGCCGAATGGGAAGCGGGTCGGCGCAGGGACCGGGCGGCTGACGTAGCCGTAGGCCGGGCCGTCCACCAGGGAGCGCGCGAGCACGACGTATTCCGCATCGTCGCCGTACACGCCCAACTGGAACGCATCGAAGCGCCAGAGGGAGAGTGCGGCGGCGAGGACGAGCACCCATGACAGATTGAAGATTGAAGATTGAAGATTACGAGTCCCGTGCTGCAAGCGCGATTCCACCTTGGGTGAGGTGTTGCCAATCACATCAGGCAAGGCGCGTCTCCCGGTTCAGGTCCTCGGCGGTCAGATTGAAGGTGTCGACTCCGTAGTCGGCCAGGCGAAAGAGGAATACGGTGCGCGGTACGCCGGCCAGGCGCGCTGCGGCGCCGGATGAAAGCTGGCCCATCTCGAAGAGCTTGATGGCTGCGGCCATGCGGAGCAGATGACACAGCCTTGGTATCATCACCGGCGGTGATACGGGGCGAGGATCGTTCAGGCCCACGCGCTCAGAAACTCCACACAGTTTCGCATGTCGGCAGTCGACTTCAGCGCCATCACTTTGAGCACGCGGCGCATCTGCTCACCTATTGAGTAATGCTGCTGGCGCGCGAGCAGTATCCCTGCGTGGTCTCGGCCTTCTGCAAGATATAGCGAGTGCAGACGCAGGAAGTCGCCGCGGTTACAGCTATAGATGTAGAGCTTGAACATCAGGCCGCCCGCCGACGCGCGAGATATGCCTGTTCGGCTCTATCATCCTCGGCTTCGTCAGCTGCCAGGGCTGCCTCGATCTGCTCGCGATTGGCGTGATAGTAGGCCAGCGCAGCGTGAACCTGGGCGAGGTCTATGTGACCGATGCGGTCGCTGATCTCCTCAGGTGTCAGGCCCAGCTTGTACCAGCCGACCACGCGCTGTACTGTCACGCCTGTTCCCGCAATGCGCGGCCGGCCGTGCCGAATCTCCGGTGATGCGACGATGAGTTGTCCGATATCAACCATGGTTCTTTGTGGCTCCGCGGCGGTTACAGGTTCTGCGAGCTGCGGCTCGCCCCAGGTTGAAGGTTGAAGGTTTGCCATTCCAGATCGAAGATTGTGAGTCTCTGTTCTCAGGCTGATGGAGGACCGT
>DAOUGK010000131.1:0-4155 GCA_034429055.1 Anaerolineae bacterium | reverse complement strand
GATGACGCGCGGGTGTGAGGCGGGGACGGGGATCCACTGGCGCAGCGATGAATAGCTGTAGATATTATCTGCGAGAGCCCCCAACCCCACGGCGTAAGCCCCGCCTGGATAGGGCGCGGTCACAATCTGTGCGGGCAACTCGTTCTTGCCGGGCAGCCAGGGATACACGCCAGTCTCGAAGCCGTTGTTCTGAATCAGTTGGATGCAGCCGGGGCTGGCCGGGATCGTGCTGCTGGGCGTGACGGTAACCCCGGATACGGGTGTCGCGGTTGGGGTCATTGTCGCGCCCACTGGCGTCGCCGTGCGCGTGGCAGTCGGGGTGGCTGTCACGGTTGCGGGGCCAGGATTGCACGCGCGCAGCCGTACATCGTCCACGTACATGACCGTCCGGCCGGCGATCCCGTCGTTGTTGACCGCGAAGCTGACAAAGAGCGTGCTGCCGCTGAACGGCGTCAGGTTGAAAGTCAGGACGCGCCAGGCCGCGTTGTTCAGCGTGCCGTAGGACAACACCGACCACGGCCCGCCGGAGCTATTCAGCAGCTCGACCTTCTGAAAGTCGGCGTTAGTCACATCCTGCGACTGCTCGTAGACCCAGGCTTCCAGCGTCACCTGCGCATAGCCCGGCGGAATCGTGACCAGTTGGCGGACGCTGGCCTCCCCGACGAGGTTCTGCGTCAGGCTGCCGAGCTGAAGCGCATTCGGCCCCGTGCGCACAGGATCGGGCGCGCTGACGATGCTGCTGCCCCCGCCCACCTGCTGCCAGTTGGCAAGGCCCGCATCGAACCCGCCGTTGAGGAGCAGATCCGTACAGCCCGGCGGCGCGATCGTGCCGGTCGGCGTGGGAGTGAACGTCGGCGCCGCGGTGACGACGCCGGTCGGGGTGATGGTGCCGGTCGGCGTGCCTGTGCTGACCGGGCCGGTGCAGGTTTGCAGCGACACGTCGTCCAGGAACATGGCCGCTCTGCCGCCCAGACCGTCGTTGTAGACGTTGAAGTACACCTGGACCGTCTGCCCGCGCCACGCGGTCAGGTCGAAGGCATAGCGGTTCCAGAGGCGGCTGTCGTTGTGCGATTGCCAGGGCTTGGTGAGGATCGTCGTGCCCGTTGCGTTGAGCAGCACGACTTCCATGTAGTCCGTGGTGGCAGGCGAGTCGGCCATCGCATACGCCCAGAACGAAAGCGTGATCTGTGCCGCGCCCGCGGGCAGGGTCACGGTCTGGCGGGCGGAGGAGAAGCTCTCGATGTTCGCGCCGCTGGTGATGCCCAGGACGAGCGACCGACTGCCGGTGTGGCTGGCATAGGTGACGTATTGGGGTGTGACGGGGCTGGGGCCGAGCTGCCAGGCTCCGCCGGCCTCGAACCCGCCATCTACGATCAACTCGGAACAAGTCTGCGCGTAGGCTCGTCCCATGGAGTGAGGCAGCGGAGCAAATGCCCCGCCAATGAGTGCTGCCAGCAACCAAAGCACGCAAAGGCCACCCAACCGTGCCTTATTCCTCATTTCAGGTGTCCTTTCCGAAGCGCTTCATCATCGTGCAAGACAAATGCGTAGCTGCGAGTTGCCTGGCGCCATTCTAACATGAACGGCTTAACATAGCAATTGACCCTTTTCTGCGGTGCATGCTATAATGGTCGGGAAGGTCTATGAGTATTCAACCAACCGCCCCTTCGGACCTGGCTATCGTCATCGTCAATTACAACACTTCCGGGCTGCTGCGGGATTGCCTGAAGTCTGTGTTTGCCGGCACCGGCGACCTGGACCTGGCAGTCTGCGTCGTCGACAACGCGTCGCCCGATGACAGTGTGGCGATGGTGCGCGCCGAGTTCCCCCAGGTACATCTGATTGCGAACACCGAGAACGTGGGCTATCCCGCGGCCAACAACCAGGGGCTGCGCTACTTCGGGTTTGGCGCACACAATGCAGAGCATCCTGAGCGGGTGGACGATGCAACCGAGATGACGGCGGGCGGCCAGTCGAAGGATGCAGCCGCGCGCGAACGACATCCTTCGACTGGTGATATCTCATCCTCCACGTTGACCCGTCCACCCGCTCAGGATGCCTTGCTGCCGCGCTTCGCGCTGCTGCTCAACCCCGATACGGTATTGCCGACCACCGCGCTGGCCGGGATGTGTGCGTTCATGGACGAGCACGGCCGCGCCGGCGTCAGCGGGCCCAAGCTAGTACGGCTGGACGGGTCGCTCGACAAGGCCTGCCGCCGGTCCTTCCCCACGCCGGAGACATCGCTCTGGCACCTGCTCGGCCTGGACCGCCTCTTCCCCCGCAGCCGCCGTTTTGCGCGCTACAACCTCAGCTTCCTGGATCCGGACGAGGTCACGCGCGTGGATGCTGTCGTCGGCGCGTTCATGCTCGTGCGCTGCGAAGCCATCGTGCAGGCGGGCCTCCTCGACGAGACGTTCTTCATGTACGGTGAGGACCTGGACTGGGCCAAGCGCATCACCGATTGCGGCTGGGAAGTGTGGTATAATCCGCAGGTCACGGTGCTGCACATCAAAGAAGCCGCCAGCCGGCATTCCTACCGGGCACGCGTGGCATTCTACAAGGCGCTGACCATCTTTTACGAGAAGCACTACAAGGCAACGACGCCGTTCTACCTGGACTGGCTCATCCGGGGAGGGGTTTACTTCTTCGGCGGCTTGGACCTGTTCATGCGGCGCGTACGTGGGCAGTATCGTGCTGTGACTCGAACGCAGGGGTGACAGGGATGCGCGGTCCGCGTTTGGCATTCACCCTCAGCCTGGTGCTCGTGGATGCAGCCATGAGCTTCCTGGCGTTCTTCATTGCCTATGTCATACGCCGACTGACGAGCGAAACGCCGATCGGCCCCTTCGGCGATTACGTGCTGCTGGCGGGCATCCAGACTGTCGCGACGCTGGCCGTCTTCTTCTCCTACAAGTTCTATCACCGCCGCCATGCCGCCCTGCTCATCGACGAGGTGTACCGCATCTTCGGCGCGGTGACCGTCGCCACTCTGATTACGGTCGCGTTCATCGCCTTTGTCCTCCGTGACCGGCTGGAGTATCAGCGGTCGATGGTCGTGCTGGCCTGGGCCGCATCGATGGTCACGGTCAGCCTGGGCCGCGTCATCCACAGCCGCATCCAGCGTTCGCTCCAGCGGCGCAACGTCGGCTCAGAACGCGTGCTGATTGTCGGGACCGGCGAAGTCGGGCGCATGATCCTGCAAAAGGTTCAGCACACGCCGAACCTCGGCTACACCGTCATCGGCTTCGTAGACTCCAACTCCGGGGCCGAGAAGGTCATGGGCCTGCCCGTCCTCGGCGCCATCGAGGATATGCCCCGTATCATCGAGGACCACGAGATCGGGGAGGTCATCATCGGCCTGCCCGAAGCCACGCACGAAGAGCTGGTGGGCATCATCTCCCAGGCCGAACGCGAAAAGGTCAGCATCCGCGTCTTCCCGGATGTATTCCAGATAATGGCGTCGGAAGTGACCATCAGCGACCTGGGCGGCCTGCCGCTGCTGACTATCCGCGACGTGGCGCTGCGCGGCTGGAAGCTGACCCTCAAGCGCGGGGTGGACATCGCGCTGAGCAGCACCTTCCTCCTGTTCGCCTCGCCCATCATGATGCTCACCGCCATCGCCATCAAGCTGGACTCGCCCGGCCCCGTGTTCTTCGTCCAGGAACGCATGGGCCTCGACGCCAAGCCGTTCAAGATGCTCAAGTTTCGCTCGATGCGCCAGGACGCCGAGGCGCAAGGCCCCGGCTGGACGACCAAGAACGACCCGCGGCGCACGCGCATCGGCAGCCTCATTCGCAAGACCTCCATCGACGAGCTGCCCCAGTTCATCAACGTCCTGATGGGCGACATGAGCCTCGTCGGGCCGCGGCCGGAACAGCCCGCGTACGTCGAACAGTTCCGCCAGAGCATCCCCCGCTACATGGACCGGCACCGGGAGAAGGCCGGCATCACCGGCTGGGCCCAGATCAACGGCCTGCGCGGGGACACCTCCATCGCCGAGCGCACCAAGTACGACCTCTGGTATATCGAGAACTGGTCGCTCTGGCTAGATTTCAAGATTATGCTCCGCACCGCCTTCCGCATGTTGCTCGACCGCGCCGCGTATTGACAGCGCCTTCGCTTGCCGGGGCGAGGAACCTAATTCTGTGGGGTTTT
>DAOUGK010000130.1:0-7594 GCA_034429055.1 Anaerolineae bacterium | reverse complement strand
GAGGTTCAGGCCGATGAGGTTCTTGATGGAGGTCGGCTTGCGGCCCATATCCTTCGCGAGCTGGTCGATGTAGAGGCTCATCTGGTACAGGTGGGCGGTGGATTCGGGGATGGTGGCGATGGCGATGAGCGCGACGCTCACCACGACAGACCAGGCGCGCGGGTCTGTGAAGGCCGGGAAGGTGATGTTGGGCACGCGCAGCCAGTCAGCGGTCCCGATCAGCCCGAAGTTGACAAGGCCGAACGGGATGGAGATGAGATAGCCCACAATCGCGCCCATCAAAATCGGCAACATGCCCAGCAGTCCACGTCCCTGCAGATATACAGAGAATGCAATTGTGAAAATGAGGGTGATGAACGCTACCAACCAATTGACAGACGCCACGCCCACATTGCTCGCTCCGCCTGCGGCCATTTTGATCGCCTCAAACGCCAGTGCGAGGCCTATCACAATCGCCATGCTGCCGGTAACAATTGGCGGCAGGACGCGGTCGAGCGCCGCCTTGCCGACGCGCTGAATCAGCAGGCCCAACAGGATTTCGATGACCGCAGTGCCCAGAATGCCGACCTGCGCAATGCGCACGCCGTCCGGGCAGTACACTGTGTTCGGATCGTTATAGCATTCGGGTGCGTAGAGCGTCATCACGGTGATGATGACGGAGATGTAGGCAAAGCTGGAGCCGTAATAGAGCGGAATGCGCCGGCGGGAAACGAGCAGGGCGATGATGGTGCCCAGGCCGCTCGCCAGCAGGGTGACGCCGACATCGAACTTGGTCAGGATAGCCACGAGGACGGTGGCCGGGAACATGGTCAGCACCTGCTGAAAGCCGAGGCTCAGCATGGCGCCGATGGGGGGGGTGTCTTCTGGCATGTAGCCGAGGACGGGCTTCGGCTCTTTCGCAGCGGTTCTGTCGCTTCGCGCGGTCATGAAGCAGGTCTCCTTTGTCTGGAAGATGGGGAACAAAGAAAAAAAGGACAGTTTGCCTGGTGAGCAGGGGAGTGCCAGGCTCCCGGGGTGTCGGTTGTGTGTGGCAACCACCTCCAGAGCGCGCGGGTAGATGGGATGCGTCCCTACGAACTGTAATATCACACAAAGGGTGCAAACGCGCAAATGGACGAGGGACGATGGACGAGGGACGATGGACGAGTGACGATGGACGAGGGACGATGGACGAAGGACGAATGACGAACGGTCGTCTATCCTTCGTCCTTCGTCATTGGTCCTTCGTCGCCCGTCCTTCGTCCTTACACTCGCTTTGCCGGCTCGAACCGGCTGCGGGCGGGCGTCAGGACGTTGCCATAGGCGACCAGGTTGCGGTCTTGCAGATGGTCGAACGTCATGGGGCTGACCGCGCCGTAGGTGATGCGCTTGATCGGGTCCGGGTCGAGCTCCGCGAAGACGATTTCCTGTGTCCCGCGGCCCTGGGCCAGCTTGTGGCTGATGGGATCCACGATCATGCTGTGGCCGAAATAGTAGTTGTCGCCCGCGTCCGGGCCGACGCCGTTGCACGCGACGATATACACATGGTTGTCATAAGCGCGCGCCCGGTTGGTCAGCTCCCAGATCTCGAAGGAACGCAGCAGCGCGCTGGGCCGGCAGATGACTTCCGCACCCAGGATGGCCTCGGCGCGGTAGAGCTCGGGGAAGTCGCCGTCATAGCAGATGGTCAGGCCGATGGATGCCAAGGGGGTGTGGATGACGCATGGTTCCGTGCCCGCGGTGGACCAGCCCTGGTTAGCAACGCGTTCCGTCGGGAACAAGTGCGTCTTGCGATACACGCCGAGAATACTGCCATCCGGCCCGATCAACGCGGCAGAGTTGTAGACCACCCCGCGTTCAGTTCCGCGTTCGTAGGTCGGGAACACCAGGTAGATGCCCAGCTCCGCGGTGACCTGCTGCGCGGCCTCCGAGAGGCGGCCCGGCAGGACATCCACCAGGTCCCACAGTGCCTCCGGTCCGATGTTGGGCGTGAAGCCGGTGGTGCAGGTCTCGGGCAGGACGACCAGCTGCGCGGCGCTCTCGGCCACCGCACGGCGGGTCCACGCGACCGCGCGGTCGATGTTCGCGCGGACATCCATCGGCACGACCGCGTATTGTGCACAGGCGGCAGTAAAGCGTTGCATGGCGGCTCTCCTGGATGCTGGAAGCTGGAAGCCGGAAGCTGAATGTCTCAGAGATGGCAGGTGGTTGCGCGGTGGATTCCAGTTTCCAGCTTCTAGCTTCTAAACTCCTTCCAGGGTGGAATCCACAGCCGAGACCTTCGAGGTCTCGCAGACCTCGAAGGTCTGCCGTGCAGTTTCCACTGTGGAAGCGGTTTAGCCTCGCGTTGACAGCGCGTTGATGCTCGCGACGTGGGCCGGGTCGTACGCATCGCCGAACTTGGTGACGGGCAGGCCCGCCTTCTTCGCCATCAGTTCGTCGTATTCGGCATCTTCCAGGAACGCAACGCAGCGGCCGATGCTGCTTTCGCCGTCCACATAACGCCAGGGGAAGAAGCCGATGGTCGTCCGCCGGTTGACGAGCAGGTCGATCTCGCCGCCCACGCATTCGGCATGGATGATGTGGTCGGGGAACATCTCGATGTGCATGAGCTGGTACTTCGAATCATCGAAGCGTTCCTCGAGCGTCGTGCCATACTTGCGCTGGAAGTGCGCGTTCGCTTCTTTGGCCTGCCGCGGCATCCACTGGCGGATGATGGTGTTCATCGGGTGATCCGCGCTGCCGCAGTCCACGCCGATCCAGCGGAGCTTCTTCTGCTTGGCCCAGAGCGAGAACTCGCGATCCGGCCCGGGGTGCTTGACCATGTAGCGAATTTCGTCTGCGGTGGGATGATCCCAGCCGAAGTGATGATAGCCGGTGTGGATGATGAGGATATCGCCCTCGCGGACCTCCACACGCTCCTCGATCATCTCGGAGGTGTAGATGTCGTAGTCGCCGCAGACGTCGGACAGGTCCACGACCGCCGCGGGCGCGACCAGGAAATCCATGTCCAGGCTGGCAATGTCCTTGCCCGCGGTGAAGAAGTGGATTTCGCCGTCGAGGTGCGTGCCCAGGTGGTTCGAGTGGGTGACGACCTGGCCGTTGGCGCCGTTCGGGGCCAGCCGCTTGAAGTACTTGACTTGCAGCGGCTCGTAGGTGGGCCAGGGCGGCGTCGCGATGCCCAGCGGGATGGTGAGATCAAGGATCTTCATGGGAAGGAAGCCTCCTCAGGTGGGGTGGGTAATGATGTAATAACTGAGGGGCCGACCTGTGTGTCGGCCCAGCTCGAATCAACGCGATCCGAAATCTGCGATGACGTAATAGCCCCAACCGCCCTTGGCGATGCCGATGCCGATCTCGGTATAGCGGCTCCAGAGGATGTTGCGGCGATGGGGGTCGGCGCCCGGCGGCTCGTTCCACCACATGTCGAACGCGCTGCCGATGCTGCGTGAGTTGGCCCAGTTCTCGCTTTGGGTGATCGGCTGGTAGCCAGTGCGGGCGAGCCGTTCCGGCAGCCGTGCGCCATCCGACCCGACATGGCTGCCCTTGTTGCGCGCTGCGCAGTCGTTGGCGTGGGCCTGCGCGGCCGCGGCCAGCTCGGCATTCCAGGTCAGCGGCGCGATACCGTTGGCGGCGCGCTTCTCGTTCATCTGGGCAAGCAGCTGATTAGCCGCATCGACGTACTCGGCCGGCATTCCGGCGGGTGCAGGCGCAGGGGGCGGGGCTTCGGACGCTGGCGGTTGCTCGGCTGGGGCTGCATCAGCAGCCACGGCTGCATCAGCAGCCACGGGTGCCTCAGCCGGCACGGCTGCTTCTGCAGGCGGTTGTTCGGCCGGAGCCGGTGCTGCATCAGCCCCTACGGCTGCCTGAACTGCCACCGGCGCGGCGACCGGATGCACGCCGGGAATGGTCAATACCTGGCCCGCGCGCAGTAGCTTCGGGTCCACACCCGGGTTCGCTTCGGTCAGGCTGTCGACGGAAATGCCGAAGCCCGCGGCGATCGTCCAGAGGGTGTCGTCCTGCCGGACGGTGTAGGGGGTGCTGTCGGCGACAGGCGCGGCTCCTGCCGCACCTCCTTCTGCGCCTGGGATCACGAGCACCTGACCATTCTGGAGGCGCTGGGGGTCCACGCCCGGATTGGCGGCCATCAGCGCGTTGACCGAAATGCCGTAGCCCATCGCGATATCCCACAAGGTGTCGTTGGGGCTGACCGTGTAGGTCGCGGTCTCGGTCTGCGGCGCGGGAGCGTCGGCCTGGCCTGGAATGACCAGGACCTGCCCCTTTTGCAGGCGTTTGGGGTCGAGGGCGGGGTTGGCGGCCTGCAGCACGTCAACGGAAATGTTGTGCGCGACGGCAATAGCCCAAAGCGTGTCGTTGGCCTTCACTGTGTAGGTGAATTCAGCGGCTGGGGCGGTAACTTTGGACGCCAGCGACCCCACCGGGTCAGCATACGCTGCGGTAGGGGCCAGAAAGACCAGATTTGTGAGGAGAAGCACGCGGAACAGCAAGGATTTTCGATTGTCGTTTGTGTGCATATGCGCTATATATCATGAGTTCCGCGACCGCGCAAATGAAGAGGTGAACGGGAGAAGAGGAGAACAGGTGAACAGGAGAAGAGGTTAGGAGCTTGCATCCTCAGACGCAAGTGGCCCACGAGCGACGAGAGAGCACTGGAGTCGAGGCTTTAGCCGGTTTGGGAGTGAGCCGGCGTTCACAGTGTAACCGGCTGAAGCTTCGATTCCACATCACCTTGTCACCTCGTCACCCCATCACCTTGTCATAAGTACTTCAGCGCTTCGAACGCGGCGGCGAAGCACCCCGACGGCGCGGACACCAGCCCGGCCCCGACCATGCCCAAGCCGGGTTCGCGGTGCGCGATGCCCGTGTTCAGGCGCGGGGTGATGCCGGTGCGCATGACCTTGCGTACGTCGATGCCGACCGGCGTCCCCCGGAAGTTGAGGGCGGGCAGCGTGAACGCGGGGTGCTCGCCTTGGGTGATCTCGTACATCTCCAGCGTCGCGTTCAGCGCGTCCGCCGGGGTGCCGCCCACGAACTTGACGATGGCCGGCGCGCCCGCCAGCGCAAACGCGCCGATGCCGCCCGTCTCGGTGATCGCGCTGTCACCGATGTCCGGGTTGGCATCCGCGGCCGTGAAGCCCGGCAGCCACAGGCCGTCTACCAGGGGCGCGGGCGCGGTGAACCAGCGGTCGCCCGTCGCGCTGACGCGGATGCCCCAGTCCGTGCCGTTGCGCGCCATCGTGGTGACGAGCGTGCAGCCGGGGATGCCCTCGGCGGGCATGAGCATCGCCTTCATCGCAGGCATCGAGAGGTTGAGATAGAAGTGGTCGTTGCCGTCGATGAAGCGCAGCACGTCTGCAACCGCCGCACGATCCGCCATTGCCTGCACCAGCGCGGGCGCGATCGTGCGGATGAACAGAGACGTGCCCGCCTTGTTGCGGTTGTGACACTCGTCGGCCATGTGCAGCGCCTGGGCCGTCATGCTGCGCAGGTCGATAGGGCCGCTCACCTCCAGCGCCGCGGCCAGCGCCGGGTAGAGGACCGCGTCCATCCACTTGAGTCGCCGGATTACTTCAGGGCCGTATGCGCCGTAGCGCAGCACCTTGCCCAGCCCCTCGTTCTGCGTGGCATAGGCCAGGTTGCCGAAGGTCTCGTTGCGGACGATGAACACCGGCATCGACGGGCTGATGATGCCCGCCATCGGGCCGACCGCGCCGTAATGGTGGCACGGCACGAACTCGATCTCGCCCGACGCGGCCAGCCGTGCGGCCTCTTCCGGCGTCTCGGCCAGCCCCTCGTAGATGAGCGCGCCCATGACGGCCCCGCGCGTGGGTCCGCACATGCGCGGCCACTCGATGGGCGGGCCGCTGTGCGTGATGAGCAGGCGGCCGCGCACGGGCGCAAAGCCGGGGATGACGTCGGCTGCGCGACCCATGCCGACGAGCAGCGGCCGGCCCGTCGTGATGCGCCGGAACGCCTCCGCGTTGGCCGCATCGATGTCCACGCCCGCGGCGGTGTGCGTCAGGTCCGCATAGCCCTCCAGCGGCGGCCGCCATTCGACGGCGACCGGGTTGGCGCCCTGCGCGGCCATGCTGTCATGGAATGATTCCAGGCCGATGTTGATAGGGCGAAGAGGTTGGCTGAATAAGTCCATACTGTTTCCCCCTTGACACGCAGGATACTGCGAGTATATACTCGCAGTATAGATATGAGTATAGATTGAGGTGCTATATGACGGTCCATTCCACTAAGATCATGATTACGCTGCCGCCGGCCCTGCTTGCGGATATCGACGAGCAGGCTGCCCAGCACCAGACCAGCCGCAGCGGCCTGATCCGGCAGGTACTGGAACGCTACCTCGCTGAACAACGACGGTCTGTACTGCGAGAGCAGCTCAAGGAAGGTTATACCGTCAACTACGAGCGCGATCGGCAGATTGCGGAGGAGTTCGCGCACGCAGATTACGAAGCCGCCGTTGACAACGCACCATGGGATGAGGAGGCGTAGCGCAATGGCCCGCCAGTGCCGTCGTGGCGAAATCTACTATGCTGACCTCAACCCCGTCATCGGCCACGAACAGGGCGGTCGCCGCCCCGTTCTGGTCATACAGAACGATACGGGCAATCGTTACGCTTCCACAACGATCGTCGCGCCGTTGACCACGTCACTCAATGAGCGCGTCTATCCCACAGAAGTGCGTGTTCCTGCCGGTGAAGGCGGCCTGGCCGCCGCCTCATCGGTCCTGCTCAGCCAGGTCTAGACGATCGACAAGGACCGGCTCGAACGACGAGTCGGCCAGCTCAGTCCCTCGCTGATCCAGCAGGTGGACCGAGCACTGATGATCAGCCTGGGACTGACAGACATCTAGACCACGGCCCCCGCGGCAACAACTCACCCTCCAAGCACCGCCGCGAACTGCTCCAGCGCCCAGTCCAGCTCGTTGCGCGTGATCACGAGCGGCGGCGCGATGCGGATGACGTGGGCGTGCGTCTCCTTGCAGAGCACGCCGCGCGCCATCAACGCCTCGCAGAAGCGCCGCGCACCGCCCGACTCAGGATTCAGCTCCACGCCGACGAGCAGGCCCTTGCCGCGCACTTCCTTGATGTGCGGGCTGTGGAGCTTGCGCAGCTCGGCCATCAGGTAACCGCCCTACACCGCGGCGTTCTCGATCATCCCTTCCTCGACCAGCACGTGGAGCGCCATGCGCGCGACCGCGCACGCCAGGGGGTTGCCGCCGAACGTGCTGCCGTGGTCGCCCGGCTGGAACACGCCCAGCACTTCCTTGTTCGACAGCACCGCAGAGACCGGGTAAAAGCCGCCCGACAGCGCCTTGCCGATCATAGTCAGGTCCGCCTCGACGCCGTCGTGTTCCTCGGCCAGCAGCTTGCCGGTGCGGCCCAGGCCGGTCTGGATTTCGTCGGTAACGAGCGCAATGTCGCGTTCGGTGCAGATGCGCCGCACGTCGCGGAGGTAGCCCGCCGGCGGGACGATGATGCCAGCCTCGCCCTGGATGGGTTCGACCATGAACGCGACCGTGTTGGGCGTGATGGCGTCTTCGAGCGCCTGCGCGTCGCCGAAGGGGATGATCCTGAAACCC